>JBGPVE010000085.1:0-11027 GCA_041491545.1 Gemmatimonadota bacterium | reverse complement strand
GCTGATCGCGACCGGCGCCCGGGTGACGCTGGCATGCGCGGGTCGGCTCGGTTCGCTCTTCGCGCGGTCCTTTCCCGAAGCGGCCATCGTCGACGCCGGCGTGCTCGAGGGGCCCGCGATGCCGCGAGCCGACTACCATATCGCGATCGGTGACCTGCCCCGCCACTTCAGGCCGACGGTGGCGAGCTTTCCCGACCGGCCCGGCTACCTGGTTCCCGATCCCGCGCGCGCGGCCTTCTGGCGCGATCGGCTCGCGACGCTGGGCCCCGGGCTTCGGGTGGGCCTCAGCTGGCGGAGCCAGCTCGTCACCGCCGAGCGGGAGAAGAGCTATACCACGTTGCCCCAGTGGGCGCCGATCCTCCGGACGCCCGGCGTCCAGTTTATAAACTTGCAGTACGATGATTGCGCCCTCGCCTTGGCCGATGCGAGGGACCGCCTTGGGATTTCCATCCGGAGCTGGCCCGATCTCGATCTCAAGAACGACTTCGAGGGCACCGCCGCGCTCATGGCCGGACTGGATCTCGTAGTCTCGATTCCCAACTCGGTCGGCGAGCTGGCCGGCGCGCTGGGGCGTCCGACGTGGCGGCTCCACCGCGGGCCGGGGAGCTGGACCATGCTCGGCACCGATCGGAGGCCGTGGTTTCCGTCGATGCGCATCTTCGAGGGTGATGGATCGCGCGACTTCGGGATCGTCATCGCCGCGGTCGCGGCAGCGCTCGCCGACGTCAGCCGGCACGGCCGCGAGGCGCGGGCGAGTTAGAGCCCGCTCGCCGGCGTGATCGCGAACCCGAGCGAGTCCACCAACGCGCTTCGCCCCCGCCGCTCGAATCGGCTGGTGTCGTCCAGCTCCCGGGCCGACAGCGTGATGCGACAGAAGAACCGGGCGCCGATCCGCCGCATCGTGAGCAGAGGCAGAAGCGCGGCTTCGGTCCGGTCGAGCTCGATGCGCAGCGCCCGCCGCGCGTCTCCCAGCACCACCACGCCTTCCGTGGCGCCCAGCCCCGAGCGACACGACACCAGGTGGGACACCGGCGGCAGGTGGTCCACCTCCGCGTCGCCAAGCTGAAAGACTTCCGGCTCGACACCGCCGTTGTGCGTGCCCATGAACAGCGTTGGCTCGTCGAACGAAGTCGGAATCAGGGTCACGTGCCCCAGCCGGAGGGTGCCGAGCGGAATCGCCGGCCAGTCGAGCCGATAGCGCACCGATACTCGCGGCCGGTCGATCGAGAACGCGATTTCCTTGCGGATGGGGCCGAGCGGCGTCTGCGCCCGCCCCCGCACCATGACCTGCCCCGACCGCTCGTCCCAACCCACGCTCGGCTCGACCGGCTCCAAATCGGTCACCTGCGGCTGACCGGCCGCGGCCAGCACCAGGAACCCCGTGTACTGGTCCGCGCTCCACTCGATGTCGTCGAAGTATCCGTGGGGCAGACTGCCGATCAGCGGATGCTCCGAGAGCGCGGGAATGGTGAGCGCATCGATCGCGAGGCCGCGCCGGCAATTGAGCCGAAGCCGCATCGAGGCGGTCGCGAGCGTCAGATACCGTCCGGAGCGCTCGAGCTCGACCTCGGGCGGCAGCAAGGCCCGGAGGGCGCTCTTGCTCCCGCCGGCCGCCGGGCCACGGGCGCCGAGCCGTGACTGGAAGGCGTCGAGCCGGGCGCGATAGGCTTTCCAGCGCTGATCCGTGATGTGGGTCCGGAAATCGCTGCTCCACAGATAGCACAGCTCCCGCCAATCCGCGTCGCGGCCTCGATCGTCGGCCCGCAGCTGCTGATACGCACGCCAGCAAGCCGTGTTGATGCCGAGATCGTCTCGGCCACTGACTGCCCAGCGCGCGATGTGATACTTCGGCTGCTTCTTGACCGGAATCGGCGCCTCGGGGGACTCGAGCGTGATGGCCTTGTCGGCGCCGGGACAGTCGAGGTAGGCAAGCGCCGCGCTCGGCGGGCCGACGACGATGCCGGGCTCGCTCGCCAGCGCGTCGAACAGGCCCTCGATGCGCCGCCACTCGCGCGGCGCGCCGAGCGGTGCCTCCGTGCGATACCGGCCGGGCCGGAAGTCGAAGACCTCGGCGTCGCTTCCGTACAGCGAGAACACTCGGTCGACTCGGCCCCGCTGCCGCCGTAGATAGTCGAGATGCTCCTCCAGCTCCAGCTCGCCATGGGCGTAGCGCTGAAACTTTTGAAACGCGATCGAGCGGTTCCACAGCACCGGGATCGTGGCGCCGTTCTGGCCGACCGCGCGCTGCGGCAGATGCCGAAGCTCGGACGACCACTCGGGATGCGCCGAGTATGGGTTGTCCCACTCCATCACCAGCGCTCGATAGCCGGCATCCAGATAGTGTTGCACCAGCGAGGCGGAGTAGGCCTGCTCGTTCACCAGGGCGAGCGAGGACTCGAGACCGAGCAGGCGCCGGTAGGTCTCCTGACCGAGCCGGAGATTCGCCGCCACGAGCGCCGCCGGCACCAGAGGTCCAATGAGCTGCGCGTAACCACTGCCGACGAACTCGCACCCTCCCGAGCCGATCAGCTCGCGGAGCGATGCGATCCAGCCGGGATCGATCGCCTCGATCGCCTCCAACGTATAGCCCGGCGCCTCGATCCCGAGGGGCAGCCCTCGGCGGCGCACGAGGTCGAGCAGCGGCCAATAGCACCGGTCGATCACCAGCGCGCGCTGATCCTCCTCGATCGAAGAGAAGGCGAGGTTCAGGTGAAAGACCGAGAACAGCCGAAGCGTGCTCATGCGGGCGTCGTCTCGATCCGCACCGCATCCACGACTTCGCGCGCCCGGGCGACAGCCTCGGCGCAGCTCTCGCCCACCGTGATCACATAGCCGGCGCGCTTGGTGTGGTTCGTCACAGACTGGACGACGTCGCCGGCACGCACATAGAGCTGGAGACGGTGGACCCCTGCTGCGGCGGCGAAGGCCTCGGCGCCGCGAATGGCGACGACCCGGCCGGGCTCCGGAAAGAAGTATCGAATGGCGACTCCCCGGTGGCGGCGCGGTGCCAGCTCGGATGGATCGACTCGCTCGCCCACCGCCAGGCGGATCGCGGCGCCGACCAGATCGACGCCCGTCGCGAGCGGGATCTGATCGGTGCAGAACCAGCCGCCCGAAAGACGGGTCGCGATCTCGATCACCTTCGGGCCCTCGGGAGTCAGCACCATATCACCCTTCACCACGCCGGTTCGCACGCCGAGCGCACGCCCGGCCTCCTCAGCCAGCGCGACGAGTTCGGCGCGGTGGTCCGGCTCGAGTGCCGGCGGCTGCTGTCCGCCGTTCTCGATGATGTACGGCGCGAAGCGCTCCAGATACTCGTAGTTTCGCTCGGCGAAGCCCGGAGTGAATCCGATGCCGTCGAGGAGCAGCGACTCGGTGCTGTATTGCGGCCCCCGGAGGTGTTCTTCGACCATGACCCGGCCGGACGGTGACTCGGCGGCCGCCTCGGCGTATGCCCACGCGAGATCCACGTCCGCCGTCAATCGCAGCACGCCTCGCGCGCCCCGGCTGTCGACCGGCTTGATCACGAGCGGGAGGCCCCGCCGCGCGACGACGGTCCGAAGGTCGTCGACCGAGCCGATCGCCGCGAACCAGGGTATCGGAATGCCCGCCTCGACGAAGCGCTCCTTCATGGCAAGCTTGTCGGTGGCGAGGATGGCCGTCGCGGGCGACGGGCCCGGTATACCGAGCGCGCTCGCCACCGCCGCGACCGTGCGAGGAACGTCGGCGGCGACCGAGAGCACGCCATCCAGCGGGCGCACCGTGCGCGCGTAGCGCCGCGCGGCCGCCACCATAGCCTCGGGATCGTAGGTGCTGGCAACGATGGGCTCGTCGCCCACGCGCATCCCCGGCGCGTTCGGATCGCGATCGGCCACCACCACGTGCAGCCCCAGCTCCTTGGCGCGCCGAATGCCGGGCACCGCCTCCGCACCGCCGCTCACGATCAGAATCGTCTTAGGCACGGGACCACATCTGATCCATGGTCTGGCCTCCCAACAGCATCGGGCTCACATCCTCGGCCGGGTCGACCACGCAGTGAAGCAGCGCGGGTCCCGGCACGTCGAGCAGCCAGCGGCCCGCGCGCTCGATGTCGGTCACGTCGGTCACCGTGCGGGCCGAGAGGCCCCACGCCCGCGCGATCGCGGCAAAGTCGGGATTCCACTTGTCGCCGCATGTCGGATCGCGCTGCCAATTGAGTTTCTGGAACTGGGAGACGATCCCGAGCCGATGGTTGTCGAGCACGACGATCTTCACCGGAAGGGCATAGGAGACGATCGTCGCCAGCTCCTGGATATTCATCTGCAGCGAGCCGTCCCCCACGAAGCAGAGCACCCGCTGGTGCGGGTCGACCCGCTGCGCGCCGATCGCGACCGGGAGATCGAAGCCCATCGCGCCGTGGCCGCCGGAGGTGAGCCAGACGCGACGCGGATAGTCGAAGTCGAAATGGCGCGCGGTCCACTGCTGATGTGACCCGACGCCCGACACGCAGACCAGCGACTCGCCCTTGGTGAGCCGGTTGAGCGTCTCGATCACGAGCTGGGGCTTGAGGACGCCGTCCCGCTCGAACGTGAGCGCGTGCCGACACCGCCACTCGCCGATCTGCTCCAGCCACTGGCGGCGCGCGGGCGGCGGCTCGGTCCCGGCGAGCGCCACATCCAGTGCGCCGAGGGCGCGGCGGGCGTCGGCATGAAGGTTCAGATGCGAGTCCACCCGCGAATGGCAGAGCTCCGCCTCGTCGAGATCGATGCGCACCACGCGCGCGGCCGGCGCGAAGGCGTCGGTGCGAGTGCCGGTTTGGCGCACGTCGAGCCGCGAGCCGACGACGAGCACCAGGTCCGCGTTGTGGATCGCGAGGCCGGCCGTCTGGTTTCCCGTATGCCCGTGAAATCCGAGCGCGAGCGGCGCGTTGGTCGGATAGGCGCCGAGGCCGAGCAGGCTTTGCGACACCGGAATCAAGGCTCGATCGGCGAGCCGCCGCAGCTCCTGGTGCGCGCCCGCAAGCAGCACGCCCTGTCCGGCGATGATCACCGGCCGCTCGGCCGCGGCCAGCCACTCGGCGACCTGCGCGATCGACTGCGCGCTCGGGGAGGGCAGATCGCGCTCGAGCTGTGCGGCTCGGCTCGGGACGCGGGGCGCCACCGTCAACTCGCCGCGCTGTACGTTCATCGGAAGATCGACGACGACGGGTCCCGGCCGTCCTTCCGCCGCCAGCGCGAACGCTTGCTCGATCATCTCGGGCACGGCATCGGGAGTGAGCGGGAGGAACTGGGCCTTGGTGATCGGGCGCAGGAGAGCGATGGTATCGACCTCCTGAAAGCCGCGCTGACGGATCGGCAGGTGGCCCCGCATGTCGCCGGTACCCACCTGCCCCGTGAGCACGACGAGGGGCGTCGAGTCGAAGTATGCGTCGGCCACGGGTGTTACCACATTGGTAACACCCGGCCCCGACGTCACCATGACCACCTGCGGGCGGCCGGTCAGGCGGGCCACCGCGAGCGCCGCGTATCCCGCGCCCTGCTCGTGCCGGGCGCAGAAGATCTCGATGCCGGCCTCATCCATGAGATCGAGCACCGGCGCGATGGTGCCGCCCGGGTAGACGTAGATCTCCCGGAGTCCGTGGCACTGAAACGCGTCTCTGATGACCTCGGCGCCGTGCATCGCTTGGCTCATCCCAGATAGAGTCCGCCGTTGACGTTGAGCACTTGGCCGGTCACGTACGCGGCCGCTGGCGAGGCCAGGAACACAACCGCCGCCGCCACCTCGGCCGGCTCGCCCGGGCGGTCGAGCAGGATCTGTCGCAGCTTGTCCGCCGCACCGGGCGAGGCCAGCTCGTCCCGCGTCATGTCGGTTTCGATCAACCCCGGCGACACGCAGTTGACTCGCACCGCGGGCGCCGCCAACCGCGCCAGCGAGCGGGTGAGCGCGATGACGCCGGCTTTGCTCGCGGAGTAGTGCACGGCCAGCGTCCCGCCCACCTGGCCACCGACCGACGCGATGTTCACGACGGCGCCGTTCCCATGTCGCGCGAGAAGCGGCAGCGCTTCCTGGGCGCACACGAACGGGCCGCGCAGGTTGACCGCGAGCATCCGATCGAAGTCATCATCACTGATCTCGGCGAACGGCTTCTGCTGTAGGATGCCGGCGTTGTTGACCAACACGTCGAGACGGCCCCACGCCTCGATCGCGGCCGCGAGAGCCGCCCGAATACTGGACCGGGATGCAAGCTCGAGCGGCAGCACCAGCGCCCGCCGGCCCAGCGCGCGGATCATCGCGGCGGTGGCCTCCCCCTCGGCTCGCTCCCGCGCGTAGGTCAGCGCCACGTCCGCGCCGGCTTCGGCCAGCGCGATGGCGATGGCGCGACCCAAACCGCGGCTCCCGCCGGTCACCAGTGCGACTTTACCCTCGAGGCCGGTCCCGCCGGTCACGTCAATACACCCGGAGATTGGCGTACAGTCGCACCATACACGCCTCCGGCACGCCGAGGCGCGCGGCGGCCGCGGCGATCCTCTCCTGGCTCCCGTAGCTCGAGATGACGAGCGGCACCGTAGTCCAATCGACTTCACGGAGCCGGTCGGGGGTCGAGATCGGAAGCCCGCGCCAGGTACGTCCCTGCTTGAGCGGATCGCTGTCGACCAAGACATACTCGCGCGAGCGCTCCGCGAAGAGCGAGGTGCGCTGATACAATACCTCGGCGTGCATCCCGGCGCCCCAGATCGCGACCCGATCGGCCGGCCGAACGGCGGCCAACCGCTCGCTCACCGCCGCGATCGATCGATGCCAGTTGGCCAAGTTCTGGTGCAGCAGCTCGACGTCGCCGGGATCGCCCGTCACGACCGGCTCCGGCCCGCACGGCGCCGCGAGCACACGGCAGCCGTTGTAGTCGGGCTGCTCGCAGCGCTCCTCGATCCGCCACCCCGCCGCCGCCAGGACGTTCGTCAGGCTCTTGCGGCTGAAGTGGGTCATGTGCTGCACCGAGAGAAAGCCGAGGATGTCGTTGGTGAACCCGTTCTCGAGGATCGGCACCTCGACCACGAGCCGGGTTCCCGGCCCCGCGTGCGCGCGCAAATTCCGCAGCACTTCGACCGGGCGAGGCAGATGCTCCAATACATGGAAGAGGGTGATCGTATCGGGCCGACCCGGATAGCGAAACGACTCGAAGTCGCCGTGCACGAACTCGATGCCGTGACTCGCGAACTCGCGCCGCCCGCGCTCGAGCGCCGGGGCGTCGATGTCCACACCTACCTTGCGCACTTCGGCGGGCAGTCGGGCGAGAAAGCGCCCATCGTAGCAACCGGCGTCAAGCAGTTGCTTTCCGGCCGCCAGCAACCCTCGCTGGCCCAGCCACCCGATTTGCTCCTCGGGTCGCCCGTCGGTCGCGCCGTAGGATTGTCCCGCTTCGGCGAAGAGGATGGTGAAGCCCCGCTCGGAGTAGCACGGATTCAGGAAGACGGCAAAGCACACCACGCATTGCACGTCCACGACGTCGGTCCGCTTGGGCACGTGCGCGCTATCGGTGAAGAACTGGAAATCGTCGTACCGCGCGACGGTCCGCCACCGCAGCGACCCGCAGACCGGACAGGGCCGGGCCGTGGCCAGCGCGGGCGACGTCCGGTTGCCGGCGAACGAATCGATCGCGGACCAGCGCAGCGACCGTGGCGCGAGCGTGGCGGTGTCGGTCATAGAATCCCCGCGGGCACGCGACGGGGCACGTGCCGGTTGATGTCCAGGAGTGCGGGTCGCCGCTCCAGCACGGCGACCAGGTCATCGGTGCTGAACGGTTGCGGCCCGGCGGCGAGCTCGGCGTAGAGCGCGCGGGCGAACGCGAGATCGGCCGCCTCGTCCACCGACAGCCGTAGCCCGTGCCTCGCCGCGAATCGCGGCTCGACCGGCAGCCAGGCGATTCGGATCTCGCCGGGGTGCCGGCGCACGAGCAGCGCGAGATGCTCCCGCTCGTCGGCCGGCAGCGACCGTGCATCGAAGCGGTGGAGGGCCGCGCTCGACCAGGGATCGATCCCCTCATGGAGCGAAGCTCCATCCAACGTGGCAAAGTCGGCGGCTTGATCGACGAGCGCGCGCACCAACCGATCGATCGTCGTCGGGCAGATGAACGGGCAGTCGCCGGTAATGCGAACCACGTGGTCGACGGCCCACCGGTCAGCCGCCTCGACATAGCGATGCAGCACGTCGTCCACCGGCCCGCGATGGCAGGGGACGCCCTCGCGCGCGCAGAAGGCCGCGATCGGATCGTCGCTCGGATCCAGCGTCGTCGCCACACCGACCAACTGGAGCGTGCTGGCGAGGCGGACCCGGTCGAGCACGCGCGCCAGCAGTGGGCGCCCGGCCAGATCCGCGAGCACCTTGCCGGGCAGCCGGCTGCTGCCCATACGGGCCTGGACGATCGCGCCGCGCTTCATCCGGCGATCCGCTCCGGAACTCGGGCCCCGACGACCAGCTCGACGATTCGCGCCGCGCCGTTCGCCTCGGCCAGGAACTGGATGCCTCGCGCGCTCGCCGACGTGCGCCACTCGGCCCGCAGCACCGTCTGCTCCAGCGCCGCGCGACAGCGATCCCGCGTGAAGTCTCCGGCGAACCCTGCCGCCGCACCGAGCCCAAGCCCCTCGAGCCGCCGGGCGCCGGTCAGATCGGTCGCGTGGTGGGCCCAGTAGAGTGCCGGTACGCCGAGCGCGGCGAGGTCGTAGACGCTGGTGCCGAAGCCGGCGACCGCGAAGAGCGCGCGCGCCATGAGCGCGGCGAGCTCGTCGCGAGTGAGGCTCCGATGGACTTGGAGGCCTGCGGCGCGGACTTGGGCGATGACCTGGTTGGGCTCGGCGAACGCGGGACCGATCACGCAGTGACCCTCGATGGCGGAGCCGCCCGCGCGGAGCCCGGCCAGCGCGCCACCGAGCACCTCGGCGATGGGCCCGGTGAGCCCACGTGGATCGGCGCCGCCCAGCGTGACCAGCGCGACCCGCCGCTCGCCCGGGTACGGCGCGGCTCGATGAGCCCGCACCGCCGGCGCCAGCACGCACCACAGCGCGCCGCGACGGACCCGGGGATGATGGGTCTCCGGCGCGTGGAGGACCGGCAACACCGTGGCGTCCGCTTGGTCCAGGGCGTCGATCCGGTCGAGCACGACGGTCCGCACGCCGAGCGCCCGAGCCGCCGCCAGCTCGGCGCCGATCGGCTCCGGCGTGTCGAGCACGACCCCGTCCGCGTCCGCTACCGCGTCGGTGGCGCCGATCCACGAGGAAACAGCGCCCCGCGGCAGCTCCGCCTCGAGCGCGCGCGCGGCGGCCGAATCGCCGCGCAGCGCGAACGAGACTCGGTATCCGCGCCGCATCGCCTCGCCGGCGATCACCGCGCAGCGCATCACGTGGCCCAGGCCCTGGCGTGCACCGCCCGAGACGACGAACCGTATCCGCGGCGCGCTCATCCGGTGAACGCCAATCGCGTCTGGCGCAGCGGTCGAAGTCCGTCGCTCGGGTCCGCGCGCCAGGCGCGGTCCGATTGCTCGCTCGGCACCGGGGCCTTGGCTCCGTCGCCGTCGGCGCGGCCGCCCACATCGATAGCC
This sequence comes from Gemmatimonadota bacterium, assembly GCA_041491545.1. Lineage (GTDB taxonomy): Bacteria > Gemmatimonadota > Gemmatimonadetes > Gemmatimonadales > GWC2-71-9 > DASQPE01. The sequence continues at coordinate 1,456 of JBGPVE010000085.1, read as the reverse complement.
CGAATCACGGCCGCCATCTGCTCCGGCAGCCAGCAGTGTCCAGTGCGAAACTCATCCCCCGTGCCGTCGAGGTCGAGATGAAACTCGATCGCCGCGGCGCACCACCGGTGCACCGCCCGGTGGATCACGCCGGGCTCCACGCTGTGATCCGACCACCCGACCGGGCAGCCGAAACGGCGCCGAAGCGTCTGGACGGCGGCCAGATTGCACTCGGCCGCGGGCGCCGGATATCCGGAAACGCAGTGCAGCAGCGTGAGGTCCGTGCAGCCGGCATCGCGAAGGGCCCGCACGGCGCCGTCGATCTCATCCAACGTGGCCATCCCGGTCGAGAGCACGACCGGCTTTCCGGTCCGCGCGCACGCCTCCAACAGCTCCCTCCAGAGCAGCTCGTAAGACGCGACCTTGTAGAACGAGACGTACGGTCGCAGCTCCTCCACCGCGTCGAGGTAGAACGGCGTGCAGCCGAACTCGATGCCGCGCTCCTCGCACCGCTGGGCGAGCGCCGGCAGGAAGCTCGTGGGCAGCTCCCACTCCTCGCGGGCCCGGTGCTGCTCGCTCCGCGCCAGAATCTCGGGCGCGAACAACTCGCGGACCCGGAACAACTGGAACTTGACCGCGCCGCAGCCGATTTCGGCGGCGCGATCGACGAAATCGAGGCAGCGTCCGAGATCGCCGTGATGATTGCTCGATACTTCCGCGATGAAGCGCGGCGTCATGCCGCCGCTCCCGCGCCGGATGTGACCCCCACTCCGACCTTCGTACCGACGATGGACAGTTGCTCCGCCAGCGCCGCCACCACTCGATCCACTTCGCCCTCGGTCAGCGTGGCGAACATCGGCAGCGTGATCGTCTCGGCGTAGTAGGCTTCGGCGTGCGGCCGGCGTACGTCGGCGCAGCCGTGGAGGCGGTAGTACGGATGCCGATAGACCGGCAGATAGTGAACGTTGGCCCCGATCCCCGACGCGCGAAGTCCCTCGAAGACCGCCCGCCGCACCGACGCCGCGACTCGCACGACATAGAGGTGATAGGCACCCCGCGACCAGACAGGCACCGCCGGCGCCCGCACGTGGGTCATCGTCGCCAAGGCGCGATCGTACCGCTCGGCGAGCCGGCGGCGCGCCGTCACGAAGTCGCCCAGCCGGCTGAGCTGGCTGAGTCCGAGAGCGCACTGAAAATCCGTGATGCGGTAGTTGTAACCGAGATCGTGCTGCTCGTAGTACCAAGGGCCGTCATCGCGCCGCATCTCTCCCCGATCGCGGGTGATCCCGTGACTGCGGAACCGGCCGAGCCGGCGGTAGAGACTCTCGTCGTTGGTCGTCACCATCCCGCCCTCGCCGGTCGTGATGTGCTTGACCGGGTGAAAGCTGAAGGTGGTCAGGTCGCTCAGCCCGCCGACGGGCCGGCCTCCGATCTCCGCGCCCAGGGCGTGGGCGGCATCCTCGATGACGATGAGGTT
>JBGPVE010000084.1:0-11120 GCA_041491545.1 Gemmatimonadota bacterium | reverse complement strand
GGGACCAAGAACGGGCTGCTGGCCGGCGAGGCCGTCGTCTTCTTCGACCCGGCGCGGGCGCGGCAGTTTCACTTCATCCGCAAGCAGGGGATGCAGCTCGCCTCCAAGATGCGGTTCCTGGCCGCGCAGTTCGATGCGCTCCTGGCCGACGGGCTGTGGCTCCGCAACGCGCGCCGCGCGAACGGAATGGCCAGCCGACTCGCCGCTGGCCTCGCCGGCGTCGACGGGGTCACGATCACCCAGCCGGTCGAGGCCAACGCCGTGTTCGCCATTCTGCCCCCGGCCGCAGTCCGCCGGCTGCAAGCGACGTATCGATTTTACGTTTGGGACGAGGAGAGATCGGAAGTGCGTTGGATGACGTCGTTCGATACCGCTGAGGCGGACGTCGATGAGTTCGTCTCGGCGATTCGGGAGGCGGTCTCGCTCGGCTGAAACGGAGACAGCGTCCGCGCGATCGGATGGCCCCGGAAGCAGTCCTCCACGATCTGTCCCTGTTGCTCCATCCCGTAGGATGCGAACGGCTTCCCCTGGTCTACCGTATAGTGGTAAGGGCTGGGACCCGCACCGATCCAATGCCTGAGCTCCCGAACTCGGTCGGCCATGCCGCGCGAGAAGTACCGTGCCGGCCCCCAGGTCTGATACTGCACGCAATGGGTCAGCTCATGCGCCAAGACCGGAATCGACCGGCAGCAACTCTCGGGCAAGAACACGTGGTTGCCGAGCGTGACCGCTCGACCCCCGCTCAGCGTTAGCACCGCGGCTCGGAGCAAGCGGCTAATCCTCGGCCCATCACCGCGATGCAACCGCACTCGCTCGCGGTCGAGCCGGAGCGCCAGCGTTCCGAGCGCCGCGACTTCGTCCGCTGCGAGCCTTTGGTCGTTCATGCCGCGCTCGTCACTTGCCTAGGAACTCCCCGATCGGCGCCAGCGTCTCGATGTGATCGCAGAAGATCTTGAGGGTGGCCAGCAGCGGCACCGCGAGGAACGCTCCCGGCACTCCCCAAATCCACCACCAGAAGGCCAGGCCGATGAAGATCGCGACCGGATTGAGCGTGAGTCTCCGCCCGAGGATGAGCGGGCTCACGAAATTCGCCTGCGCGAAGTTGAGTGCCAGGAAGGCGGCGGGCACGAGCAGCGCATGACCGAGCGAATCGAACGTCGTGACCGCCGCGAGGGTGAGAACAATCACCATCAGCGCGGCCCCGACGTACGGAATGAATTCGAGCAGCGCCGCGAGCACGCCCCAGAGCACGGCGGTGGGCATGCCGAGAAGACTCATCAACCCCGCCACCGCGATGCCTTCACCGACATTGAGCAGTGCCACCGTGGAGAGGTACGCTGATATCGAGGCTTCCGTCTCTCGCGCGATCGATACAGCCCGCTTCTTGTCGCGGAATTGCGGCAGCACTTTGATCAGTTTCTGCAAGAACAGATCTCCGGCGGCCATGAGGAAGTAGAGGAGAATGACCATTTCGATCATTGCCGCCACGATGTTCTGTGTCGTGCCGAAAAGACGCTGACTCAGGTCCGGGCCTCGTACCACCACTTCCCGTTTCTGCGTGTCTCCCTCTACGCTAGTCGCCGCTTCTACCTGTTGGGCGGTTTTCGAGACCTGCTCCACCGGTCGCCGAATGCTGCGGAGCTTGGTTTGCGCCTGTTGTAGGCTCGCCGGCACCTTGGCCAGCCATTCGCGCGCGGGGTCGGCAAGGGTGTACACGCCGAGACCGAGGGCGGCCAGGAGCGCCAGGAGTACGACGGCGGCGCCGACCGGCTCCGGAATGCGGGCCCGCTTGAGCCCCCGAATGATCGGGTTCAGGAGAAAGTCCAGCAGCAGGGCCAGCACGATCGGCAGGAAGAAGGTGCGGGCGAAGTAGAGCGTGTAGAACAGCGCCAGGACGAAAAGGCCCGTGATGGCGAGCGAGCGGACCTCGACCCGCTCCCGGAGCACCTCCGCCGACTTTCCAATGTCCGGCTCGCGACCCGCTTCGACGGGCACCCGTTCCACAGAGTCCATAGCCACCCTTGTTTTGCCTGCTTGTTCGACGCTAAGGTTACGTGGTGGAAGCACTTCCGTCTGTGCGCCAGCGCACCCCGCGCGGCGCCATCCTCCGACCGGAACCTGCCGTGGTGGTGACGCTCTGGCAAACCGTCGTGTCGCTGTGGGCCTGGCTGGTTCTGGTTGCTTGCCTCGTTCTCTGGCTGCCGGTCATGGGCCTGATCCGTCTCGTCACGCGGTGGTCGGACCCGGGACGCTATACCGTGGGTCTCGTCTTTCGCAAAGTCGCCGTCGTGATGGCGACGCTGAACCCACTGTGGCGCTTCCGTTGGTCCGGCACGCCGCCGGCCGATCCGCGCCGGCCCTACGTCGTCGTATCCAACCACGAGTCCTTTGCGGACATCCTGCTCATCAGCCACCTGCCCTGGGAGATGAAGTGGCTATCCAAGGCGGAGCTCTTTCGGATTCCCGTCCTCGGCTGGCTGATGTACCTCGCGGGCGACATTCCGGTCCGCCGCGGTGAGAGCCGCAGCGCCGTCGAGGCGCTGCAACGCTGCCGGCAGATACTGAAGCAACGCGTGTCGGTGATGATCTTCCCCGAGGGTACCCGCTCGATGGACGGCGAGATGCTCCCGTTCAAGGACGGCGCCTTCCGCCTCGCCATCGACGCCGGCGTCCCCGTCCTTCCGCTCGCCGTCGTTGGGACGGGAAACGCGCTCCGCAAGAAGGATTGGCGCTTCGGGCGATCGGTGGCTGAGGTGCGGGTGCTTGAGCCCGTGGAGACCGCGGGCCTCAAGACCAAGGATGTCCCCGCCTTGAGGGCGCAGGTGCGCGAGATGATTCTCAGCGCGCGAGACGCTATGCGAAATCGGTCAGATCTCGTCCCAGATCCGCCGGCGCCCGAGCCCGACCCACCGCGCCCGCCAGGGCAAGCAGCGTGAGAAGGTACGGCAGCATGAGAAAGAGCTGGTACGGCACCTTGAGTCCGAGCGTCTGAAAGAGGAATTGCAGCGCCGTCGCGGCGCCGAAGAGGAGAGCCGCCATGGCAACGCCGACCGGGTGCCAGCGCCCCAGCACCACGATCGCGATGGCCACATAACCGCGCCCCGCCGTCATCTGCTCCGCGAACGTCCCCACCTGAGCCAGCACGAGACTGGCGCCGGCGATGCCGCCGAGCGCGCCGCCGAAGACTGCCGCGCCGAAGCGCATGACCCGCACTGGTACTCCGGCCGCCCGCGCCAGCTCCGCCGCCTCCCCCGTTGCCCGAAGCGAGAGCCCGAGCCGCGTGCGATAGAGCACCCACCAGACGACAGGTACGGCGAGAAGCGCCAAATAGGTGAGCGCGGGCTGATCGAAGAGGCTGGGGCCCAGCAGGGGGATCCGGCTCAAGAACGGCACGGGCCACGCGGCAAAGGTGGGCAGTGAGAGGCCGGCGCCGGCGCTCCCGTACGCTTGGCGGTAGATCGTCCCGGTCAGCCCGACCGATGCGAGCGTCACGGCCGTTCCGGCGATGATCTGATTGACGCCGGCGCCGACGACGAATGCCGCGAAGACGATCGCCACGGCCATGCCGGCGAGTGCCGCCGCGATCACGCCGCTCCACGGGCCCACCGCGCTCGCACCGAGCGCGGCGGCGAGCGCGCCTGCGAGCATCGCCCCCTCCAGACCGAGATTGATCACCCCTGAGCGCTCCGTCACCGTCTCTCCCGTTGCGGCGAGGAGTAGCGGGGTCGCCACCCGGACCGAGGCGGCCAGAAAGCCGGCGAGCGCGACTGCCGGGGAGGGCGCTCCTGTCATGCGGCCCGCTCAGGCGCCACGGTCGCCGCGCCCCGCGCCCGTCTTAGCAACACGTCCGCTAGCAGAACGACCAGGATGATTACGCCTTCGACGACGTAGACCGCGACCGCGGGAATGCCGGCCTCCCGCTGCATCGCGCCGGCCCCCGCCTCGAGCGCGCCAAAGAGAATCCCAGTGGCGAGCACCGCCAATGGCTGCAGGCGGGCGAGCAGGGCGACCGCGATCCCCGTGAATCCATATCCTGGCGAGAGATTCTGAAAGAGCGCGTAGGAAACACCGCTCACTTCGACACCGCCCGCGAGCCCCGCGAGTGCGGCGGACCAGAAGAGCGCGGCGGCGGTCACCCGGCGGCCGTCGATCCGACCGCTTACCGACGCAGCGCGCGGGCCGGTGCCGACCGCAAGGAGCTCGAACCCCCATACCGTGCGCGCGAACACGTACCAAACCACGGCGGCGAGCACGACGGCCAAGATGAAACCAAGGTGCAGCCGCGTCGCCGGCAGCACCGGCAGACGTGCGGCTTGCGCGATCGGATCGCTCGCCGGATAGACGTGCTTCGACTCTTGCAACGGCCCCTGCACCACCCAGCTCACCAGCGACTCGGCGACGAAGTTGAGCAGGAGCGTGCTGATCACTTCAAGCACGCCGAAGCGAAGCTTCAGCCAAACCGGCAACGCCATCCATGCGGCACCCGCGAGTGCCGCCGCGATCCAGACTGTGCCGATCGCGAATGACGCGGGCAGACCGCCTACGTGTAGGCCAACCCACGTCGCGGCGATGGCGCCGGCGTAGAATTGCCCCTCGGCGCCGATGTTGAGCGCACCGGCGCGAAAGGCGACACAGATGCCCAGTCCGATGAGCACGAGCGGCACGGCCCGCACCAGCGTGGCTGAGCTAAGCGCATACCATGACCCAAAGGCCCCGCGCCCGAGGGCCGCGAGCGCCGCGCCGGCGTCATAGCCTGCCGCCCAGAGGCCGAGCGCAAGCACCGTGAGTCCGGCGACGAGCGACAGCAATGCCGTGCGAAACCCGGCCCCGTCCATTCCGGGGCGCTTCACTCGCTCTCCGCCGGTGCCGGGCCGCCGCCAAGCATGAGTGTCCCGACCTCCGCGCGCCCCGCCCCATCGGGCGCTGCGCCCACCCGACCATTCGCGATCACGAGCACCCGGTCCGCCTCGGCGAGCACCTCATCGAGATCGGTGGAATAGGCGAGCACCGCGGCTCCGCCGACCGCGGCGGCTCGAAGCCGCTGCCACACCGCACGAGCCGCCTGGATATCCAATCCGCGGGTCGGATTCTCGGCCACGATCACTCGCGGCTTCCGCTCCAGCACCCGCGCGATCACCACCTTCTGCTGGTTGCCGCCGCTGAGCGCGGCGGCCGGCACGTCCGGGCCGGGTGCACGAATCCCGAACTGCCCGATGAGTTGTCCCGTGCGCGCGCGCGCGGCAGACCAGTCGAGTCGACCCCGGCGAACCCACGGCGCCGCTCGGCCTAGGCCGAGCACGATGTTCTCGGTGAGCGACAGCTCGGGGATGAGCCCTTCGCTGGTGCGGTCCTCTGGAATGAATGCGACGGGCTCCGCCACCTCCAAGCTGCCACCCACGACCGGCACTACTCCCGCGATCGCCCGGAGCAACTCGCGTTGACCATTGCCCTCGATCGCCGCCACGCCGACCAGCTCGCCGGCGGCCACCACGAGCGATGCGTCCCGCACGGCGGGGCCACGTCCATCGTCCCGCCGGATTTCGAGTCCGATACAGCGCACCAGCACCGGCCCGGCGGCCGCGGTGGCAGCCGGCCGCTCGTGGGCGATGAGCGCTGCGCTTGAGCCGATCATCGCCGTCGCGAGAGTCGCCGGAGTCTCCGTTGCGGCAGGCGCAACGAGCGTCACACGGCCGGCCCGGAGCACCGTCACCCGGTCCGCGGCGCGCAGCGCCTCGTCCAGTTTATGGGTGATGAGCACCGCCGCTCCACCGGCGTCGGCGAAGCCTCGCACCACCCGCAGCAGTCCGCCGACTTCCGCCGGGGCGAGTACCGCGGTTGGCTCGTCGAGCAAGAGAATAGTCGTGTCTGCCGCGAGCGCCTTGAGGATCTCGAGCCGTTGCTTGAGGCCGGCACTGAGCGATTCGGCCCGAGCCGTCGGATCGAGCGGCAGTCCTACCCGGTCGATCAGGCTGACGACGCGCTCACGCAGCGCACCGGCGGCGACGCGCCAGCCGGCGGCCAGCGCCAGATTCTCCTCGACCGTGAGTGCCGGGATCGACGTGAAGTGCTGATGCACCATTCCGATGCCGAGCCGGCGCGCATCTCGCGGCGTCCGGAGCACCGCCGGACGTCCGCGGACGGCAATCGTGCCGGAATCCGGGCTGAGAAGACCGTAGGCGATGTGCATCAGAGTGGACTTGCCCGCCCCGTTTTCACCCAGCAGCGCGTGCACCTCGCCCGGTTGGAGCGAAAAATCGGCCCCGCACAGCGCGTGCACGGGGCCGAATCGCTTGTCGATCGCGCGAAGTTCGAGGGCCGGTGCCGTCACAGGCCGGTAGGATGACGGTGAAACTCCCAGGGCAGCCCAAAGCGCTCGCCCAGATGTCGAGCCAGAGCCTGGACCCCTACTTGCTCCGTGGCATAGTGACCGGCGTAGATGACGTTGAGACCCCACTCCGTCGCGTCGAAGTATGTATGATGGGCCCCTTCGCCGGTGATGTAGGTATCGAGGCCGGCATCCCGCGCGGCGGCGATCGCGCTTCCGCCCCCGCCCGTGATGATTCCCACCTTTCGAACTCGGTCCTGTCCGCCAGGGATGAGTCGACTGGTCGTCTCGAGCTGCCGATCGAGCTCGGCCACGAGCCGGCCGACCTGGCTCAGCCTTTCGGGGGCGCGGCCCCAGACGCCGATCGGTACACCGCGATGCATGCCGAACCAACCCTCCACCCCGATTCCGAGCTGTTGAGCCAGCACCGCGTTGTTGCCTACCTCGGGATGGAGGTCGAGCGGGATGTGCGCCGAATAGAGCGCCATGTCTTCATCGAGCAGGGCACGCACTCGCCGGTAGCGGCGACCGGTAAGTGGCACGTTGCCGTCCCAGAACAGGCCGTGATGCACCAAGAGAAGCGCCGGTCGGTCGGCACCCGCCGATTCGATCGGCGCCCGATCCGCCGGATCTCCCGTGCGGCCAACTGCCCCCCGAATCGTCTCGAGCGATGCGTCGACCGCCGCGACGATCCGCGTGACCCGGCCGGTATTCTCCACCTGCAACCCATTGACGGCGTTGGGTTCGTCGGGGACGTCGCGGATGCGCAGGTACTGATCCAGGTACCCGACCATCTCCGACAGCGAGCAGGTGGTCGTCATTGGGCGGATGCCGCCGCCCCCGCGCCGGCCACGGGAGCTGTCGGCCGCAGGGTGCCTGCGGCAATCGAATCGGACGCGGCTTTCACCCGGTCCTTGAGGGCGGCCGGCACCAGACTGTCGAGACCGGGGTTGGTCACGTAGCGGATGACCCCGCTCTTGAGCCCGAACTCCTGCACCCTCGAGGTGAACCGACCAGCCTCCACGTCGCGCGCAACCAGGAGGAATGCCCGGGGCAGGTCGATGACGGCGGACCCGAGCACCCGGTTCGGGGCCAGGCTGGTTTGGTCCGCGTTGGCCCCGAACACATAGACCCCCGGGCTTTCCTTCGCTGCCTGAAAGAGACCGAGCGCTGCGGCATCGGCGTTGTGGTGGAACATGTCGGCCCCGACCCGAATCAGGGCTAGCGCCGCCTCGCGTCCCGCGGCAGCGTCATCGAAGCTGTTAAGGTAGATCTGTCGTGCTTGAACCTTGTGGTTGACCGCCGTGGCTCCGCGTACCCACCCTTGGTACGCCGCCTTGATCGGCGGAAGCTCGATGCCACCCACGAATCCGATGACATTGGACTTCGTCATCCCTCCCGCCACCATGCCGGCGAGATAGCTCGCCTCCTCCAGCCGAAAGATGAGCGGCGCGACGTTCCCGGCCGCGCGCTCGCCGGAGGTCACGATGAAGACCGTCTTCGGATGTTGGGCCGATACCCGCTCTGCCGGCCCCTGAAACTCGAAGCCGTGCGCGAAGACCAGGTCATACCCCTGCGTCGCGTAGGTTCGGAGCGCCTCCTCCTGCTCCGCCGGCGTGCGCGCCTCGACCTGAGAGACGGCGACCCTGAGCGAGTCGCGGACCTGCAAGAGGCCCTGGTACGCGCCGGAGTTCCACGCCGCATCCGCGATCGACCCGGGCGTGATCAGTCCAACCCGCATTCCCTGCGGTCGATGCGCTTTGCTACATGAACCTAGCGAGAGGATGGCGGCGGCAAGGGGACACCAACGCGACACTTGCCTCGGTATGTTCAACGCGACACCAGATCCGACTCCGTACTCGCGACCGCCTCTTCGATCTTCACCTCGCCGCTCACTTTGCCCCCCTCCAGTACGGCGATGCGTGGCGTGGTGATATTCCCGGTGACCGACGCGGTCGCCTGGAGCTCCACCCGCTCGATGGCGTGCACCGATCCCACGATCTCACCGCCGACCACGGCCTCCCTGGTGTGCAGATCCCCTTCGACCTTGGCCCCCGGACTCACCAGCACCTGGGACCCCGCCTTCACCGTGCCCCGCACTCGGCCCTCGATGCGCACCACACCCTCGGTCTCGACGTCCCCCACGATCGTCATGTCCTTCCCGACGATCGAGAACGGCATCTGGTCGGATCGGCGACGGCGAAGCTCGTTGCCTTGATCGTCACGTGCGGGGTTGGAGAAGAGGCTCATTGTCTGCCTTCCTTGACCATGGTCAGAGGATCGAGCGAGACGCCTTGTCGGCGGATCTCGAAGTGGAGGTGCGGAGCACTGGAGCGGCCACTGTTTCCGGTCAGGCCGATCACTTGCCCCGGCTGAACCGAATCGCCAACCGCAACGAGCCGTCGGGACAAGTGGCCGTACATTGTCTGGAAACTGTCGGGATGCTGTAGCAAGACGAACGACCCATATTCCGGATCCTGTCCGGTCTCGGCCACGGCCCCACCGCCTGCCGCCCGCACGATGCTGCCCACCGGGACGGCGATATCGATTCCCGGGTGCAGCTCCTCCTTCTTCGCGGTGTCGCCCACCTGACCCCGGGTGATAAAGCCGGATTCGTCGAGCGGCCAGTAGTGCGGCGGCAACGCGTTCGGCGTGAAACGCGCGGGCCCGGCGTGGGGGACAGCTCGAATCGGCGGCGCCACCGGCAGCGAGGCAGAGTACCGAACCGGATCGGGAACGATGTCGGCGCCGATCATCTTGCGCACCTGGCCATAGCGCCGCTCCAGACTATCCACTGCGGCACTGAGCTCGAGAATGCGGGCATTCTCTCCTTTCAGCCGGGCCACCTCGTGCTGCAACGCTGGCAGCCGGGCCGCGGCGCGGTAGATGGGCGCATAGATGGCCACGGCGGTCACGAGCAGCACGCCGAACGTGGCCGCCGCGACGATACTCGCGCGAACCTTCCAAACCGGAACGCGGAACGTCCTCGCGGTGAGCGCGCCATCTCGCTGAATCAGGACCGTGAAGGAGCGCGACTTCGCCATCATCCCGCGAAGGGCTCGCCTAGCAGCAGCTCGAGCAGCCGGGCGAGGTCGTCGTTCGAGTAATAGTTGATGGTCAGGAATCCGCGGCCCCGTCGGCGCGAGTGCAGCCGAACATCAGTGCCAAGCCGCTTACGGAGCACGTCCTCGACCCGGCGCGCATCGGCCGAAAGCGTCCGGGGCTCCCGCTTGCGGCTGGGCGCCATCGGCGGCGCACTCTGCGTGCTATCCCGTACTCGCGCTTCGATTTCTCGGACGGACCAGCCTTCCTCCACCGCCTGGTGAGCCAGCGACAGCATTCGCTCCGGCTGCTCCAATGCGAGGAGGGCGCGCGCATGTCCTTCGGAGAGTTTGCCCTCGTGCACGAGCGTCTGCACTTCCATGGGCAGCTTGAGGAGACGGAGGAGATTCGCAATGGTCGATCGGTTGCGCCCGACCAGGCGCGCGACCTCGCCCGAGGGTACCGTGAACTCTTCCATCAGGCGCTGATATCCGAGTGCCTCATCGATGGCCGAGAGATCGTCTCGCTGCAGGTTTTCAATCAGCGCCAGGGTGAGGAGCGTCTGATCGTCGACCTCCTTTACCACGGCGGGCACAGTCGGCCACCCGAGACGTTGTACCGCCCGCCAGCGGCGCTCCCCGGCGATCAACTCGTATCCGCCATTCTTCGACCGCACGACAATCGGCTGCAGCAGGCCGGCGGCCTCGATGGACGCCGTTAACTCAGCGAGCGCGTCCTCATCGATCATGCGACGGGGTTGATAGGGGTTTGGCCGAACCGCTGCCACTTGAAGCTCCCGGAATGCGCCGGCTGCCTCGGCCTGCTCCCGAGAGATGGGGCCGAGCAGCGCTTCGAGACCACGGCCAAGTCGCTTGGTTTCGGTCATGTGGCCACCTCGGGAAGGGATGGGGCCGGCTCCACGACCGGCGGATTCTCGATTCTATTGAGTAGCTCCTGGCCGACGGCGAGGTAGCTCTTGGCGCCTACCGATTGCACATCGTACAGGAGGATCGGTTTCCCGAAGCTGGGAGCCTCCGCGAGGCGTACATTGCGCGGGACCGGCGTTCGAAAGACCTTCGCCCCGAAATATTCCTTCGCGTCGTCCGCGACCTGCCGGCAGAGATTCAACCGCGAATCGTACATGGTGAGCAGCACACCGTCGATTGCAAGTGCCGGGTTGAAGTTCTGCTGGACTAGGCGAATGGTATTGAGTAGCTGCGAAATTCCTTCGAGCGCGTAGTACTCGCACTGAATGGGAATCAGCACGCCGTGCGATGCCGTGAGCACGTTGAGCGTGAGGAGTCCAAGCGACGGGGGACAGTCGACCAGAATAAAGTCATACGACGACTCGATTCCCTCCAGCACCCGTTGCAACATTCGCTCGCGGCCCTCCCGCCCTACCAACTCGAGCTCGGCGCCCACGAGGTCTTGGGTCGCGGGAAGCACGTCGAGATATGAAAGCGCGGGGTGGTGAATAATGGCGTCAGCGACCGGGCGGCCGTCGATCAGGGCATCGTAAAGCGAGACCTGCAGAGAATCCTTGGCGATGCCGATCCCGCTCGTGGCATTCCCCTGAGGATCGGCGTCGACCAACAATGTCCGGCGCTCCGCGATAGCCAATGCGGCTGCGAGATTGAGGGCAGTCGTGGTCTTGCCCACACCACCCTTTTGGTTTGCGACAGCGATGATTCGAGCCATAATAAATGCTGTAAGTCCTTGTAAATCAATGTGTTATACAGCATTGATCGCTGGT
>JBGPVE010000083.1:0-11145 GCA_041491545.1 Gemmatimonadota bacterium | reverse complement strand
CCGCCCTATGCGGGCGAGCACGACAAGGCCAACGTCGAGCGCGCTGAAGAAGTACGGGATCGACTATCCGGTGGCGCAGGACAACGACAACCGTACCTGGAACCTCTACGATATCCGGTATTGGCCGAGCTTCGTGCTGATCGACAAGCGGGGGCGCATCCGCTACGAAGGGTACGGCGAGTTCCATGTCAACGACGATAACTACGCCTTGTGGGCGCACCGCATCGAAGAGCTGTTGGCGAGCATTTGCGCGGAGCGGGAACGGGTGTGCCGGTCGGTCGCCATCGCGGTAAGTGGCGCGGTATATTCCCCGGATGCCTCACCCCGGCCACCCGAATCTCACCGTCCTCTCGCACCCGCTGATCCAGCACAAGCTCACCCTCCTTCGTGACAAACGCACGAGCATCCGCGACTTCAAGCAGCTCGTCAGCGAAATCGCGACGCTCATGGCGTACGAGGTCACCAAGGATCTCCCCACCGAACCGGTCGAAATCGACACGCCGCTCGAGCGTATGACCGGGCAGCAGGTGGCCGGCAAGAAGCTCACTCTCGTACCGATCCTCCGCGCCGGACTCGGCATGGTGGACGGCATTGCCCAGCTGATTCCCTCCGCCCGCGTCGGCCACATCGGCCTCGCGCGCGATCACGAGACCCTCAAGCCCGTCGACTACTACTTCAAGATTCCCGGCGCCGAGCTCGAGCGCGACTTCTTCGTGCTCGACCCCATGCTGGCGACCGGCGGGTCCGGCGTCGCCGCGGTCACGGCGCTCAAGCAGGCCGGCGCGCGCCGGATTCGCTTTCTCAGTCTGGTAGCCGCGCCCGAGGGCGTTCGGGCCATGGAGCGGGCCCACCCCGACGTGCCTATTTTCACCGCCGGCCTCGATCGCGGCCTCGATGCGCGAGGCTATATCCTTCCTGGGCTCGGGGACGCGGGGGACCGCCTCTTCGGAACTCGGTAACACCAACAGGACTCCACGCGATGGCCGGAATCCGACTCACGTTTTGGGGCGCCGCCGGACAGGTGACGGGCTCGATGCACCTGATCGAGGCCGCCGGAGCCCGCGTCCTCCTGGACGCCGGCCTGTTTCAGGGCCGGCGTGCCGAAGCGTACGCGCTCAACGCGAATCTCAGCTTGGATGCCCGCCGGGTCGACGCCGTGCTGCTGAGTCACGCGCACATCGACCACTCGGGGAGACTCCCGCTGCTCGTCAACCACGGCTTCCATGGTCCGATCTACGCCACCGCCGCCACTCGCGACCTCACTGCGGTCATGTTGCCGGACGCCGCCCATATCCAGGAGAGGGACACGGCGTTTCTGGCGAAGCGAGGCAAGACGAGCCCGGCGAGCGAGCCGCTGTACACCTGGGCGGACGCCGTTGCGGTGCAGGAGCTCATGGTAGGCCTGCCCTACCGGCGACTGCTCCATCTGCGCAAGCACTTCACCATGGAGTTCACCGACGCCGGCCATATCCTCGGATCGGCGTCGATCGATCTCCGGATCAGCGAGGCGGGCCAACACCGCCTCGTCTTCTCGGGGGACATCGGTCGAACCGGACTCCCGATCGTCCGCGACCCAGATCCGCCCGTCGGACCGATCGACACCTTGATCGTCGAGTCTACTTACGCCGATCGCGACCACGAATCCGTCGCCGGCGCCGAGCAGCGGCTCGGCGAGATCGTGCATCGGGTCGCGGCCCGCGGGGGTAAGGTTCTCATTCCTGCGTTCGCCCTGGGCCGAGCGCAGGAGGTGATCTACTCGCTGCACCAGCTCTGGCGGCAGGGCGTGATTCCCGAGGTGCCGATCTACGTGGACAGCCCGCTGGCGGTCGATGTCACCACCGTCTTCCGCCTCCATCCCGAAGTCTTCGATCAGCGCGAGCGGCTCATCGCCGGCGGCGCCCCGTTGTTCGACTTCCCCCTGGTGCACTACGTGCGGGACGTGGCCGACTCGAAGAAGCTCAATACCCTCGCGGGCCCGGCCGTGATCGTCGCGGCCTCGGGTATGGTCGAGTTCGGGAGGATCCTGCACCATCTGGCCAACCGAATCGGGGATCATCGGAACTGCGTGCTGCTGGTGGGATTTCAGGCCGAGCACACCCTCGGCCGCCGGCTGGAGGAGGGCGCGCGTGTCGTGAAGATTCTGGGGCAGGAGTACGAGCGGCGAGCCGAAATCGAGAAGATTTCCGGCCTGTCGGCCCACGCCGATCGCGGTGAGCTTCGCGAATGGGTGCGGCGGCTGGGAGGCCCGATTCGCCGCGCGTTCGTCGTCCACGGCGAAGGTCCGGCGCTCCAAGCGATGGCATCGATGCTCCAGCAGGAAGGCGTGCGCGACGTCGCGATTCCGAAGCATGGCGAAAGCTTCGATCTCTAAACGGGTGGCGGCCCTTCTCGCCGTTAGCGGCTTTGCTGCCTACACCGTCGCCTTCCTCTCCGTGCTCGTCGTCAGCCAGCTGGACGAGAGCCGAAAGACCGACGCGATCGTGGTCTTGGGCGCCGCGCAATACAATGGCCGGCCCTCGCCCGTGCTTCGCGCCCGTCTGGACCATGCGCTCGACCTGTATCGCCAGGGCCTGGCCCCCGCGATCGTGGTAACCGGCGGCGTCGGTCGGGGTGACAAGGAGAGCGAGGCCATGGTGAGCTACCGCTATCTCGTAGCCCGCCGGATCCCCGATTCGGTCGTCGTGCTCCAGCCCAAGGGGCACTCGACCGAGGCGTCGATGGGAGCGGTCGCCTCCTGGCTCGGAAGCCGCGGCCTACGGTCCGTGCTCCTGGTGAGCGATCCGTTCCACATGTGCCGCCTCAAGCTCGAGGCCCGCCGGATGGGCGTCGAGGCCTATACCTCACCCACCGATACCAGCCCGATCTCCGACAACCCCGTGCTCGAGCTCGAGTATCTCGCCGCCGAGGCGGTCAAAGTGCCCGTGGCCTGGGCGCGCAGCTTGTTCCCCCCTTCCCGGCTGACCAACCCATGACGCTCGTCTCTACGCGCCGCCTCCACACCGGGCGCGTGCTCAATCTCGACGTCGATTCGGTTCGCTTTCCGGATGGCTCCAGCGGCGAGCTCGAGATGCTCCGGCACCCGGGCGCCGCGGCTGTCTTGCCGTTCCTTGACGACCCGCGCGCGCCTGACCCCGACGTGGTCTTGATCCGCCAGTTCCGGCACGCGGCGGACGGCTATATCTGGGAGATTCCGGCCGGCCGGCTCGATCCGGGCGAGACGCCGGAGCAGTGCGCGCGCCGGGAGCTCGAGGAGGAGGCAGGGCTGCGAGGCGGCATGCTGACCCGCCTCACCACGATCTTCACGACGCCCGGCTTCACCGACGAGAAGATCCATCTGTTCGCGGCGGTGGGCGGCCAGCAGGGCGGGCATCGGCGCGAGCCGGACGAGTTCATGGAGGTGATTCGGCTTCCGTGGTCGCGGGTCATGACGCTGGCCGCGTCCGGGGAGATTCAGGACGGGAAGACGCTGATCGCGCTGATGTTTGTACAGTGTTTTGTGAGACAGCGGTGAGAGCCGGCTTGATCGAGCGAGACATTGGCCGGAGCCCGCGTCGGCGGTAGGTTCCCCCCATGCCCGTGCAAACCATCGAGGCACTGCTCCGCTCGGTCCGGCGGGGCGAGTTCGCCCCCGTCTACTATCTCCACGGCAGCGAGGACCTCCTCAAGGAGGAGATGACCGCCGCCATCCTCGAGCGCGCGCTCGACCCCGGTCTCCGGGATTTCAACTTCGATCAGCGGTCCGCCGCGCAGCTGGATCCCGAAGACGTCTACGCCCTCTGTAATACGCCGCCGATGATGGCCGATCGCCGAGTCGTGCTGCTGCGCGATGTCGAGGCGTGGAAGCGAAAGCCGAAAGCTCGCGCCACGTTCCTGAAGTACCTCGAGCACCCCTCGGCTGACGCGATCGTGATTCTGGTCCAAGGCGCCGCCGAGGAGACCGACGACAAGGAATTGGCCCGCCTCGCTGTCTCGGTTGCCTGTGACCCGCTGCCGCCCGATCGCGCGGCGAAGTGGGTGCTCCATCGCGCCAAGTCGCTCGACGTCGTGATCGAACCGGATGCTGCGCGGCATCTGGTGCGAGCCGTCGGTGTCGGGTTGGGCCCGCTCGCGGTCGAATTGGAGAAGCTCGCCGCCACTTCGGATCAAGGACCCGTGACGCCCGACCGGATCGCCGCTCTGGTCGGCGTACGTCACGGCGAAACCGTCTTCGACTGGCGCGACGCCGTCTTCGGCGATGATGCCGGCCGCGCCGCCGCGCTACTGAGTCCGGTGCTCGCGCAGGCCGGCGTCACGGGAGTTCGCCTCGTCACCCTGCTCGGAACCACCCTGGTGGGCCTCGGAGCGTTGCGAAGCGCCTACGATCGGAAGCTTCGCGGTCCCGAGCTCGAGGACGCTGCATTCAAGCTCTTGCTGCGCACGCGGATCTTTGGACTCTTGGGATATAAGGAGGAGGCCCGTCGCTGGGCCCAGTGGGTCCCCGGCTGGCCGCAGCCGCGCATCCGGGCGGGCCTCTCCGCCGCGCTCCGAGCCGATCAGGCGCTCAAGGGCACCACCATCTCTGACGATCGCGGAATCGTGCTCGATCTGATCATGGGAATGGCGCTCGCGCAGCGGGGGGCGGCGTGATGTCGGCGGCAAAGGGCGCGATCGGCGGGGCACTCGGCCTTTGTTTCGCGCTTCATGCACTGCCCGCCCTGGCCCAGACCGATCCCCGCCTCACCGCCGCCGTGCGGCTCGCGCAGGAAGGTCTCGGCGACTCTGCGCGCACCTCGGTGCAGCGCATCCTGGACGCAACGCAGCCCAACGATACGCTGTATCCGCAGGCGCTCTACACCCGCGCGATCGTCGCCTCCGATCCCGAGGAGATGCGACGTGATCTGCAGCGCGTCGCCGTCGAGTATTCGTTTTCGGACTGGGCCGCCAATGCGTTGCTCCGACTGGCCCAGCTCGACTATGCCGGCGGCGGCTTCGAGGCAGCGGCTCGGAACCTCGAGCGGCTCCGGCTGGACCACCCCTCGAGTCCGCTGATGTCGAGTGCCGCGCTGTGGGCCGGTCGCTCCTACTTCGAGCTCCGCAACCCGACGGCCGCGTGCGGTTGGCTCACCGCCGGGCTCGCCGAGGCCGGCGCCGACCTCGAGCTCAAGAACCAGCTCGAGTTTTACCAGCAGCGCTGCGCGGTCGCGACCGCCGAGACCACCACGACCGCCCAGCCTAGTGGCCGAACCGCCGATTCCTCGTCCAGACCCGTCCCGTCCGCTCGCGATTCGAGTCTCCGTCGGGACACGACCGCCCACCGACCTGTCTTTCGTATTCAGCTCGCCGCGGTGGCGGCGCAGGCCGTAGCCGATGACATCGCGCGGAAGGCCAAGGCGGCGGGATTCGCGGCTGTCATCGCAAAGGAAAAGGGCTACCTCAAGGTGCGGGTCGGCAGCTACCCCAGTCGCGCCGCCTCCGCCGCCGCCCTTCCCGGAGTGCGGGCCAAGCTGGGAGGCCAGCCGTTCATCGTGGGGGATTGATGGCCGAGCGAGACACGATGACGCGCACCGCTGAGGCAGGGTCGTTGATGGCGCAGTGGGCCGAGCTCAAAGCCCGCCACGCCGGCGCCATTCTGTGGATGCGCGTCGGGGATTTTTTCGAAATGTTCTACGACGACGCACAGCTCGGCGCCCGCCTCTTGAACATCACGCTCACCGCCCGGGGGGACGGCATTCCGCTCGCCGGCGTGCCGGTCAAAGCCGCGGCCGAGTATCTCCGCCAGCTCGTCGCCAGCGGCCAGCGCGTCGCGATCTGCGAGCAGGTCGAAGATCCGAAGCACGCCAAAGGATTGGTGCGCCGCGAGGTCGTCGAGACCGTCACGCCGGGCGCGCTCCTGGCCGACGGCTGGGTGCCCGGCAGCCGCAACAATTGGCTCGTGGCGTTGCACACGGGCGGCGCCGGCCTGGGGCTCGCGGCCATCGATCTGAGTACCGGCGAATTCCTGCTCGAGACCCTCGAGTCGAGTGGCCTGGAGGAGGCGCTCGCCCGGCTCGATCCCGCCGAAGTGGTCCTGCCCTCCGATGACGAGCGTCGCGACGGTCCTTCTCTCGGCGGTTGCGCCGCGCTCGTGACCTACCGCGAGCGCTGGGAGTTCGATGCTTCGCTCGCGAGCGAGGAGTTGGCCCGCCGATTCGGGCTCGCGTCGCTCGACGGGCTCGGGCTTGGATCGGACGATGCCGCGGCCGTCGGCGCGGCCGGCGCGCTGCTGCGCTACCTGGGCGAGCTTCAGCCATCGGGACTTCCGCACCTTACCCGACCCACGGTGCGGCGCAGCCTCACCCATCTCTGGGTCGACGACATGACGCGCCGCAACCTGGAGCTGATCGAGCCGCTTCGGGCCGGCGCGCGCAACTCGACGCTGCTCGAGGCGATCGATTGTACCCTCACCCCGATGGGCGGCCGCCTGCTCCGGCAATGGCTCCTCTCCCCGCTGCGCGAGCCGGCCGCGATCGACGACAGGCTGGACGCCGTCGAGGTCGCGGTCAAGGACAAGCGGGGCCGCGCGAGGCTCCGCGAAGGCCTCGATGGCGTACGTGATCTCGAGCGGCTGGCGGGCCGCGCCGCCGCCGGGCGCGCGACGCCGCGGGAGCTTGGGGCGTTGCGCGATTCCTTCCGCCGACTGCCGGACGTCCTCGAGGCCCTCACCAGCCTTGCCGACCGCGGTCGAAGTGCCGCCCTCGGCGAGGTGGAGCGCGACTTCGACCTCCTCGCGGACCTTGCCACCGAGCTCTCCGCAGCCCTCGAGGAGCGGCTGCCCGCCGCCCTGGCCGACGGCGAGATCGTTCGTCCGGGCTACGACGCCGAGCTCGATGAGTTGCGCACGCTCAGGGACGGCGGCAAGCAGTTCATCGCCAACCTGCAGCAGCACGAGCGAGAGCGTACCGGCATTCCGTCGCTCAAGGTCGGGTTCAACAAGGTCTTCGGCTATTACCTCGAGATCACCCACAGCCACACCGCGCGCGTGCCGCCCGATTACGAGCGGCGCCAGACGCTCGCTTCGGCCGAGCGCTATGTGACCCCCGAGCTCAAGAGCTACGAGGCCAAGGTCCTCGGCGCGGAGGATCGCATCGGCGTGCGGGAGGCGGAGTTGTTCGGTGCGCTTCGGGCGTCGGTCGGCAACGCCATCGGTCGAATCCAGCGAACCGCGCGCGCGCTCGCCCGGCTCGACGTGTGGACGGCTCTCGCCGAAGTGGCGGTCACCCATCATTACGTGCGACCGCAAATCACCGACGACTTCGGCCTCACGCTCAAGGAGAGCCGCCACGCCGTCATCGAGCGCCTCATGCCGCGCGAGGCGTTCATTCCGAATGACGTCCGCTTCGCGGAGGCCGAGCGAGTACTGCTGGTCACCGGTCCCAACATGGCGGGCAAGTCGACGATCCTCCGGCAGATCGGGCTCTGCGTCGTGCTCGCGCAGATGGGCAGCTTCGTGCCGGCGGACGAGGCGCGGATCGGCGCGGTCGACCGGCTGTTCACCCGGGTCGGCGCATCCGACAATCTGGCACGCGGGCAGTCGACGTTCATGGTGGAGATGAGCGAGACGAGCGCGATCCTCCACAACGCGACCGCTCACAGCCTCGTGCTCCTCGATGAGATCGGCCGCGGCACGTCGACCTATGACGGTGTCGCCCTCGCGTGGGCGGTGACCGAGCATCTGCACGACCGGGTGGGCTGCAAGACGATGTTCGCCACGCACTATCACGAGCTCATGCAGCTCCCCGAGGAGCTCGCACACGCCCGCAATCTGAACGTGGCCGTGCGGGAAACCGGCGAAACCGTCGTTTTCCTGCACCGGCTGGAAGCCGGCGGCACCGATCGCTCGTACGGCATTCACGTGGCCCAGCTCGCGGGCCTGCCCGCCCCGGTCGTTCGCCGCGCCAAAGAGATTCTCCGCGCGCTCGAGGGCGAGCACCGCGTGGTGTCGGGCGAGCCCCCCGGCGCGGCGGATCCTGGCCAACTCGCGCTGTTCGGGGCGGCGGAGCCCGCGGCCGATCCGGTCGTCGAGGAGATCCGGGCGATCGATCTCGATTCGCTCACCCCGCTGGAGGCGCTGAATCGCTTGGCCCAGCTGCAGCGACGGGTTGGAGAGCGGCGCCAGTAGCGAATGGCGGCGGCGCTACTACTTTCGGGTCATGCTTCGACTCTCTTCGATGGGAATCACGGCGGCTCTCACGGTGCTGCTCTCCGGCTGTACCCGCCACGACGATACGACCATGCGCCTCCCGGCCGAGCGGCCGGCCCCGGCGCCCGCCCCTGAGGGCGCGCCAGTCGCGCTGAACATCGAGTCGCCGGTGCAATATCCGCCCGCGCTGCTCGCGAAACGAATCGACGCCACCGTCGTCCTTCGCCTGTTCGTCACCGAACAAGGCGTGGTCGTCAGGGAGTCGACCCACGTCGCCGAGTCGAGCGGCTACCCGGCGTTCGACTCCGCGGCGGTCGCGGCCGCGCCCAAGCTTCGCTTTGCGCCGGCCCTGCAGAGCGGAACGCCGGTCGCGGTGGCGTTTCTGCAGCCCGTCCAATTCCGCCATTCGCAGGGGGGAAGGTAGCCCGCGCATGCAGCCGCAACATCTTACTCTGTACAACTCGGTGCTCGACACCATCGGCTGGACCCCGCTCATCCGCCTGTCGCGCGTCACTGCGGGGCTGCGGACCCCGGTCTATGGAAAGGCTGAATACGCCAATCCGGGTGGCTCCGTAAAGGATCGGATCGGGATCGCGATCATCGCGGCCGCGGAGGAGCGTGGTGACCTCAAGCCCGGCGGCACCGTGGTCGAGGCAACCAGCGGCAACACCGGCGTCGGGCTCGCCATTGCCTGTGCGCTGAAGGGCTACCGCTGCGTCTTCACCATGCCCGACAAGATGTCGCAGGAGAAGGTGCGCCTGCTCAAGGCATATGGCGCAGATGTAGTCGTTACGCCGACGGCGGTGCCGCCCAACCATCCGGATCATTACCGCATGCGGGCCAAGCAAATCGTCCGCGAGACGCAGGGAGCGATCTTAGCCGATCAGTACTTCACGCCGGTGAATCCCCAGGTGCACTACCAGACGACCGGTCCGGAGATCTGGGAGCAGACCAAGGGCAAGGTGACCCACTACGTGGCGGCGGCGGGCACCGGGGGCACCGTGAGCGGCGTCGCCAAGTACCTGAAGGAGAAGAATCCGAAGATCCGGGTCATCTCCGGCGATCCGGTGGGGTCGGTCTACGCGACCTTCGCCAAGACCGGTGCTCTGAGCGGCAGTGCCCCGTACAAGGTCGAAGGCATCGGTGGCGACGAGGTCCCCGGGAACATCTGGTTCGACTACATCGACGAATTCCGCAGCGTGAACGACCGCACGGCGCTTCTCATGGCCCGGCGCCTGGCGCGGGAGGAGGGGATGCTCGTAGGCGGCTCAGCCGGGCTCAACGTGGCCCTCGCGCTCGAGGTTGCCCGCGAGTTGGACGATCCCGATGCCCTCGTCGTCACCATTCTCTGCGATACCGGGGAGCGATACCTCTCGAAGGTCTTCAGTGACGAGTGGATGCAAGAGAACCAAATGCTCGACTCGCCGAGGATCACGGTCGAGGAGCTCCTCACTCGCCGGCCACCCGCCGCGCCAGCCCTGGTGAGTGTGGCGCCGGCGGCGGCGGTGCGTCAGGCGCTCAACTTGATGAACACCTGGGACGTGAGCCAAATCCCAGTGGTCGATGACGGCGAAGCGGTCGGCACGCTGATCGAAGGAACCCTCATGACCAAGGCGCTCGCGCAGCCGGCCTTGCTCGATCGCCCGGTCCGCGAAGTGATGGACCCGCCGCTCCCCATTGTCGAGGCGACGTTCCCCACCGACCGGCTGGCACCCATGCTCACCCGCGAGAGCCCGGCGGCGCTGGTTCGCAAGGAGGGCAAGCTTGTCGGCATCGTGAGCCGCTACGACGTGCTGCAACAGCTCATCGGAAACCGCTGACGTGCGGGTCACGGTCCTGACCGGTGGCACCTCCACCGAGCGCGACGTCGCGCTGGCATCAGCGGTGCAAGTGGTCGCGGCGCTCCGCGCCTGCGGCCACGAGGTGGCGGTGGTCGATACGGCGCGCGGCTACATCCGTGAAGCGGACGAGCCCTCGCTGCTCTCCGGTGCCGTGGGCGCCGAACCCCCGTCGCTCGAAGAGCTCAAGGGACTGGAGCGCGGATTGCTCCTCTCGGGCCTCGGCAATCTGGCCGTCATCCGTCAGTCCGATGTCCTGTTCCTTGCGCTTCACGGCGGTAGAGGCGAAGATGGCTCCATCCAGGCGTTATTGGAGATGCTTGGCGTTCCCTACACCGGCAGCGGCCGCCTCGGCAGCGCCATGGCGATGGACAAAGACATCTCCAAGCGGCTGTTTCGGCTGGCTGGCGTGCCCACAGCCGATTGGCTCATGTCGCCGGTCACGGAAATCCATGTCGCGACCAAGTTAGGTTGGCCCGTGGTCGTCAAGCCGTCCAAGCAGGGATCCACGGTGGGGCTCACCGTCGTTAAAGAAGCGAAGAACCTGGAATCGGCGGTGACGCTGGCCCGCCGCTACGACGACGAAGTAATGTTGGAGCGGTTCGTTCCCGGCCGCGAGCTGACCGTGGGCATTTTGGAGGGGAAAGCGCTGGCCGTGGGCGAGATCATTCCGCGGCACGAAATTTTCGACTATGAGTGCAAGTATACGCCCGGCATGTCACAAGAGATCTTCCCGGCGGAGCTTTCGAGCGAGGTGACCACGGAATGCGGACGGCTCGCTCTCCTCGCGCACAATGCCCTCAAGCTGGGCGGGTATTCCCGGGTGGACTTTCGCTTGACACCGCAGGGCGAACTCTTCTGTTTAGAAGTGAATACGCTGCCCGGCATGACCGCGACGAGCCTGCTCCCTCAGGCCGCCCGGGCCGTAGGAATCGAGTTTCCCGAGCTCTGCGACCGGATCTGTCGGATCGCCCGGTCTCCTCGGCTCGTCGAGCCTTCGTAAGCGACTCAGCAGTAAAGGGTTAGAGGGCGTCAAGGCATCATGAACTCCACTCCGTACTCCCGGATCACGCCCTGGGTGGGCCGGCTCATCATCGCTAATGCGGTGGTGCTACTGTTGTTGTGGACCCTCTTCACCAAGTCCTCGGT
>JBGPVE010000082.1:0-11156 GCA_041491545.1 Gemmatimonadota bacterium | reverse complement strand
GACAGCTCGATCCCGCTGAATTCGCGGACACCAATTGGCGGATCGTGCCGGCTGAAGCGGCGGCGAACGTGCGCGCCCTGTTCGGGGCCGCGCCGCCGCCGAAAGTGGCGGGCGCCGCGTCGACGGAACAGGTGCTGCTCAGGGTCATCGCGTTGGGCGGGTTCCACGGCACCCTCGCGCCGCGCGCCTTCGCGGCGGCACCCGGCCGGGGCGCGGGGGGCGCGGCGGCGCTCAAGACGGTGTTCGATCGCGAAGCCGCCGACTGTCACTGCCCCACGCTGCGCCTCGCGCCCGGGGACATGTTGCAGGGGTCGCCCGAATCCGATCTCGTCGCCGGACGCTCGGCGATCGAAGCGTTGAACGGCCTGGGCCTGAGCGCTACCGCGCTGGGTCCGCGAGATTTCGTCTGGTCGCTCGATACCCTGCGCCAGCGCGTCGCGCAGTCCCGCTTCCCCTGGCTGGCGGCGAATCTGGTCGACTCCGCGACCGGGCGAAGGCCGGACTGGGTCGTGCCCTACCGGATCCTCGTCGCGGGCACGCTCCGCGTTGCGGTAGTCGGCTACGTCGCGCCGGCGGCTCAAGCGTATCTTCGGGCCGCGCAGATTCGCGGGCTCAAGGTAGAGGATGGGGTCGGGGCCGTTCGCGGTGCGCTGGCCGAGGCCGCGCGCGAGCGGCCCGACTTCACCGTCGTCATCGCGCATGCGGACGCCGTCTGTCGCGGCGCGAACTGCACGGGTGACGCCGTGGATCTGGCCCGGGCGCTCGAAGGCGCGCCGGTGGATGTGATCGTCTCGGGGGACCACGGAGTCGGCGCCATGGCGCGGGTGGGCAAAATCGCCGTCCTGCAGGCCCGGCCCGGTGGGGCGGAGATTGGCGTCATCGACGTCCTCCGCACCGCGGTGGGGGATCGGGAGATTCGCACTCGGCTCGACTGGGTCGACGCCGACGCGCTGCGGCCGGACTCCGGCATGGCGGCGCTGGTGGGACGCTATCGGGTCCTGGCGGACTCGCTCTCGCGTACCGTGATCGCGCGCATCAAGCTGCCGATTCCGCGGAGCGAGGGCGGCCGGTCACCTCTGGGCGATCTGTTCGCCGATGCCGAGCGCAATGCGCTCCGCGCCGACCTGGCCATCGTCAGCCTGCCCCCGGCGGGCGGAGATCTTCCCGCGGGCCCGCTAACGTACGGCCGGCTGCTCGGACTCGCGAGCGCGGAGCCGCTGGTGACGCTTACACTGAACGGCGTTGTCCTTCGTCAGTTGATGGAGCAGTTGCTCGTGGACGGAACCCCTCCGGCGCAACTCTCCGGACTCACGGTGCGCTACGATGGACGCGCGCCGGCGGGACGGCGGGTGAAGCGGCTCCGGCTCCTGGACGGCCGCGAGATCAAGGAGGGCGCCACCTACACTCTCGCGCTCACTCGTACGCTCCAGGAAGACCCGAGCTACCAACGCCTCATTCCGGGTCCCGCCGTGCCCAGCACGCTGAGTGACCTGGACGCGATGGTAGCGTATCTCCGCCGGCTGCCGCAGCCCGTGGAGCCGCCAGCCGAGCCGCGGTTCGAGGAGGCAAAGCCGTGAGTGCACCGACCGTGCGCGTGTACGTGAATGAGCGAACGGTCGATGTCGCGTCGGGTGCCACAGTGCTCACCGCCGTGCAGTCGTTCGATCTCGCGCTCGCGCCCGCATTGGCGGATGGCACCGCCTATGTCACCGACGGGCGCGGCATTCGCGTCGCGCTCGACCAACTGGTCGCCGCCGGCTCGATTCTCCGCGTCGTCCGCTCCGCGCGCCGGGTGGGCGCCGAGTCAGAGGAATCAGATCTGGATCCCGATGCTGACGCCTGAGCTGATGCGTCGTCTGCCGAAGGCCGAGCTGCATGTTCATCTCGACGGCTCGCTCCGGCCGGCGACCATGGTGGAGCTGGCGCGTGGGGCTGGTGTGCAGCTGCCCACCACGGATCCCGCGGCGCTCCGCCGATTCATGCTGGTGTCGGACGCGAGAGACCTCGAGGACTATCTGCGCCGCTTCGACATCACCGTGGCGCTGATGCAGACGCCCGACGCGATCGAGCGGGTGGCGTACGAGATGGTGGAAGACGCCAGCCGCGACAACATCCGCTATCTCGAGGTGCGGTACTGCCCGGCCTTGAGCCGGGCGCGGGGCCTCACGCTGGATCAGATCCTGGAGGCTGAGACGCGGGGGCTCGCGCGCGGCGAGCGCGACTTCGGCGTTGTGGCCCGCGCGATCAGCTGCTCGCTCCGGCACTTCGAGCCGGACGTCTCGGAGGAAATTGCGCGGAGTGCCGTCGCGTGGAAGGGGCGGGGCGTCGTCGGCTTCGATCTCGCGGGCGGTGAAGCGGGGCGGCCCGCCGCCAACCATCGGTGCGCGTTCGAGCTGGCGGCCCAAGGCGGCCTGGGGATTACAGTGCACGCCGGCGAGGCCGCGGGTCCTGAATCGATCCGCCAGGCGATATTCCAGTGCCACGCCGACCGCCTGGGTCATGGCACTCGTCTCATCGAAGAGCCCGCGCTCCAGGACTACGTGCGGGACCGGCGCACGCTGATCGAGATCAACATCACGAGCAACGTGCAGACCCGCGTGGTCGAGCGGGCCGAGCGCCACCCGGTCCGCTGCTATTTCGATGCGGGCGTCGCCGTGACGCTCTCGTCGGACAACTGGCTCATGAGCGACGTGACCCTCTCAGGCGAATACTGGCTCGCGCACCGGGCGCTGGGCTTTACGGGGAGCGAGATCAATACGATGCTGCTCGCTGGATTCGCGGGGTCGTTCTTGCCCTGGCCCGAGCGGCTGGTGCTGCTCGAGCGGGCGCGGGCTGAGCTGGCGGACATGCTCTCGTGATCGCAGCGGCCGGCGACGCGACCGATCGCGCCGCGGACGCCATCCGCGAGCGGCTGGGCTCGCTCCGGCCGGCTGTGCTGATCGTCCTCGGCTCGGGCCTCGGCGGCCTGACCCGCCACATCGAAGTTGCCGCGCGGATTCCCTCCCACGAAATTCCTGGCTTTCCTCTGCCCGCCGTCCAAGGGCACCGTGGGGAGCTCGTGGCCGGAATGCTGGGTGGACGACCGGTGCTTGCCCAGAGTGGGCGCTTTCATCTCTATGAAGGCCATGAGGCCCGGACCTGTGCCCTGCCGGTGCGGGCGTGCGGTCGGTTGGGCGTCGAAACCGTCATCCTGACCAACGCGGCCGGCGGAATCCGGCGTACCTTTCGTGGCGGAGCCCTGATGCTGATCGGCGACCACGTGAATGTCACCTTCCAAAACCCGCTCGCCGGTCCGCTCGTGCCCGGCGACGAGCGGTTCCCGGACATGTCGGACCCCTACGATCCGAGCCTCAGGAGCCTGGCGCGTGACGTGGCGCGGGACCGGGGGATCGCGTTGGAGGAAGGGATCTATGCGGGCGTTCTCGGCCCGAGCTACGAGACGCCGGCCGAGATCCGCATGCTCGAACGAATCGGGGCGGACGCCGTCGGGATGTCGACGGTGGTGGAGGTGATCGCGGCGCGGGCCCGCGGCATGCGGTGCGTCGGCATTTCCACGATCACCAATCTCGCCGCCGGCATCGGCCCGGCCAAGCTGTCGCACGAGGAAGTCATGGCCGCCGCTCATCGAATGGAGGGCGCGCTGGGATCGTTGGTGGAGGGGATCGTTGCCCGGGTCTAGCGCTCGCGAGAACGGCGGCATGAGCCAGTCGGTCAAGCGCGGCGTCCGCACGACGCAGGTCGGGCTGATGGTCAACACCGTGCTCGCCGTGGTCAAGATCCTCACCGGGATCGTGGGCCATTCGCAGGCGCTGATCGCCGACGGCATCGAATCGACCGCCGACGTCTTTTCGTCGCTCATCGTGTGGAGCGGACTTCGGATCGCCTCCCGATCGGCCGACCAAGACTATCCTTTCGGCTATGGCAAGGCGGAGGCGCTCGCGGCCGCTGTCGTCGGGCTGCTGCTGCTGGCCGCCGCCGTGGCGATCGCCATCGAGTCGATCCACCAGGTCCTGGTGCCGCATCTGCCGCCGCGGGCATTCACGTTGGCGGTGTTGGTGGTGGTGATGCTGATAAAGGAAGTGCTGTTCCGCCGGGTGGCTCGGGTTGGCACCGCCGTGGGCAGCACCGCCGTGCAAGCCGATGCCTGGCATCATCGGAGCGACGCGATCACGTCGGCCGCGGCGTTCGTCGGCATCAGCGTCGCCCTGATCGGCGGCCCCGGCTGGGAATCGGCCGACGATTGGGCCGCGCTCCTCGCCTCCACGATCATCGTCTACAATGGAATCGGCGTGCTGCGCCCCGCCGTCCACGACCTCATGGACCGCGCGCCGGGTGACGAGATGCTGGCTCGGGTGACGGCGGCGGCCACGGGGGTCTCCGGCGTCCGGGCGATCGAAAAGCTCAAAATCAGAAAAGCCGGCATGGGGTACTACGTCGATCTCCACGTGCAGGCCGACGCCACGATGCCGCTGGACGCCGCCCACATCCTGAGCGGGATGGTCAAGTCAGCGATTCGGGCGGCGGTGCCGGAGGTGAGCGGGGCGCTGATCCATATGGAACCGTATGAACGGTGACCCTTCACTCTTTACGGTTCCCCGTCGACACTCCATGGTTCAACGGCCCATCGCCCGCGCCGATCCGCGGCGCTGTCGCGATCGCGCGGTGAACGAAGTCGATCGCATCGGTGACGGATGCTTCGAGGTCGCGGCCGAGCGCAAGGCCGGCGGTGATGGCGGCGGAAAGGGTGCAGCCGGTTCCGTGGGTGGAGCGCGTGGCCAGACGGAGGCGCTGGTAGCGGCGCGTGCCGTGCTGCGTGACGAGCACGTCGGTGAGCGTGTCGCCGGGCAGGTGGCCCCCTTTGACCAGCGCGGCCCGCGCGCCCATGGCAATCAGATCGGCGCCGGCGCGCTCCATCGCGACAACGTCGGTAATCGAACGGCCGGTGAGCATGGCCGCTTCGTCGAGATTCGGCGTCACCAGCGTGGCGAGTGGTAGCAGGACATCCCGAATCACCCGCTCGGCCGCCGGCGTGAGAAGCCGCTGGCCGGAGCTCGCGACCATCACGGGATCGACGACGAGCGGCGCCCAGGCATTGGCGCGGATGGTTTCGGCAACCAGACGCACCAGCTCGGCCTCGGCGAGCATTCCGGTCTTGAGCGCGTCCGGCGGCAGATCCTCGGCCAGGGCGGCCAGCTGGGCCGCCACCATCGCGGACGATACCGACTCGACCGCCCGCACGCCGCGCGTGTTCTGCGCGGTGAGCGCCACAATCGCGGTGGTGCCGTAGACCCCGAATTGATGAAACGTCTTGAGATCGGCCTGGATCCCAGCGCCGCCGCCGGAGTCCGAGCCGGCAATCGAGAGGGCGATTTTCACGCGATGACCAGCTCCTTGCAAACACTCATTCGTGACCTGCACCTGCGCCGCGGTCGCGAGCGCCGCGCCCTGGCCCTCGCCGAAGGGGTGCGCCTGGTCGAGGAGGCGCTGGCGGCGGGCATCCCGGTGCGCGGCGCGGCGGTATCGCCGACACTCGAAGGTACTACCCGCGGGAGCGCCCTCAAGGCGCGCCTGGCGGGCGCCGCCGTGCGGCTCGAGGAAGTCAGCGACCGCGAGCTGGAAGCGCTCGCCGATACCGAGCAGCCCCAAGGGGTCGTCGCGGTGATCGAGCCGCGGTGCTGGACCTGGGCCGATGTCCGGGTCGGGCCCGGTGGCGTGGTCTTGGTACTGGCGGGCGTGCAGGACCCCGGCAACGTCGGCACCATTCTGCGCACGGCGCTCGGGCTCGGCGCCGCCGGCGTAATCGCGCTCAAGGGCACGGCCGAGCTACATAGCCCGAAGGTGGTGCGCGGCAGTATGGGAGCGCTCTTTCGGCTTCCCGCCGTTGCCGCCTCGGAGGCCGAGTTTCTGGACTGGGCCCGGGAGCAGCAGGTCGCGATCTGGGCGGCGGACGGTGGCGGCGTGCCGATCGGCCGGCTGCCCGTCCGCTCGTCGGCCGATCCGCCCATCGCGCTCGTGCTCGGCAACGAGGGCGCCGGCATTCCCGCGGCGCTGGCCGAGCATGCCGAGCAGCGAGTCGCGGTGCCGCTCGCGCCGGGCGCCGAATCGTTGAATGTCGCCGTTGCGGCGGGGATTCTCCTATACGAGGTGACGCGTGGCTGCTGAGCTCGACGCGCTGGGCCCGCTCTTCGCCATCTTCGCCGGGTTGGCCGGGGCGATGTTCGGCAGCTTTCTCAACGTCTGCATCCTGCGCTGGCCCGCCGAGCAATCGGTGGTCCGGCCGCGGTCCCGCTGCCCCAAGTGCGATCGGGGGCTCGCCTGGTACGACAACGTCCCAATCATCTCCTGGCTCCTGCTGCAGGGCCGCTGCCGCAACTGCGGAACGCCGATCTCGGTGCAGTATCCGCTGATCGAGCTCGCGACGGCGCTCATCTGGGCCTTCATGGCGCTGCGCCACGGGCTCAGCATCGAGGCGCTCCGCGGCGCGGTGTTCTTCACCATCCTCCTCGGCATCGCGATGACCGATGCGCGGGAATACATCATCCCCGACGAATTCAGTCTGGGTGGCCTCGTCGTCGGCCTCCTCTTCAGTCTGGCGGCGGGTCGTGCCGGATTCGGTCACGCGGTGCTCGGCGCTGTCGCCGGGTTCGGGCTGCTCTATCTGGTCGGCGTGCTGGGCACCTGGATGCTCAAGCAGGAGGCAATGGGAGGTGGCGATATCAAGATGATGGCGATGGTCGGAGCATTCCTCGGCTGGCGTGGGGTGCTGTTCACGATTTTCCTTGGCGCCACGGTCGGCAGTCTCATTTTCGTGCCGCTCTCCCTGACGGGACGCAAGCGGCTGGTGCCGTTCGGCGTCTTCCTCGCGCTCGGCGCCGCGGTGACCTATCTGCTGGGGCCCGGACTGTACCTATGGTATGAGCGATACGTGGGGTTGCCATGAGCCGCCTGCCGCGTGCGGCGTCGTTGGCGACGTCGCTGGTGGTCGGCATGTCGGCCTGCCGCGGCACGCCCGTCAATGATAGGCCGGCGGACCAATCCATCGCCCACCTGGTGGATAGCCTCAGAGCGCCGGTCGAGCGGGCGGCGGGGCTCACCTTCAAGGCCGCGCCGCGCTCGGCAATGCGGAGCCGAGAACAGGTGCGGACGTATCTCATCCGAAAGCTCAAGGAGGAGCTGCCGCCCAAGAAGCTGGCGGGTGTCGAACAGGCCTACCGGCTGTTCGGTCTCCTTCCCGATACGCTGAACCTCGAGTCGCTGTTGCTCGCCCTCTACTCGGAGCAGGTCGCGGGGTTTTACGACCCGGACTCAACGATGCTGTTCGGCGTCATCGGGAGCGACCCGCTGCAGCTCAAGCTCGTCCTCGCTCACGAGATGGTTCACGCGCTCCAGGGCCAGTATTTGCCGCTCGACTCGATCCTGCATGACGTGCGAAGCAACGATCGCACGACGGCGGCGGAGGCGGTGTTGGAAGGCCAGGCGACGCTGGTGTCGATCCGCGTGCTCTCGCCGGGTATCGACGCCGCGGCGCAACCGCAGTTCTGGGAGGAATATCGGGAGCAGATCGCGCGGCAGCAGGCATCGATGCCGATCTTCGCGGGCGCGCCGCTCATTGTTCGGGAGATGCTGGTCTTCCCGTATCTCGATGGCGCCGAGTTCATGCGGTGGTGGGAAACGTCGCGATACAAGGACTCGGTGCCCTACGGGCCACGGATGCCGGTCTCGACCGAGCAGATCCTGCATCCCGACCGCTACCTCCGGGGAGACCGGCCGGTGCCGCTCCGCTTCATCTCGGGCCCTGAGTCATCGTACCAAGATGTGTTGGGGGAGGCCGAGCTCCGGGTGCTGGAAGGCGAGCTCCGAGGCCAGGGAGAGTCGTTGACGCGTGAGATCCAGCTTGGCTGGGGCGGCGATCTCTACCGGGTCTACCAGACCCCCGCCGGTCCGGCGCTCGTCTGGTACACCGTGTGGGACGAGCCGCGCTACGCCGCGAGCTTCGAGGAGGACATCCGAAGCCGACTCTCGGCTCGGGAGCGCGTGGGTTACCGTGCGGCGGTCGATCGCCTCACCTTGGATGGCCACCCGGCGGTGCGTTTCGTTCACGCGCCGATTGGCTGGAGCGCGTGGGGTGATCTGCCCAAGGCGGAAATCGAGCGCTCGAAATGAGTGACGCCGCCGACTAGAGCCCCAACAGATGCGCCAAGCCGTACGCCACGAGACCGAAGAGTCCGCCGAGGACGTACCCGATGCGGACGATGAGATCGAGCTCCCGCTGACTCACCTCTCGGATCAACCGCTCCACCCGCTCGATCGGAAGCTCGTTGACCTTCTGCTCGATCATCTGCTCCACCTGAATCTGCTCGACGATGCGCGGAATCTGAGTCTGAACCCACTGCCACGCGGCGTCGATCGCGCCTTGGCGCAGTGTGGCCGTCGTCTCTTGGCCGAGCCACGCCGCCGGCCGTCCGATCGGCTGAGCCAGGAGCCGCTCGCCGACTAGTTGTACCAACCGTTCTCCCCAACGCCGGCCTTGCGCGCCCGCCAGCGTTCCGGCGACGAGCTCCGCCACTCGCTCAGCGGGCAACGCATCCAGCACGTCGCCCCAGGTCCAGCGCTCCAGCGATTCCATCGCCCGGTCGGAGAGGCCGGCGATCGCTCGGCGGGTCGTCGGGTCCCGCGCCACGCCGATGAGCCAATCGCCCAGCGACTGCACCGCCGCGTCCACCTTTTCCTCGCCCAGGAGCCCGAGCCGCTCGGCGGTCGGTACTCTGAGAAAGCTCACGACGGCTTCGCGCACGGCGCGGGCGATCTCGTCCCGCATGGTGGGCGCATTGAGCGCCGCCGCGAATCGCTCGAAGCCCTCGTGCTCGAATCCGTCGACCAGGCGCTCGATGGTTCGATCGGTGACGACGAGCTTGGCCAGCAGGCGCTCGTGGATGAGCAGATCGCGAACCGAGTGGTCGAATGCGTCGCGGAGCGCGCGCTCGATCTGGAGCCGCGCTTTGGGATCGCCCAGCAAGGCGCCCAGCCGCTCGAGCGCCACCGGGATGTAGTCGGTGATGCCCTGCTCGAGCGCCCCGACGAACCCCATCGGGAGCCGGTTGTAGAGCGGCCGCTCATCGGTCGCAAGCTGGCGGGACTGGAGCGACAGAAACCGCCGGAGCGCCTGTTCCAGCTCGTCGCCCTCGAGAAGCTGATGCACCATGGCGTCGATCTTGGTCCGGAGCGCCACCTGGCGCTCGGCGGTGAGGACCTCGGTCAGCGGGCGCTCGCGCACCTCGAGCCGGAGCTTGTGGAGCAGGTTCTCGACTTGGGCAACGGCTTCCGGCGACCGGAAGTACTCGCTCAGCCGGTGAGCCACCCGCGGAGCGAGCGAAGCCAACGCCTCGTCGACCGCGCTCGCCACCGCCGGCGCCATATGCGAGCGGAGCGGGCCGCGCTCCCGCTCCATGGCCCCGTCGAAGAGGCGGCCGATGGCGTCGGCGAACGTCTCCCGGATCGCCGGTGTGTTGAGGCGCTTCGCCAGATCCTCCGGCGTGAGCAGCCGCTCGCCCACCGTCCGCGCGATGCTCCGAGCCAGGCGCGCTTTGTTCTTGGGGAGCGCGCCTTGGATCTTCCAGCGCCCGATACCGCGCGGCTCGTGCGGTCGGAAGAGCAGGTAGATCGAGATCGTGTCGGTGAAGCCGCCCGCGATCGTGGCGATGAGAACCGTAACAACCAACTGGACGACGTCGTGCGAGGTCATGGTTACCGTCTGCGTCGTTCGTTCACCAGTGCCAGCAGCGCCTCGAGCTCCGGAAGCTGCGCGAGGTCCTTCGGCCGGCGCGCTGCGCGCTTGGCGCGAATGAGCGCGGGGAGGTTCAGTGCCAGGAACGACGTGCCCAGCGCCTCGACCCGATCGGCCACCGGCAGCAGATCCGCGTAGGCTCCCACGCCGTCGATCCGATCGAGCACGTCGAGCGCTCCCTCCGCGGTCTGGAGTGTCATGGTGGGCGTTGTGCGGAAGGTGCGGGCATCCATGAAGAACGGCCGGCCGGGGTCGATGCCACGCGGGTACGCCTGCCACGAAGCGAGCCTCTGTGCCAGGAAGGCGACGTTGTCCTCCGCGGCGTCGTAGCAGATGTCGAGGTCGTTCGTCACGAGGCTCGCGCCATGGGCCGCGGCCGCCACCCCGCCCACGACGACGAACCGGATCTCGTCTGCCGCGAGACCCTGGAGCATCGAGGCGAAGCTCACGAGGGAGGGGGCAGGGGACGCAATGAGCGCACGAAGGCGGCGTTCTCGTCCAGCCGCCGGAGGCGCTCGTCCGCCGTGAGTGCCAGCGATGCTCGGAGCAAGCTGAGATCGACCCCATGCGCCTCGGCGGCCCGAAGCATGTTGCCGCGCCGTGGCCGCGTCCAGCGCCCCTGTCCGCGCTGCTTGGGCCCGTGGAATGTCAGTGCGGCCGCGAGTGCCGCCGCGAACGACGAGTCGCAGCGTGCGACGTCGATCAGCAGCTCGGCGCTGTCGTCTGGCGTCGCCGACAGGCGGACCGGCCGCTCGGACACCGGTGCGGCAAGGGCCTGGGCCGCCAGTTCGGCCGCCCGCGCCAGCGACAGGTCAAACCTCTCCTGAAGGAGGCGCACCAGCCGCAGCCACCGTGCCTCCTCCGGGGTGTGGCGGAACGCTCTCTTGAGCAGCCGGGAAGTGTTCTGGATCCACTTGGGCGAGGCGCCGACAGCGGCGGCGAATTGGTGCAGCGTCATGGAAGTAATGTATCTACTTTGTAGGATATTTCAGTCTCGCCTTGACGACCAGTTCCCCCGCCTGCTTGCTCTAACCCCCTACGGCCGTTACTCTTCTGGGCTTATGTTCGACCAGCTGTCCGAAAAGCTCAACGCAACGCTGCAGAAGCTCGTCGGTCGGGGCGTCCTGACCGAGGAGGCCGTCAAGGAAGGGCTCCGCGAGATCCGCCGGATCCTTCTCGAGGCCGATGTGAGCTTCGAGCTCACCCGCGAGTTTCTCGAGCGAGTCCAGGCCAAGGCCGTCGGCGTCACGGCGCTCAAGGAAGTTCGGCCCGGGCATCAGTTGGTCAAGATCGTCTACGACGAGTTGGTGGCGCTGCTCGGCGAGAAGCAAGCGCCCATCACATATGCCTCGGTGCCGCCCACTGTCATCCT
>JBGPVE010000081.1:0-11227 GCA_041491545.1 Gemmatimonadota bacterium | reverse complement strand
CGTGACAGCCCTGTTGGCGCTCTTCCCCGATCCCGTCCGCCACCTGACCGAACGGCTTCGGATGCTGGTTCGCGCGACGCTCCCGACGGCGACCGAGCACGTCTATCCCGGCTGGCGCGCCCTGGGATACCGCGACGCGCACGGCGGATACTTCTGCGGGCTCTTTCCGCAGTCGGATCACATCCGGCTCCTCTTCGAGCACGGAGCGGCGCTGCCGGACCCGGCGAGGCAGCTCGAGGGAACGACCAAACAGGTGCGTTACGTCGCTATCCGCACCTCTCGCGACATCCGCGTACGAGCGCTTCGGCAACTCTTGCGCGCCGCCGCGCTGCACGGCTCGACTTGACTCGATACGAGAGGAGATCCGACATGCACATCTTCGCCGCTCTGGCACTCGTACTTTCGCTGTTCGTTGGCTGCAAGGCCTCGGACGACAATCCGTACCGGGGAATGACCGAGCGTCAGAAGGACAGCATTCTCGGTGCCTCGAAGGTCCCGGGCGCCGGCGCGGTGCACCGGGCCATGGGCGTCGTCGACTCCGTGGACGCGCGCACGGCTCGGCAGGATTCAGCCGGGCGAGAGCCGTGACGATGCAATCGGTGACCCGCCCCCGAGCGCATCAGCGACCGCCTGTCCCAGCTCATCCTTGGTCAACGGCTTCCGTGCCACGTCCCGAATACCCGCCGCCGCGAGCGCTTCGCGCGACACATCATAGAAGCCGGTGAGCATGAGAATCGGCAGATCCGCCCGGATCCCGGTGAGTGCCCGGGCGAACTCGAGACCCGTCATGCCCGGCATTACATAGTCGGTGATCACAAGGTCGAACTGGTCCGGTCGAGCGCGAACGAGCTCGAGTGCGCGCCGGCCATCCGTCTCGCGCGTTACCTTGTAGCCCATGGCTGCCAGCCGCCGCTCATCGATCTCGGTGAGCAACGGCTCGTCATCCAGGAGAAGAATTCGCGCGCCCCGCCTCGGCTCCCTCTGCGGGCCGGCTCCAGACGTGTCCGCACCGGCCGTGAGCGCGGGGAACAAGCATCGAACGGTCGTGCCCCGCCCAGGCTCGTTCTCGAGGTCCACCGCACCCTCGTGTTCCTTCATGATGCCGTACACCACCGCGAGTCCCAGCCCGGAGCCTACACCCTGAGACCTGGTCGTGAAGAACGGTTCGAACGCACGCTCGCGCACGGTGCGATCCATGCCGACGCCGGTATCCTGAACGGAGAGTCGCGCGTACGCCCCCTCTCGCAGATCCGGACGGGCGCGCGCCATCGTTTGCCCGACGTAGAATGGCTCGATCACTATGCGCACCGCCCCTCCGTTCGGCATGGCAAGGGCGGCGTTGGTGGCCAGATTGCTCACGACCTGTTGAACGGAGCCGGCGTCCCCAAGTATGCTCGGTGGTTGGGAGAGTACCTCGAGCTCGACCTCGATCGACGCCGGGAGCGCGGCACCGAGCAGTCGAACAGCATCGCGCACCGCCGGCTCGAGGGCCATCGGCCGGCGGGCGGCACCTCGCCGGCGGCTAAACGCGAGGACGCCGTCGGCCAGCGCCTTGCCTCGTCGGACCGCCTTGAGCAGCTCCGCGAGATCGGATCGGGCGTCGTCCTCGGTCAGCGTGGCGCCGATCAAATCCGCGAATCCGAGAATCGCGCCCAGGATGTTGTTGAAGTCATGCGCGAGCCCGCCGGAGACCCTGCCGAGCGCTTCCATCTTCTGGGCCTGCCGCAGTTGCTCCTCCAGGTCGCGGCGCTCGGTTTCCGCATGCTTCCGGGCCGTGATGTCGACGACGGTTCCCAGAACGAAGAGACCGTCGTCGGTCGTGACCGGCGTGAGACCGACTTCGACAGGCACCTCGGTGCCGTCCTTGCGGAGCCCGCGCAGCTCCCGCCCCGCACCCATTGCCCGCATGCTGGGGGCGGCCATGAAGCTCGCAGAGAAATCCGAATGATGTGAGCGAAGATGGGTGGGCACCAGCCGCTCGATCGGCTGACCGAGCAGTTCCTCGCGAGAGTAACCGAACAGGCGTTCTATTTCGCGGTTGACCAACACGATCTTTCCTGCCCCGTCGGTCATCACGAGACCGCTCGGCGCCCACTCGACGGCCGTTCGGAGCCGCAGCTCGACGGCGTGACTTGAGTCAAACGACACTGGAGGGCTCCGGTGAAACGGGGATGCGAGGCCCACGCAACGGCGCGACGTCGGCACACGCTGTAGACCACCGGATTGCGCCCGTAGAATGTGGCACGGGAACGGTCCATGCAAGGGCCGCGGCCGCCCCGACCCACGGCACCAGGCTCGTCGCTTGAGCCTTGCGCCGCGGAGCCGCGCATCGCATGATTCCAGCTCCCCCTCGGCATTTGACCAGCTTAAGCCAACCCATGGCCCGTATTCTCGTCCTCGACGATGACCCCAGCGTTCGCACGGCTGTGCATCGAATTCTGGAGCGTGAGGGACACACTGTCTTGGAGCGCTCGAAGAGCATCGGAGCACTCGAGTTCTGGCGGACCAATGGAGCGGACCTCATAATCACCGACGTCTACATGCCGGACCGCGACGGCATCGAGCTGCTCCTGGAGTTTCGGGCCGAGGCGCCTCGGCTTCCGTTTGTCGTCATGTCCGGCGGGGGCGTTGCCGGAAATCTCGACTCCCTGAAGGATGCCATGCTGCTGGGTGCGGTGCACACTCTCGCCAAGCCGTTTTCGCGGGACGAGCTGCTGGCGGCCGTCAGCCACGCGCTCGGCGCGGAGCCGTAGGCGTTGCGCCTGTCTTGGCTGCTTCGTCACGCCAGAGCGCTCGTCACGGCTCTAGCCGTCTTCACGCCCGTGAGCGGCAGTATTCCTCAGCTCACGACCGATCACTGTGCCTCCCACGCCTCAAGCGCCATGCGGCATCATCACGCCGCTCACCGGCTCCAACACACTGCCGTCGACCTGCCCTCACACGAGTCCTGCCCGCATTGCCCGGCCTCGCAGTGTCCTTCCGCCGCCAGTTGCGCCGGCTCGAGCTTGGTCGCGCTCGTGGGGGCACCCATCCCGCCGTCGTCCGCCGCTGAGAGCCTGGCAAGTCCGCTCACCCGGTCCGAACGGCCGCCGTCGCTCGCACACGAACCTCCCACACCTCCGCCTCAATCGATCGCCTAGTCGAGCCCCGCAGTTCGTTCGATCTTCTTCGACTACAGGATCGATCATGCGCGCACGCATTACAGCCGCCTTCGCGGCTGCGCTGAGCCTTTCCGTCGCCACGCCACCCGCCTGGGCGCAGCATGACCAAGGGCACTCGGTGCCAGCCGATTCCGGCGACACTGATTCGATGGCCATGGGGGATTCCACCTCGTCCCCCACGAGCTCGATGAGGCCGGGCCCACTCGACATCCCACCAAGCCGCATGGGCTCCGGCACCTCCTGGCTGCCCGATGACGCACCCATGCACGCCGCCCACCTCTCGGCCGGCGCCTGGACCCTGATGCTCCACGGTGCCGCCTACGGGCTGTACGACAAGCAGTTCACCCCGCGGGGCGGCAGTCGGTTCGTGAGCATCAACTGGGGGATGCTGATGGCATCGCGGTCTCTGGCGGGCGGCAGGCTCTACCTGCGGGGAATGTTCAGCGCCGAGCCGCTCACGGTGAGCGCGAGAGGCTACCCGCTGCTCTTGCAGACCGGCGAATCGTTCCAGGGGCTCCCACTGCACGACCGCCAGCATCCGCACGATCTGTTCATGGAGCTTTCGGCGCTGTACGAACACGCGGTCTCCCATGACCTCGTGGTCTCGCTCTACCTCGCGCCCGTCGGCGAGCCCGCGATCGGCCCCGTCGCTTTCCCGCACCGCCCGTCGGCGGAGAACGAGCCACTGGCCCCTCTAGCGCATCATTGGCAGGATGCCACTCACATTTCGTTTGGTGTCATCACCGCCGGCATCTTCACGCGCACGGTCAAGCTGGAAGGCTCCATCTTCAACGGCCGCGAGCCGGACGAGCATCGCTACGGCTTCGACTACAAGGGACGCAGTCTCGACTCCTATGCCGCCCGTATCTTCGTGAATCCGGATGCTCACTGGAGTCTGAGTGCGTCCTACGCGTTCCTGAAGAGCCCGGAAGAGTTGCGTCCGAACGAGGCGCAACACCGGCTCGGTGGCGCGGTGCTTCACTCGAAGCGGTTCGGGTCGGACGGAGACTGGTCGACTGCCTTGATCTATGGAGCGAACCAGCACTCGGGCGGCGGCCACCTCGAGAGCAGCCTGACGGCGGAGAGCAACCTGAACCTCGATGGGAGAAACGCCCTGTTCGGACGTCTGGAGTACGTCCGAAAGAGCGCGGAAGATCTGGTCGTGTCCGGTTTTGCTCCGGACCGGGAGTTCAACATTGGATCGGTGGTCCTTGGGTACGTCCGCGAGGTCGCCAGTCTTCCAGCCGTCACCATCGGCCTGGGCGTCCATGGATCGCTCGGTCTCGTCGGCGCCGAGCTCGCGCCGGTCTACGGCACCCGGACACCCGCTGGTCTTGCCGTGTTCATCCGGGTTCGCCCCGCCCGCATGGGTATGGCGCCCGAAATGAGAATGGCGCCGGGTATGACGATGCCCCCGTAAGTTTCGGCCTGCATTCGGTGTGAATACGGCCCGGGCCCTTTTCGCCTGGTCGCCCATCTCTCGCCGACGATCACGGAACGGTGGGACCGACGGAACTGCGCTCGCTCGGAGTGGCCTCCGGCGGCGATCGACAGGAGGAAGCGTGGAGAACGACGAGGAGTCGAATGAGCACTCCGCAGATACCGAGGCAACCGTCGCCTGCCCCTACTGCGGAGAGGCCAACGACATCGCACTCGATCCGGGGGGCGCCAGCGTGCAGGACTACGTCGAGGACTGCCACGTGTGCTGCCGACCCTGGCGAGTCCGCATCCGGTGGCGGCGCAATGGGAGCGCGGAGGTGCGGCTAGACCCGCTGGATCAGTGAGAGCGTGATGCTAGCGGACAAAGTCCTCTCGGGTCGGCGGTCTGAACAACAGATCGAAGGCCAGAAAGATCGTCTTCGAGAACGGATAGCCGACGATTGGAAGCACTACCATCAACGCCATGCTACCGTACTGCAGCAGACTCCAAGACGGGTTTGGCCAGGCCGCGACCAATACCCCAACGAAGATCGCGGCGAACACCAACTCCGCCGCGATGATATTGAACATCTGTGCACCCACGATGTAACCCTGCTCGCCGCGCTCGAGACGGAGGCGACAATGCGGGCAGACCTCGCTCATGCGGAACCAGTTCCGCCAGAGCCCGCCGTGCCCGCAGTTGGGACACCGGAGCCGGACCGCCCGCCAGAAGAGCAGAGCCGTGTGCCGCGCGAGATGCATGTAAGTGCCCGAGGCGAGAGTCGAACTCGCACGGGGTTGCCCCCGGCGGATTTTTGAGTCCGCTGCGTCTGCCATTCCGCCACTCGGGCAAGACGGGTAACTTCGCCTGACCGCCCACCCCTACGCAAGCGCCGCGGAGACCCACGCCCAGAGTTGGTGCAACGCCCCGCGCGAACTACTATTCTCCCCGCAGCCAAAGTCCTATCGACCGTTACTCGAGCCAAGAGATTCCCGTGCCCGCTCCATTCCACCGCCACTTCCACCCCTGGCACGATATCCCCACCGGCAGCTCCGCGCCGGATAAGGTCACCGCCGTCATCGAGATCCCCACCAACGAGCGCAACAAGTACGAGCTCGACAAGGAACTGGGCGTCTTTCGACTCGACCGGGTCCTGTTCAGCGCCGTGCAGTATCCCGGCGACTACGGATTCCTTCCCCGCACCCTGGGCGACGACGGCGACCCGCTCGACGTGCTGGTGCTGATGACCATTCCCGTGTTCACCGGCTGTCTGGTCGACGCGCGGCCGGTGGGACTGTTCCACCTGATCGACCGCGGCATACCCGACGAGAAGGTGCTCGCCGTTCCCTTGGGCGATCCCTACTCCGACGGCGTCAACGATCTCAAGGACGTGCCCGCGCACTACCTGCGCGAGGTCGAGCATTTCTTTCGGGTGTATAAGGACTTGGAGGGGACCCGTACGGAGACTCGCGGCTTCGAGGATGCCGCGGCCGCGAAGGCGGCGATCGTGCGGTCGATGGCGGCCTATCAGCGGAAGTTCATCGAGTCCTGATTCAGCGTCTTGGTGGCGGCCGATCCCGAAGCGGGCGCCGCCAGGCCCGTCCCCCCTCCGCCCGCCGCTGCTCCCGAATCTGCTGCACCCGGCGCATGAGCCGCTCCCGCATGGCAAAGAGCTGCGATCGCTGCACCGGCGTGAGGTATCCTGACATCTCCCGATTCTCTTCCCGGAACGTCTGCGCGTACGAAGACCGAATATTGAGAAGCGCGTCGGTGAGCTTGGAGACGCTGTCCTGATTGGCGGCGACGCCCGGACGCATCTGGCCGGCCAGCGAGGAGCGCACCTGCCGTTCCTGGGCCTCGAGGTCCCGCCGCCGGGCGCCATAGGTGCCAGTCGTGGCGCGAAGCTTGGCGAGCTGTTCGTCGTTTAGGCCGAGCTGCTCCTTGACCCGCAGCGCGAAGCGATCCTCGATCCGCTGCCTCAGCTCCGCCGCCCGGCCCGGATCGTCCGGCTCGGCGCCGAGCGTGGGCTCCTGCGCTCCCAGCGGGCCGGCGAGGACTACCGCTAAGGCGATCACACACCAGTTTCGACGCATTACCCCTCCAACGAATTCAGCACGTGCTCGAGATCCTGCGAATCGAGATCGCCGAACCCGGGCACTGCGCTGTTGGTATCCACTGTCGCCTCGACGGGGGCATCGAGGGTCCGCAGCACCTCGTCCAGCTCCGGCGCCCGCAGACTGTCCAGCTCGGGAAGCGGAATCTTGATCGCTCCCACCTCCACCGATCCGGTCGGCTCGACGCCGCGCCGGGGCCCGAGGCGGCCGGTCCACACTACAAGCGTCAACGCGGCCGCCGCAGCGAGGCCGACGAGCGCCCAGTCCCGCCGGCGCTGGTGTGCCTGCCGCCGCTCCGCGCGGAGCCGGCCCACCACCCGCTCGGTGACGTGATGCGCGTTGATCGCCGCGGGAATGTCCAAGCCGATGCGCCCAGCGGCCGTCACCAACTCCCACTCCAGCCGGCAGCTCTCGCAGGCGGCCAGATGCGCGGCTTCCTCGGCTGTCCATTGGCTCTTGCCCGCGGCGACGAGTGGCGCCCGCTCCGACACCTGTTCGCAGAGGCTCATTTCATCAGCTCCTTCAAACGCTTCACCGCGTGATGGTAGTGCACCCGCGCCGCGCCCGACGTCGTGCCAAGGGCCACGGCAATGTCAGCGTACTCGCGACCTTCCTGCGCCCGCAACAGAAAGACCTCCCGCTGCAACCGCGGCAAGCCGCTCAGACCCTCGCGCACCCGCGCCTCGGCCTCGGACGCAGCCAGATCGGCGGAGGGATCGGCGTGATCCGGTACGTCCCGGTCGTCGATCGAGACAAATTGCCGACCCTTTCGTCTGCGGTAGTCATCCTTCAGCAGATTGCTCGCGATGGTGAACAGCCAACTTCGAAACGACGCCTCGCCCCGCCACCCATCCACTCGCCGAAAAGCCCGGAAGAAGGTCTCCTGAACCAGGTCCTCTACATCGCTCCGCCCAGCGCCAGCGCTATAAAGGAAACGCCCCACCGGGGCGAGATGGCGCCGGACCAGTTCGGCCGCCGCACGCTCATCCCCGTCTCGATAGGCTGCGACCAGGGCCGCGTCGTTGGGCGCCTCGGCGTCCGGTGTCGCGCTCATTCAGCGCAGAGAGACGGGGGATAACAACGGGCGTTAAGCCCCGGATTGACAATGGGATGGTGGTCGCAAGGGAACAAGTTGACCCCGGGTGACGGCTGACACAAGTACAAACAAGCATTTAATTCACAACGACTTATGCCGACCATCTCCAGTTGTTTCTAGGGCATGGCCCCCCGGAGCCAATCGCACCCTCACGGCGGCCAGGCTATTATAGGCGCCATGCGACGTCCCAGCATCATCGCGCACCGAGGAGCCTCGGGCTACGAGTATGAGAACTCGCTCGCCGC
The DNA here is from genome assembly GCA_041491545.1 of Gemmatimonadota bacterium. Lineage (GTDB taxonomy): Bacteria > Gemmatimonadota > Gemmatimonadetes > Gemmatimonadales > GWC2-71-9 > DASQPE01. Next base: position 3,191 of record JBGPVE010000081.1, on the reverse strand, counting down.
GTTCCGGCGGGCCGTCCTCATGGACGCCGACGGGGTCGAGCTGGACGTCCATACCACTCGGGACGGGGCAATCGTGGTGCATCACGACCCCGAGCTGCCCGAAGTCGGGGTGATCTCGAGCCTGGACCTGGCGGCCGTCCGGCGAATTCGGCTTCCCAACGGTGAGCCGGTGCCGCTCCTGGCCGAAGTGCTGGACCTCATGGGAAACCGGGAGGCCTGGGTGGAGGTCAAAGCTCTCCCCCCGGACTGCGACGGCTCCCTGCTGCAGGTGCTGGACGCCGGTCCCGCGCCGGCCCGCTACGGCGTCCACAGCTTCGATCACCGCATCGTCCGCCGGCTCGCCGAGCGGCGGGCAAGTCTCCGGACCGGCATACTCGTTTCGTCCTATCTCGTCGATCCGGTGGCTGCCCTTCGGGCCTCCCGCGCCGCGGTGCTGTGGCAGGAATGGCACCTGATAGACCAGGACTTGGTGGATCGGGTGCATCGGGCCGGCTGCACCGTCATCGCCTGGACGGTCAACCGGCTCGGTGATCTCGAGCGGCTGACCCAACTCGGCGTGGACGGGCTCTGCGGCAACTACCCCGACCGAATTCGCGTCGCCGTCGGTGCGTGCAACAGCCAACCGGCAGACGAGTCGGCCTAGATCCGGGATCCGGTTCCCGCTCCGGCGCTGGCTGCCGCCTCTGAGGCTGCCCGCGCCGCCGTATCCGTGGCCGAGCCGGCGCTGGCCCGCGCGCTTGGGCCGGTCCTGTCTCGACGCCGGTCGGCCGCTTCTGCCTCGAGCCGAATGAGCTGCGCTTCCAGGTCGTCCAGCCGCAGCAGCAACGCCTCGATCCGGCGCGGTTCGATCTCGCCGCCCCCGCCCGCGCTCCCGCCCCGCTCGCGCCGGTGGATCAGGAGACCGAGGTCCCGGGCCGCGCCGTCGCGCTGGCGACGGAGCCGCAGCACTTCGATTTGTACCTTGCCTTCATCCAGCGCCGCCTGAGCCCGCCGCCCAAATACCTCGAGCTCATGATTGAGCCGATCGAACAGTTGCGACATAGCAGTTCCCTCCGGAATCCGAGCCACCCACCCGGTGGCCGCCCCTCAAATAAAGCAAGAACGGGGCGCGGAGTCATTGTCCGCGCCCCGCTCAGCCACTGTCAAGGATATCGGTCGATGGTCCTGGTGTTCCAGCTTCGATGCCGCGGGCGCAGCGAACCGGTGATCGCCCGATGGCGCGCCGGTGAGCCGGTGCTACGAAGCCGCGACAACCTCGCCCGGATAGACCGATATCTTTCGGCGATTCTTGTCTTTGAACTCGAACTTCACCACCCCATCGACCAGCGCGAACAGCGTATCGTCAGTGGCCCGCCGGACATTTTTCCCGGGATGAAACTTGGTGCCCCGCTGCCGGACGAGGATGTTTCCGGCCCGGACGACTTCGCCGCCATAGCGCTTGACGCCGAGGTACTTGGGATTGGCGGTGCGGCCGTTTCGACTGGAGCCGACACCCTTCTTATGAGCCATATGAGCCTCAACCCAGCTTGAGGTCGGTGATGCGGACCTCGGTGAATTTCTGGCGATGTCCCGTCTTCCGGCGGTAATTCTTCCGCCGCTTGAACTTGAACACGTAGATCTTGCGCTCTTTGCCCTCGCCCACGACCTCGGCCTGAACGGAGGCGCCCGCCACGAGCGGCGCGCCGGCTTTGATGGTCTCACCGTCAGACGAGAGCAACACCTCGCCGAACGTGAGCGTAGTCCCCGGCGCGGCGTCTAGACGGGGGAGGCGGAGCGTCTGGCCTTTTTCGGCGCGGAACTGCTTGCCCGCGGCCCGGAAGATTGCGTACATGTGATTCGCCTGTGCGTTGCCTGTCCCCGGTCTGCCAGCTCCGGCGGGAGGTCTCATCCCGGCGGGTTCCACAAATTGGTAGCCGGCAAGTATAGCCGGGGAATGACGTTAGATCAAGTCCGCCCCAGAGGCTCACGCCACCGCGTACAACTCCGTCACATCCCGCCCCGCCGGCCGGCTCATCAGCCGGAACTCGTCCAGCCGCATCATTGGGTCATCCCGCAACTCGAGGTCGATGCCAGTGAGCTTGGTGAGGGCCTGAAGCAGCTTGGGCTCTTCCTCTAATAGATAGAGCGCCACCTCGGGGTGGAGCCGGATGGCAATCTGTTGCTCCCGCCGCTCGTGGCCGGCCCGCTTGAGGGACCGCTCGAGCCGGCGCGCCACGACCTCCGGGGTGAACACCCGGCCGGTCCCGGCACAGGTGGGGCATTCAGTGGTCATCGAGTGCCAGAGCGACGGCCGCACCCGCTGCCGAGTCATCTCGACCAGACCCAGCTCCGACACGGCGAGCGCCTTGGTACGAGCCCGGTCGCGGCCCAGGTGCATGCGTAGCTCCTGCAGCACCTTATCGCGGTTCGACTTGGTCTCCATGTCGATGAAGTCGCAGACGATGATGCCGCCAATGTCACGCAGGCGGATCTGGCGGGCGATTTCCTTGGCCGCCTCCAGGTTGGTGCGGAGAATGGTCTTCTCCGGATCCTTCTTGCCGGTGTAGCGGCCGGTGTTCACGTCGATCGAGATCAGCGCCTCGGTGGGCTGGATGATGAGCGAGCCGCCGGTGGGCAGCTCGCACCGCGGCTTGAAGAGATCGCGGATCTCGGACTCGATGTCGAACTTGTCGAAGAGGGGCGTGGCCTCGGAGTAGAGATGCACCCGAGCGATCAGCTCGGGGTCCACCTGATTGAGGTATTGCTCGATTTCGTTGTATAGCTCGCGGGAGTCGACGTTGAGCGCGTCCACCTTGGCGCTGAAGACGTCGCGGATGAGGCCGCGGGTGAGGCTGGTCTCCCGCTGGAGCAGCGCCGGCGCCCGGCGGATGAAGGTCTTCTTTCTATTAATACGCTTCCACTGGGCGAGGAGCGATTCGATTTCGCGCTTGAAGTGCTCCTCGGTGACTCCCTCCGCCACTGTCCGCACGATGAGCCCGCCGGAATCCTTGGGCAGAAGCTTGCTCACCATCTCGCGGAGCTTGGCGCGCTGCTCCTTGCTTTCGATCTTCCGACTGACACCCACCTTGGACGCGTACGGCATGTAGACAAGGAAGCGGCCGGGGAGCGAGATCTGCGCGGTGACTCGGCAGCCCTTGGTGCTGATGGGCTCCTTGGTCACCTGAACGGGCAGCGTCTGCCCCTTCTTCAGG
>JBGPVE010000080.1:0-11290 GCA_041491545.1 Gemmatimonadota bacterium | reverse complement strand
GCGTTCCAGTCGCCCTTGAGGATGGCGGCGCGGGCGGACTCGATCAGGGAAACCGGGAGACCGGCACGATCCATCGACGCCCTCCGAATTGTTGGTGTCCCCGGTCGCTCCAATACAGTTGCCAGGTGACTGAAGACCTGCGGGTCGGTCCCTTCGCCAATCTAGTTAACCTGGCGAGGCCCGACACCGACTGCGAGCCTATCAGGGCGATCGGGCGATGCCGGGGGGGATCGGTGCGGCCACCACACCCGCCCTCTCGCCCTTTGGGCCGAAGGTCGGACGCTTGAGCCACCGCCGCACGCTGGGTAACTTCCGTCCGCGTTCGACCGGTTCCACGCGGGATTTCGCCACTGGAGGACAATATGGAGGACATGAGACCGGTCCGCCGAACGAGCGAAATCGGTAACTCACATTAGCGCAATAGCTTTCCCGAGTAGCTCAGTTGGTAGAGCAGGTGACTGTTAATCACCGGGTCGGGGGTTCGAGTCCCTCCTCGGGAGCTCGGCAATCCAAAACGGGGCCGCGAGCCAGATGAGACTCGCGGCCCCGTTCGTTTTCCGACAGCAGGGCGACCCCTGACTTCTCGTCCCACCCTGGAGCCCACATGCCCGCCACCCCGCACACCGAGCGCCATTTTCACGGGAGGGCAAGTCATCCGCGACGTGGTCAGTGGTGGCTGCCGGTCTGGCGGAGGTTGCCGCCGGGTCGATCACCATGGGATTGGGCGGGTATATGGCAGCCCGGAGTGACGCCGAACACTACGATACGGAGCTCGCCCGCGAGCAGCGCGAGGTGGTCGAGGTACCCGATGTCGAAGCAGCGGAGGTGGAGCAGTTCTTCAGCCAGTACGACCTCCAGCCGGCCCAGGTCAAGGCAGTCATCGACGCGTTCGGGCGAAGTCCTCGCTCCTGGGTAGAATTCATGATGCGCTTCGAGCTTGGTCTTGAGCGTCCGAATCCCGCGCAGGCGCTCAAGACAGCGGCGACCACCGCCAGCGCCCTCTTGCCGTCAATCGCGCTCACCGCCGTCGCGCTCTTCATCTTCGGGTACATCAAGGGGCGCTTCACGACCGGACGCTCGCTGCGCAGTGCGGGGCAGACTCTTCTTGTGGGTGGATTGGCGGCGGCTGCGTTCGGCTTGGCTCGCCTGATCGGATGATGGATATGACCTCGCTGCTCGATCCCGGCACCGTTGCTGGAGCGCTCATCTACGGGGCCCTGTTTTTCCTCACCGCGACGCTGCTCGCGCGGGCGCTGCGCATGTCGGTCCATCAAGTCTTGGCGCACAAGGATCACGTCGGGATCGATCGCACCGGCATCGTGTTCGTCACTCAACTCTCGCAGATTCTGATCTACCTGATCGCCGCGGTGCTCTATGCGCACCTCATCCCCACGCTCCGCCAGTTGGGGACGGCGCTGCTCGCGGGCGCGGGGGTGGCCTCCGTGGTCATCGGGCTCGCGGCGCAGAGTACGCTCGGCAACCTGGTCTCCGGCTTGTCCATTCTGCTGTACCGCCCCGTTCGGATGGGGGACCGGGTCCAAGTGGCGTCGCCGGCGGGGCCAACCATCGGGGTCATCGAGTCGCTCAGCCTGGGCTACACATTCATCCGGGCCGACGACGGGCGAAAGATCATCGTTCCCAACAGCATCATGGCCAGTCAGGTGACGGTGAATCTGAACGACGTGCGCGCTGGCTGACGCTGCCGCCGGAATGCGAACGGCCCGCAGCAGCGCGGGCCGTTCGGTGCGTCGGGAACGAGGCTCCGGTCAGTGGGCGCCAACCGGGACGCGGTCGTGGCGAACCACGACCCACTCCCCCCGTACCCAAGGCAGGTCGAACGGGTGATCCACCCTGACCGTGTCGTGGTCGAAGTCGATCTCGACCACCTGGCGCTCCTCACCGTGCATGATCAGGGTGTCCCCCGGCAGCACCCCCGCCCAGTGCCGGTTCACGACCCGGGGCTCGGTGGGGAAGGCGAGCACGGCGCCGATTACAATGAGAGCAACACAGAGATACAGCCCAACGGTGACGAGGATGCCTTCCATGGGTCGATCCTCCAGTCATGGATGGACCTACAGATCCTCATCTCCAACATGGGGCGGCCGCGGCCGCCAGCGCAAGTCAACGGCGGCGAGGGTGCTTGAAGACGGGGCGCTTGGGGTCGCGGGAGAAGCTGTCGGGCTCGAACCCCCCGGCATCGGGCGGGACCTCGTCGCCCAGGCGCTGCCGGACGATCTGGGCCAGGTTGGCCGGCTCGTCCCGGGGCTTGTCCCGTGGGGCGGACACTGGCGTCTCCGGCCGTTTCGCGATCGGCCGAGGCGCCGCCGCCGGGGCAGCCGCGGGCGCCACCACCGGCGCGGGGCCCTGAGTCAGAATCTCCAGCGCCTCCTCCGCCGCATCCTGGATGCTCCGAAGACAGGCGGTGGCGGCATCGCGGGCTCGGCGGTCGAGCTGGGCGCTCTCGATGGCGAGCACCGTGCGCAGCAGGCTCCGCGCCGAGTCGTCGCCCAGCAGAAAGCCCCACTGCTTCAGTCGTTCCTGCACCGCGGTGACGGACTCGGCGCTGGGCTCGAGCGATGGCGTGCTGATCCGTGTGGTCATGCCGTTTCCTCCCTCAATCACGTAAACTAAACCCAGAGAGGGCGCCACCGAGAGTGGCGGGCTCCTTTCATCCTTGCGCCGACGGCGGGTTCCCCTGCATGCCCGATGCCCATCTCTTCCTGAAGGACCTGGCCGCTGTGCTCGGCGTGGCCGCCGTCACCACGGTGCTGTTCCAGTGGATGCGACTGCCGGTCGTTCTGGGATACATCCTGGCCGGCCTGGTCGTGGGGCCTCACATTCCCGTGCCGCTGGTGGCTGAGGTCGGCACGATCCAGACGCTGGCCGAGTTGGGCGTAGTGCTGCTCATGTTCTCGCTCGGGCTCGAGTTCAGCCTGCGCAAGTTGGCCCGGCTCGGGCCGAGGGTCACGTTGATCGCGGTGGTCGAGGTGGGGCTCATGCTCAGCCTGGGCTACCTCGTCGGACAGCTCCTCGGCTGGCCGTCGTCCGCATGCATGGTGACCGGTGCCGTCGTCGCGATCTCGAGCACGATGGTCGTGACTCGGGTTCTGGCCGACCAGGGAGTCGAGCGGCCGCTACGCGATCTGATCTTCGGGATCCTGGTCGTCGAGGATCTGGTGGCCATTCTCCTCATCACCGCACTCACGGCTCTCGTATCGGATGCGTCGGTCTCGGCGGGCGCACTGCTCAGGACGGGTGGGCGACTGCTCGCATTTCTGGCCGGGATGCTCGCTGTGGGATCGCTGCTCGTCCCGCCCCTCTTCCGCGCGATCGCGCGGCTCCGCCGACCCGAGACGACGCTGGTGGCGAGCGTGGGCCTCTCGTTCGTCGCCGCGATCGTGGCGCTCGCCGCGGGGTACTCGGTGGCGCTGGGCGCGTTTCTGGCCGGCTCCCTCGTGTCCGAGTCGGGCGCCGCGCGGGAGGTGGAGCCGCTGATCCGGCCGGTGCGTGACATGTTCACGGCGATCTTCTTCGTGGCGGTAGGGATGCTGCTCGATCCGGGCGTGGTCCGCGCGCATTGGCCCGCGGTCTTGGCGCTCACGGCGGTGGTGCTGGTGGGCAAGACGCTGGGCGTCACGGCGGGGTCCTTTCTCACGGGCCATGGCACGCGCATCAGCCTCCGGGCCGGGATGAGCCTGGCGCAGGTGGGCGAGTTCTCGTTCATCATCGCGGGCTTGGGCGCCGGGCTGGGCGGGATCGGGCCCGCGCTCCGCGACATCGCCGTCGCCGTGGCGGTGGTCACCGCGTTCGCATCGCCTTGGCTGGTGCGAGCGTCGGAGCCGCTTGCGCTCTATGTCGACCGGCGGCTGCCGCGGGCGCTGCAGACGTTCTCGACGTTGTATGGATCGTGGGTGGAGCTGGCCAGCGACGAGACCGCGCAGGGAACGGCCGAGGGGCCGATCCGGAAGGCCGTGAGGCTGGTGCTGCTGGATGCGATCCTGATTGCCGGGCTCATCATCGGCGTGTCGGTGAATCTGCCGGCGCTAATGTCGCTACTGGAGACGGCCATGAAGCTCGCTCCCGAGCCGGCCCGGTGGCTCGTGCTCGGGGTCGCGGCCCTGTTCGCGCTGCCGTTCGGGCTCGGGATCGTTCGCTCCTCGCGCCGTCTGGGACATTTGCTGGCGGAGCGGGCACTGCCGGCCGGCGCGAGGGGCCGTGTGGATGCGGCCGATGCACCGAGGCGCGCATTCGTGGTGACGCTGCAGATCGCGGTGGTGCTGGTGGTCGGCTTGCCGGTGTTGGCGGTGGTGCAGCCGTTCCTGCCGCCGTTTCAGGGGGCGCTGATCGTGGCGGCCACTCTCGCCCTGCTCGGGTTCGTCTTCTGGCGCACAGCAACCAATCTGCAGGGCCACATGCGGGCCGGCGCCGAGATCGTCGCGGAAGCGCTCAACTCGAGGCGACGCGGCTCGCCGGCCGAATCGCTGGAGGAGGTGCAGCGAATGCTGCCGGGGCTGGGCACGCTGGTGCCGGTGCGGGTATCGGCGTCGAGTGCCGCGGTGGGGCTGAGCCTCGCCGAGCTGAACCTCCGCGGACGTACCGGTGCCACCGCGGTCGCCCTGTCCCGCGGGAACACGGATCAGATCGTCTTTCCGACCGCTAAGGTCGTGTTGCACGATGGGGACCTGCTCGCGCTGACCGGTAGCCACGAGGCGATCGTCGCGGCTACGGGCCTCCTCACGAACGACGGCGTCCCAGAGAGCGACCGCGTCCGGGAGTGATAGCGTTCAATCGAGGGCGCGCCAGAGATACCAGCTCGCCACCGTCCGGTAGGGACGCCAGCGGGCCGCGCGGCGGGTGAGATACTTCGCCGAGGGAAGCTTTCGACTGCCGAACGTGACTGCGAAGCCCTTCCGCACGCCGAGGTCGTCGACCGGGAGCACGTCGGGGCGGCCCAACCGAAACATCAAGATCATCTCGGCGGTCCAGCGTCCCACTCCACGCACGGTGGTGAGCCGCTCGATGATCTCTTGGTCGCCCATCCGGTGTGCTTGCGCCATCGGGGGCACAGTGCCGCTCAGCGTATGCCGGGCGAGGTCCTTGAGCGCGGCGGTCTTGTTGCGCGAGAGGCCGGCGGCGCGGAGCCGCTCGTCGGGCATCGCGAGCAGATCGGCCGGCGGCGGACAACGGCGCGGCGTGAAGAGCGCGATCACTCGCGAATGAATCGTCGCCGCGGCCTTGCCGGAGAGCTGCTGGTGAACGATCGATGCGAGCAGTGCCTTGAAGAGGCTCTGGGTGGGCTCAGGCCGCATGGTGAACGGGCCGACGCGCCCGATCAGCTCGGCCAAGCGGGCGTCGGCGGCGGTGAGGTGGGCGCACGCCTCGGCGGGATCGTACCACAGTCCGCCCGTCCGCCTCACCGCCACTGGGCCGCCACTATCCGGAAGATGTGAAGCCTGACCATTGGGGGATAAAGATAGCCGAGCGTATCTTCCAACCCCATGCACCCGGACGAATTCCGCCGCCACGGCCATGCCATCGTGGACTGGATGGCCGACTACCTGCGCGACGTAGGGACGCGGCGCGTCGTGCCGGAGGTGACACCCGGCCAGATCCGGCGGTCGCTGCCGAGCGATCCGCCCGCGGATGGCGAACCGTTCGAGCGGGTCTTCGCCGACTTCGAGCGATTGATTCTGCCGGGAATGACGCATTGGAACCATCCCGGCTGGTTCGCCTACTTCCCGGCCAACAACAGCCCGCCCTCGATTCTCGCCGAGATGCTGACGGCCACGCTCGGTGCGCAGTGCATGTCGTGGCAGACATCGCCCGCGGCCACCGAGTTGGAGCAGGTGACGATGAGCTGGCTGGCGCGAATGCTCGCGCTACCGGCGGGCTTCACCGGCGTCATCCAGGACACGGCCTCGACGGCCACGCTGGTGGCGCTGCTCTCGGCTCGGGAGCGAGCCAGCGGCTACTCGGCGGAGCGGACTGGGTTGGTGGGCGGGCCGAGGCTCCGGGTGTATGCGTCGGCCGAGGCGCACTCGTCGGTGCCGAAAGGGGTCAAGCTCGCGGGATATGGGCTCGAGGATCTGGTGCAGATCCCGGTGGACGCCGAATACGCCATGCGCCCGGAGGCGCTGGAGGCGGCCATCGTTCGGGATCTGGCGCAAGGCTTGGTGCCCGCGTGCGTGGTCGCGACCGTTGGCACGACATCGTCCACGGCGGTGGATCCTCTGGCCGCGGTCGGCGAGATCTGCGCGCGGCACGGCGTCTGGCTCCATGTGGATGCGGCGTACGCCGGCTCGGCCGCGATCGCGCCGGAGCTCCGGTGGATCTTCGAGGGCATCGGCCGGGCGGACAGCCTGGTGTTCAATCCGCACAAGTGGATGCTGGTCAACTTCGACTGCAGTGCCTACTTCGTGCGCGACGTGCCGGCGCTCCTTCGGACATTCGCGCTCACGCCGGAGTTTCTCAAGACGGCGCACGACGCCGACGTGGTCAACTTTCGCGATTGGGGTATTCAGCTCGGGCGGCGGTTCCGGGCGCTCAAGCTGTGGTTCGTCATCCGAAGTTATGGCGTCGCCGGGTTGGAGGCGATGGTGCGGCGCCATATTGCGCTCGGGCGCGAGTTCGCGGGCTGGGTGCAGGCGGCGCCGGACTTCGAGCTGTTGGCTCCGGCGCGCCTCGGTCTCGTCTGCTTTCGGTATCGGCCCGGCGCTGTCGCCGCCGAGGATCCACAGTTGGATGAGATCAATCGCGAGCTGCTCGGCCGGGTGAATGCGAGCGGGCGGGTCTTTCTGACGCACACGTCACTCGGGGGCCGATACACGATTCGACTGGCGGTCGGGCAGCGATGCACCGAGCGGACGCATGTGGAGGAGGCTTGGACTTTGATCAAAGCGAGCGCCCAGGATCTCGGATTGTAGCAGCCGAAATCCTGGGCGTCGATCCGAGCGTTGGTCGTCTAGTCTTCAATCGTCGTCGTCGTCATCCCGGTCCGGCAATCCCTGATGGAAATCGAAGGCGGCGGTCAGATCGTTCACCTTCGCGTCGCGATCGGTGAGCGGCTGGAGCTGCCAGCGGCGCTCGATGAGGGCCAGGATGGAGGCCGTGTCGTAGAGCGTGTGATCGATGAATCCCCTCTTGGCCAAGGGCGAGATCACGAGAGTAGGCACCCGCGCGCCCGGCCCCCACCGATCCACGACTGGTGGCGCGACGTGGTCCCAGAAGCCGCCGTTCTCGTCGTAGGTGATCACGATCGCGGTGTGCTTCCAATGGCGGCCGTTCCGCACCGCGTTGATCAACTCCTCGACATGTTGCTCGCCGGCGAGCACGTTGGTGTATCCCGGGTGCTCGTTGACCTCGCCCAGCGGTTTCACGAACACTACGGCCGGCAATTTGGGACCAGCGACCGCGGCGAGGAGGTCCTTCTCGTCCTTCAGGTGTTCGGCCCTTGCCTTCGTGCCATCAGCGTACTTCGCGAAGTAGGCGAAGGGCTGATGATGGAACTGGAAGAGTGGGTCCGGATTTCCCGTCAACGCGTCGTTCCATCCACCGGAATACCAGGCCCAGCTGATGCCGCGATCGGAGAGACGGTCACCGATGGTGGCGAACGTCTGATTGGGAACCAGGCGCTCGGCCGGCACGGTGGCGGGATGCGGCTGGTTGACCGAGAAGGCGGTGTTCACCGCGAAACCGTCCGAGGTGACGAACCCATCGTGACCCGCTGACGGCAGCCCGCTGGGATCCAGCTGGATGACGGTGTTCGCGGGAGCGTTGGGGAATACCGGCGAACGCGCCGCAATCAGCCAGAAGTGATTCAGGAACGAACCGCCGAACGCGGCATGGAAGAAGTTGTCGCACAGCGTGTAATGTTCCGCCTCGGCGGCGAGCGGAAGATTGGCGGTATGATAGAAACCCATCACCAGCCCCTTCGCATCGCTCACCGCGGCGAACTTGTCCATCTTGCCGCCGTCGATCTGCACCTGCTCTTGATAGAAGCGGTGGACGAGATCGGGCGTGTTCATGTTGGCGGGAACGTACTGCTCGATGTTGAAGGGTGCGTTCGACAGGTTGGAGGGGAACGCACCGCCCGGGGGCGTGGGCAGGGTGGCGAACGGCGTGCCCCCCAGGTCGACCTGCGCGGCCGCGCTCGAAGCCGAGCCCAGGCCGTTGGCGCCGGGGAACTCGCCGTACAGGTTGTCGAAGCCGTGGTTCTCGAGGTAGATGACGATAACGTGCTTGAGGCGGTGGAGGCCGGGCACGGCATCTCGGCGTCCAAATGCATCATCCACCTTGGCGTCGGCCTTCAGGCTGGGGGCAGCGGCCGTGGTGACGTCATCCGACTTGCATCCGCCGAATGCCATTCCGACGCTCGCGACACCGAGCAGCGCCAATCCTTTGAATGGTCCCAATGACTTCACGATTCCTCCCAATGTTCATGGTGATCGCCGAGTAGCGGCTTGGGATAGAATCGCGGGGGATCGTCACGGCTGATGAAAGGCTTTGCTTCGACTGCGTAACTTCGGAGTGGCTACCCGGCGAGCGCGGGTGCGGGTGCGGGAGGCAGGAGGAGCGGGCGGAGGTAGCGGCCGGTGTGCGACGCAGGAATGGCGACGATGTCCTCAGGCGTGCCCTGTCCGACGACTTGACCGCCGGCATCGCCTGCCTCGGGTCCCATGTCGATCATCCAATCGGCTCGCTTGATGACATCGAGGTGGTGCTCGATCACGACGACGGTATGGCCGGCGTCGACCAGCCGGTCGAGGACCTGAATCAGCACGCGCACATCGTCGAGATGGAGACCGGTGGTGGGCTCGTCGAGGAGGTAGAGCTTGCGGCCGTCCCGCTTGGCGGAGCCGCTCAGCTCGCGGGCGATCTTGAGCCGCTGCGCCTCGCCGCCGGAGAGGGTGGTCGCCGGCTGTCCCAGCCGCAAATAGCCCAGGCCCACCTGCTGCAAATGCCAGAGGGCGGCGCCGAGCTTGGGCTGGTGGCGGAATCGGCCGATCGCCTCGTCGACGGTCCACTGCAGCACGTCCGCGATCGACTGGCCCTGGATCTTGACGTCGAGCACCTCGCGCTTGAACCTGGTCGCACCGCAGACCTCGCAAGGCACGAAGACGTCGGCGAGGAAGACCATCTCGACCTGCACGTGTCCCGCGCCTTCGCAAGCTTCGCAGCGGCCACCGGCCAGATTAAAGGAAAAGGTCGCCGCCGTGTACTTGCGCTGCCGCGCGATGGGCTGCTGGGCGAAGAGCTCGCGGATCTCGTCGAAGGCCTTGATGTAGGTCACCGGATTCGACCGCGGCGACCGGCCGATCGGCGACTGATCGACGAGCAGCACATCCTGCAGAAACTCCCAGCCGGTGAGCGCCCGCACTTCGCCGACTGCTTCTCCCAGATGGGACTTGGCGGAATGGCCGCCGTGCAACTTGGACTCGAGGTTGCGGTACAGTACGTCGTAGATGAGCGTGCTCTTGCCGGAGCCCGAGACGCCGGTGACCGCCGTAAGCGCGCCGATCGGAATATCGACGTCCACGTCGTGCAGATTGTGCAGGGTGGCGCCCCGGATCTTGAGCCATTGCGGTCCCACGTGCCGGCGGCCGCTGGGCACCGCGATCAGCTTCTTGCCGGTGAGGTACTGGCCGGTGAGCGAGGTCTGCGCTGCCTCGACCGGACCCGCGTGCACCACTCGGCCCCCTTGCTCGCCGGAGCCGGGACCGAGCTCGAGCATGAAGTCGGCCTGTTGGATGGCGGCGAGGTCGTGCTCGACCACGATCACGGTGTTGCCGTTGTCGCGCAGACGCCGGAGCAGGGCCAAGAGCCGGTCGGTGTCCCGTGAGTGGAGGCCGATCGATGGCTCGTCCAGCACGTAGAGCGCGTCGACCAGGCGGGAGCCGAGCGCATTGGCGAGCGAGATCCGCTGAGCTTCACCGCCCGAGAGGGTGCGAGTCTGCCGATCGAGGCTGAGATAGCCCAGCCCCACATCTCGGAGAAAGCTGAGCCGCGCGTCGAGCTGGTCCACGATGAGCTGCGCGATTTCGCGCTCGAACGGCGTCGGCCTGAGGGCCAGAAGCCACTGGTGAACGGCGTCCACCGAGCGCGCCGCGACCGCGGCGATGGTCTCGTCTCCGACCCGCACGGCGAGCGCGTCGGCATTGAGCCTGGTCCCGCCGCAATCGACGCAGGTCCGGGCAAGCTGATACTGCCGAAGGAAGACGCGGATGTACTGCTTATAGCGCTTTTCCTCCAGCCCCTTGAGGAAGGGGAAGATGCCGAGGTAGCGGCCCTTGCGACCGTAGAGGAGCTCGCGCTTTTGCGCCGCCTTGAGCTTGGACCAAGGCGTCTTCGGGTTGACCTCGAGCTGCTTGGCCCGCTCCAGCAGGACGCGGCGCCGCGATTCGTAGCGCGGCTTGGTCCAAGGGTCGATCGCGCCGGCACTCAAGCTCCGACTCGGGTCGGGAATGATCAGGGACTCGTCGTACTCGAGCGTCGCGCCGAAACCGTTGCAGGTGGCGCAGGCCCCCCGGGGATTGTTGAAGGAGAAGAGCGCGGGCGTCACCACCGCCGCCGGCGTGTCGCAGCGGCTGCAGGCGGGGAAGACGGTGAAGCGCAGGCGCCCGCCGTCGTGCAGCGCAACGGCGATCCCTTCGCCCTCGCCGAACGCGGTGGAGAGCGACTCGGTGAGGCGAGAGGCCGTATCGGGTCCGCGTGCGAGGCGATCGACGACGACGAGCAGCTCGGTCGCGCGGGTGAGATCGAGGCCTTTGGGCAGCTCGTCGAGGTGATAGGCGATGCCATCCGCCAGGAGGCGGACGAAGCCTAAGGCCCGCAGATTCTCGACCACGGCTGCGTGGGTGACCCGCGCGCTCGGGGGCAGCGGGAACGCGACCTGGACTCGTCCATCTTCGGGCAAAGCGGCCAGAACCTCGTCCGCGGCTGACTGGGCGGTGTCGCGTCGCACCGGCGCGCCGCAGGCTCGGCAGTAGGTCTTTCCCAGCCGAGCCCAGAGAAGGCGCAGGTAGTCGTAGACTTCGGTCGCGGTGCCCACGGTGGAGCGACTGGAGACGGTCGGGTTCCGCTGCTCGATGGCGACGGCGGGGGCCAGTCCCTCGAGGCGGTCCACCAGCGGCTTGGGCATCCGCTCGAGAAACTGCTGGGCGTAGGTGGAGAGTGATTCGATGTAGCGCCGCTGCCCTTCGGCGTAGAGCGTGTCGAAGGCGAGCGAACTCTTTCCCGAGCCGGAGGGTCCCGTGATCACGATCAGCGCCCGCCGGGGCAGGTCCACCGTGAT
>JBGPVE010000079.1:0-11322 GCA_041491545.1 Gemmatimonadota bacterium | reverse complement strand
GGCGAGCGGACCTGGTGGAAAGGCATCGAGCTGGTGCCGCCGGCCAGCATCTGGCGGATCTCGCCGCGCGGGCGCACGGGCGCGCGCTACTGGACCTTCAGCGAGATTCGGCGGGAGCCGCGCCCGGAGGAGGAAGTGATCGGGGAGCTGTGCACGCACTGGTCCGCCGGGATCGCGAAGCGCGCGCGGCCGGGCGCCACACCGATTCTCCTGAGCGGCGGGCTCGATTCGCGACTGGTGTTGGCCGAGCTGCATCGACAGGGGCGAGATCAGATCGCGGTCACGTTCGGTGCCCGCGGCTCGTTCGACATGACGATCGCGCACGCCTGCGCGCGTCGAGCCGGCATCCCTCATCGGCAGATCTTCCTGGACGAGAGCAATTGGTGGGACGGTCGCGACCACGCGATCTGGCAGACCGATGGCCTGACGAACGCGATCCATCTGCACGTGGGACTCGCGCTGAAGCAGATGCGGGAGGGCAACGGCGTCAGCCTCAAGCACAGCGTCGGCGACACGCTCTTCGGCGGGAGCGGGCTCTATCTCTTCGGCAAGGCGGCGCTCGAGCCCGGCGCCGACCGCAATTGGTACGGGTTGGACGACGTGTACCTCAACTCCAAATACACGGCGAATCCGTTCTTCGATCAGCGGGAAGTCGCAGAGGTCTCACGAGCGGACTGCGCGCCCTATCTCCTCGGGCCGAGCACCGATTGCTTCATCCTGTCGCAGGGCCAGCGCCGCTGGACCATCACCGGACGGCTCGCGCTGAGCTGGCACTGCGAGATGGTGGTCCCGGGCATCGACCTGGCGACGATGCGGCTTCTGCTCGGCGGGCTCACCGAGCGGCAGCGGATGCGCAGCGCATTCTACCGGCGATTTCTGTGCGCGGCGTACCCGGAGTTCTACGCCGACATGCCGTGGCAGGAGACCGGTCGAGGCTTGGCGGAATCGACGGCCACGCGGCGGTGGCGCAATCTGAAGGACCGCGTCGGACGCCGGCTGGGAATGGGCGCGCCGAGCCGGGAGTTCGCGAACTACGAGCGGCTCGTTGCGCAGGCCGGCGTGGCCCCGGAGCTGGCGGGCGCCGACCTGCTCATCGACCAGCCGCTCAAAGGGGCGGCGCGCCGGGCGCTCGCCGATCCGCGCGGATCGGGGCTCGACGCGCGAGTCATCCTCGCCATGAGGACCCTGGAGACCTACCTGCGCCAGGTGGTAAACGGCGGGCCGCTCGGCACGCCGCCGATGTAGAGGGCCTCTAGCTGCCGGCTCGAGCGCGGGCCGACCCCTGGCATGCGTCCTGCCTCTTTCGCCGCTCCGAAGTCCAGCAGGCCGACGATCCGACCCGGTAACTGTCACCACAGTCGATGTTTAGCGGCGTCTACCCGGGCCAGCCGGCCGGCGATGGCGCCTCCACCCGACCGCAGTTTGCAGGTGCATCCATGGAGCCGACCGAGCTGCACCCGCAATCACCCTCCAGCACGCCCACGACCCCGGTTGACGCCATCCGAGCCGGCGACCTCGCCGATATCGAAGCGGTGCGGCAGGCATTGGGCGACGAGTATCAGATACTCGACGAGCTGGGACGGGGCGGCATGGCGGTCGTCTATCGCGCGCGGGAGCGGCAACTGCAGCGCGAGGTGGCGGTGAAGGTGCTGCCGCTCTCGCTCTCGTTCGACGCGCAGTTCGTCGAGCGATTCGAGCAGGAAGCGAGAATCGCGGCGCAGCTCGAGCATCCCAACATCATCCCGATCCATCGCGTTGGACGGCAAGGCCGTGTCAGCTATTTCGCCATGAAGCTGCTGCGCGGCAAATCACTGTCGGCCATTCTGGAGCAGCGCGGGCGACTCGCGCCGGCGGAGATCCGGCGCCTCCTGATCGAGATCGGCGGCGCACTCGGCTACGCAGCCCGGCTCGGCGTCGTCCACCGGGACATCAAACCGGAGAACATCGTCTTCGACGAGCACGGCCATCCCGTGCTCACCGATTTCGGCATCGCCAAGGCGCCGAGCGGGGCCAAGCTCACCGGCACCGGCAAGTCGATCGGCACGCCGCAGTACATGAGCCCGGAGCAGGTGCGCGGCCATGACCTGGACGGGCGGAGCGACATCTACAGCCTCGGCATCGTCGCGTATCAGTGCCTGACGGGTCACGCGCCGTTCGATGGCGACGACGCCTACGCGATCGGATTCGATCAGCTGACGACGCCGCTGCCCACACCGGAGCTGACCACGGCCGACGAGCGCGCGCTGTTCGCGACGGTGCAGCGGATGACGCAGAAGCAGCCGAACGAGCGGTTCCGCGACGCCGGCGAGTTGTTGACAGCCCTCGGCGCCGAGACTGGGACGGGCTCCGGGAGCACGGCGGCGAGCGGGATCGGCACTTCAGCGGCGCCCGCGACGGCGCCCGCGACGGCACGCCGTGGGCCAACGCCTAAGACCGAGCCGTTATCGGTTCAGGGCGCCGCAAAGCCGAAGCGTCCGACCTCGACGGCGCTCGGACAGATCGGCGCGCGCGCACCGGACCTGTGGATGATCCTGGCCGCGTGCGGCACCGTCGTCTGGCAGTGGCTCGAGGCGAGAAGTTGGCGATTCTGGACGGCGGCGTGCATCCTCGCCGGCGTGGCTTTCGTCACCGCGCGAGGCGCTCACCGCCGGCATCTCGAGCGCTCGCACTGCCCGCCGAATAGCGCCTTCGATGTCCTGGTCGACCCGGTCGGCATGGTCCGCCAAGGCGCCGATCTGAACGTGCACTACGACGTGTGCGGGCTGGAGCGAGGCACCCGCTACGATGTGCTGGTGGTGATCACGAAGAACGAAACGGCGGGCGGGCTCAAGCGTCTCTTCGGCGCCAGTCGCGCCATCCGACTTTCCGGCACCGAAGTCGCCACCGGCCCCGCCATCCGGGTGGGTCAGGAGCTGGGGCGGGTCAAGTTCACGCCCGGCTCGTACCAACTCGATCTATTGGTGTCTGATGTGACGGGAAGGCGGCGCGCGGTGAGCCAGAACTTCGGAGTGGTCGCCCGCTAGCACCAGGCCCACGGGTGGGTGAGTCCGCGCGTCACGGCGCACGCTCCGACAGGCTATCCCGCGGCACCAGCCGGTAGAGAAACTCCCCTTTGCGGATCATGCCAAACGACTCCCGCGCCACCCGCTCCTGCATCCGCGGATCCCGCTCGATCGCGTTCGCCACTTTGGCGAGCGAATCGATCACGACCTGCAGCCGGGCCACCTGCCGCGCCACATCCTTCTCTTGACGGGTCAGCTTGATGAAATCGAGCGTGCTGTACTCGCCGCCCTGGAACGCCACGATCAGGGCGATGAGCAGCGCGGCGACGATGGCCCAGCGGGCGGGGCTCACAGCGGATAGAGATCGCGGCCGGGGTAGTGACCGAGATCGCCCAACTCCTCGGCGATGCGGAGCAACTGGTTGTACTTGGCGGTGCGATCGGTGCGGCTCGCGCTGCCGGTCTTGATCTGCCCCGCGCCGGTCGCCACCGCCAGATCGGCGATGAAGGTGTCTTCGGTCTCACCGGAGCGGTGCGAGATGATGACGCCATAGGCGCTACCCTTGGCGAGCTCGATGCACTGGAGGGTCTCGGTGAGCGTGCCGATCTGGTTCAGCTTGATGAGCACCGCGTTGCCCACGCCCTCCTCGATGCCGCGCCCGAGACGATCGACGTTGGTGACGAAGATATCGTCGCCCACGAGCTGCACCCGATCGTGTAAGCGCTCGGTCAGGAGCGCCCAGCCCTCCCAATCGTTTTCGGCGAGTCCGTCTTCGATCGACACGATCGGGTACCGGTCCACCCAGCCGGTGTAGAGATCGATCATCTGGTCCGCCGTGCGGCGCGTCCCGTCGCCCTTCTTGAAGACGTACTCGCCGTCCTGATAGAACTCCGATGCGGCGGGATCGAGCGCGATGGCGAGATCCCGGCCCGGCTCGTAGCCCGCCGCCTGGATCGCCTGCATGACCGCGTCGAGCGCGGCCTCGTTCGACGGCAACATGGGCGCAAAGCCGCCCTCGTCGCCCACGGCGGTCGAGAGGCCCTTCTTGCTCAGCACCTTCTTGAGCGCATGGAAGGTCTCCACGCCCATGCGGAGTCCGTCGGCGAAAGTCTCCGCCCCGATCGGCACTATCATGAACTCCTGCACATCGACGTTGTTCGCCGCATGCGCGCCGCCGTTGAGGATGTTCATCATCGGCACCGGCAGCACGCGCGCCATCGGCCCGCCCAAGTAGCGATAGAGCGGCAGCCCGACATCCTGCGCCGCCGCGCGCGCGACCGCGAGCGACACGCTCAGAATCGCGTTGGCGCCGAGCTTCCCCTTGTTCGGCGTGCCGTCGAGCTCCATCATCTCGGCGTCGACGGCGATCTGGTCGGTGGCCGCCAGGCCCTCGAGCCGGGGACCGATCACCTCGTTCACGTTTCGCACGGCCTCGGTGACGCCCTTGCCATCGTAGCGCTTGGGGTCGCCGTCACGCAGCTCGACCGCCTCGTGCTCGCCGGTGGACGCGCCGCTGGGCACCGCCGCCCGACCCTGGGCCCCGCTGGACAGCACGACTTCGGCCTCGACCGTGGGGTTCCCCCGGCTGTCGAGAATCTCGCGGGCGTGAACCTCGATGATGGTGCTCATGGGACTCCGATATCCGGAATTGCGCAGTGAAGGAAAGGAACGCCCAACCTACCCGGGCACCTGGGCGGCGTCAACCGAGCGTCGCGGGGCAAAAGCAGAGGACGACACTCAGCGAAAATGATCGAACCCTCTGAGCGTGATCTGCTTGCCGTCGAGGCCAAAGCGGACGCCGGCGCCGGCCGCCACGGTACCGATCCGCGTAAGCGGGACGCCGGACGCGGCACGGAACTTCTCCACCTCGTCCGCCCCGAAATCGCTTGGGAGCGCAACGAGCAGCTCATAGTCTTCGCCGCCCTCCGCCGCAAACACCGCGGGCGCAACGCCCAGCCGTTTCGCCTCGGCGACGGCGGCCGCCGCGACCGGCACGGATGCGAGATCGATGTCGAGAGCGACCCCCGATGCCGCGGCGAGATGCCCCGCGTCGCCGCCGAGGCCATCGCTCAGATCGATCATCGCGCGTGCCGCGTGCGCCGCGAGCCAGCGGCCGGCCTGCACCCGCGGCTCGGGATGGGCAAAGGCGCGCCGCGCGTCGGCGTGCGGGACCCTGCCGTCTTGCCACGCCACCAGCGCCGCCCGCGCGCCGCCCAGCGCACCCGTCACCCAGATCCCGTCGCCGGCCGAAGCGCCACGCCGAGTGACCGGGCGATCGGCGCGACCGATCACCGTCACCGCGACGCTCCACTCAATGCTCGACGACAGATCTCCCCCCAGCACTCGGCCCCCCACCGCGGCCACCGCATCGCCGACGCCGCCCATCAGCGCGGCGACGTCCCGATCGGTGGCGGTCCGTGGGCAGGTGACGGCGGCGAGCAGGCCCACGGGATCGGCGCCCTCCGCCGCGAGATCGGAGAGCGCGGCGGAGGCGGCGCGCCAGCCGATCTCTTCGAGGGTGAGCCACTCCCGCCGAAAGTGCACGCCCTCGACGCTGACGTCGGTGCTGAGCGCCAGCAGGCCCGGTGCGGCGGGCACGAGCGCGCAGTCGTCGCCCAGCGATCCGGCGCGATCGGCCAACCGGGCGGCGATGGCGCGGATCCGATCGAACTCGGGTCCGGGGCCCAGCGCATCGTGGATCATCGATCCTATACGACCTGGGGTCTCGCGAGCTCCAGCAGGATCGGCGGCCGTGGGGTGGGCGGCGCCACCCGGAGAACCTCCCACTCGCGCCAGAGATCCGGCAGTGCGGCGACGACATCCGTGGGCCGCATGCTTCGCGCGCTCACGCGGCGGGCCGCGAGATCCGCGGCGCGACCCAGGATCTGCGCTCCCAGCGCCGCGGCGATTTCCGGAGCAAGGCCGCGCGCGAGCGCCGCGGCGACGAGACCGGAAAGCACGTCACCGCTGCCGCCGGTCGCGAGCCCGGGATTCCCGGCGGCGACGGTCAACGATGGTCCCTCCCCGTGAGCGACGACCGTCGGCACACCCTTGAGCAAGAGCGTGCAGCCGACCTCGCCCGCAGCGCGCGCCGCCGCGCCCCAGGGATCCACCTCGCGCTCGGCGGCCAGCTCCGGAAAGAGCGTGCGAAACTCACCCGGATGCGGTGTGAGCACGAGCCGACGACCTTCCGCGAGGCGACGGAGCTCTAGGGTCGCGCCCTGAAAGGCCACCAGCGCGTCCGCATCGAGTACAGCCGCGCAAGCGTGGCTCACCAGCGCGGCGACGAATTCCCTGCGTCCGGGCGCGCGGCCCAGGCCGGGACCGATCACCAGGGCGTCGGCGTGCGCAACCAGCTCGCGTAGCTGCTCGCTGGGCGGCTCTTCAAAGGACTGGACCAGCGTCTGCAGATCCGGTTCCGCCTGAACCAGCGCGCTCACCGTTTCGGCCGGCGCCACGGCATGCACCAGCCCGGCGCCGGCGCCGAACGCGGCGCGCCCGGCCATCCGCACGGCACCGGTCATTCCGGCGTGACCACCCACCACCACGACGCGCCCCCGGACTCCCTTGTGGTCGGCGGCGCGAAGGCGCGGCAGCCACCCCGCCGCGTCGATGTCGGTCACCAACGCGGGCCATTCCGGCGCGGCGGGTGGGTGCCCGATGTCGACCACCACCAGATCACCGACTTCGTCTCGCGCCAGCAGATGGCCGCGCCGAAGCCCACCGAACGTGATCGAGAGATCCGCATGAGCGGCGCCGTGCACGGTGCCGGTGGCGAGGTCGACGCCGGTGGGTCCGTCGATGGCGACGATGGGCACCGACAGATCGCCGAGGCGCTCGAGCAGGGCGGCGATGTTGGGCCGGGGCGGTCCGGACGCGCCGGTGCCGAGCAGTGCATCGACGGCGAGCCCCACTCGCGGCCAGGGCCCATCCGGCGCCACCTCGCGCACGCCAGCCGCGCGCGCCAACGCACCCATCCTTCGCCGAAGCGCCGACCCTTCACCCGCCGTCGGCGACACCCAAACCGGAACGTCCGCGCGATGCAGCGCCCGAGCGACGACCCACCCGTCGCCTCCGTTGTTCCCCGGGCCCACCGCCACCAGCACCCCTTGCCCGATCGCCGGCGCAAATCGTTCGGCCAACACTAAAGCAGCCGCCCGCCCCGCCGACTCCATCAGCGTGGCGAGATCGACGCCCGCGGACTCGGCGGCGCGATCCCAGGAAGCGGAATCAAGCGGGGAAAGAACCGGAAGGACCAAAAGGGTAGCGGAGTGAAGGCCTACTTATGACTCTGCCCAATCGTCCGCCCAAACGAGACCTCGCCATTGTCGATTCGGAGATTGAACCCGCAGTCAGGATTGGTGCACACCCAGGCCTTGTAGGTGATTGGAGCGCCGTCGCGGCCGTAGTCCGACAGCGGGATCAAGGCCCCCTGCGAGCACTTCATACATCTCGGCCAGTCTCTTCCTTCCATACCGCCTCCCGCAACGACGACCGTGCTAGCCGCCGCGCACGCCCTGCCACGCGTACGTCTCGGTGAACGCCTCCCCAAACTCGTAGACGCCGGCGAAATCCGACTCGCGATCGCCGGGCTGGGTCACCAACAGGCCAACCTCGACCAACGTATACACGACCCGACCGAGGTCCTCCGTGCGGGTCACTCCCCAGTGCGCCAATACGTGCGGTGCCAGCAGACCGAACTGCTGGAGCGCGAGGTCGCGGCAGGCGAGGGCCAGCTCCTGCCCGGTGACGTGACGCCGAACATCGAGCCGAGATTGGATGTATTCGACCGTCGCCAGCACGAAAAGGTAAGCACGTTCGTGATAGTGCCCGCCCTTGGCCCGGATTCGCGCCAACACCTCGTCGGCGAACTGCAGCTCGTTCACGTGATCGTCGCTCTCCGAGCCGGCGGGCCGCTCAGGCGCTCCGTCGCACGCGGGGACGCGCGCCGGACGCGGGTTGATAAAGCGGGAACGCCGAGGTCATGTGCTCCACTTCGGCCTTGACCCGCGCGAGTGTGGCGTCGTCCTGGTGGGAAAGGGCTCGGTCGATCAGCTCGGCGATGCGGACCATCTCCGCGGTGCCCATGCCGCGGGTCGTGAGCGCAGGCGTGCCCAACCGGATGCCGCTGGTGACGAACGGCGACTGTGGATCGTCGGGAATCGTGTTCTTGTTGACCGTGATTGCCGCCTTGCCCAGCACCGCCTCCGCCATCTTGCCGGTCAAGCCCTTGGGCCGAAGATCGACCAGCATCAAGTGGGTGTCGGTGCCGCCGGAGACGATGGCGAAGCCGCGCTCGATCAGCGCCCGCGCGAGCGTCTGGGCGTTGTCGATCACCTGCTTGCCGTAGCGCTTGAAGTCGTCGGTGAGCGCCTCGCCGAAGGCGACGGCCTTGGCCGCGATCACGTGCTCGAGCGGACCGCCCTGGGTGCCGGGAAACACCGACTTGTCGACGGCCCGGGCGAGATCGGCGCCACAGAGAATGAGCCCGGCCCGCGGCCCACGCAGCGTCTTGTGAGTGGTGCTCGTGACGATCTGGGCGTGCGGAACCGGCGACGGATAGTGGCCGCCCGCCACCAGCCCGGCGAAGTGCGCCATGTCCACCAGGAACGAGGCACCGACTTCATCGGCGATGGAACGGAATGCGGGGAAGTCGATGATGCGAGCGTAGGCGCTTCCGCCCGCGATGATCATCTTGGGTCGCTCGCGAAGCGCCAGCTCACGGACCTTGTCGTAGTCGATCCGGCCCGTGGCCGGGTCCACGCCGTAATGCACCGCCTGCCAGATCACCCCACTGTGATTCACCGCCGCGCCGTGCGACAGGTGCCCGCCGTGCGGCAGCGACATCCCCATCAACTTCTCTCCCGGCTTGAGCAGCACCATGAACGCGGCGAAGTTCGCCTGGGCACCGGAGTGCGGCTGGACATTGGCGTGCTCGGCCTTGAAGAGCTGCTTCAACCGATCGATGGCGAGCTGCTCGACCTCGTCCACCACCTCGCAGCCGCCGTAGTATCGCTTGCCGGGGTATCCCTCGGCGTACTTGTTCGTGAGCGGCGTTCCCATCGCGTCGATCACCGCGCGGCTGGCGAAGTTCTCGCTGGCGATGAGCTCGAGCCCCTCGCGCTCGCGGCGCAGCTCGCGGTCGATCAACCGGGCGACGATCGGATCGGCGTCGCGCAGAGAGGCGTTGTGGTCGAGCGTCATACAATCTCCTGATCGATTTTGGCCACTCGGCGCGCGTGACGCCCGCCTTCGAATCTCGTGTTCAGCCAGGTTTGCAGAATCTCGACGCCGACATCGACGGTCACGAACCGCGCGGGGACGATGAGCACGTTGGCGTCATTGTGCTCACGTGCAAGCTTGGCGATCTCCGGGGTCCAGGCAACCGCGGCCCGAACGCCATGATGGCGGTTGGCCGTGTAGGACATGCCCAGACCGGTGGCGCAGAGCAGCACACCCCGCGTCGATGGTCCGTGCTGCACCTGGTCCGCGACCTGGTGCGCGTAGTCCGGATAATCGGTCGAGTCGGCGGAGTAGGCACCGAGGTCGAGCGGCGAGTACCCCAGCCGCTCGAGCTCAGCCTTCAGCCGTTCCTTCATATGGAAGCCGGCGTGGTCCGACCCGATGGGGATGACTTCCGACATTGAAACGAATCTAGGGGATGGCGGGAGAGGGGGGAAGCAGGCGGGGGCTGCTTCCCCCGTCTACCGCCCGCTCCCGTCCTTCCCGTACGAGTAGAATCCCCGCCCCGTCTTGCGCCCCAGATCTCCCGCCGCCACCATGCGGCGGAGCAGCGGACACGCCCGGTACTTGTCGTCCCCGAGCCCCTTCTGCAGCACCTCCATGATCGCCAGACAGACGTCCAATCCGATGAAATCCGCCAGAGCGAGCGGACCCATCGGATGAGCCATCCCCAGCTTCATGACGGTGTCGATCGACTCCGGGGTCGCCACGCCCTCCATCACGCAAAAGACGGCCTCGTTGATCATCGGCATCAGTACCCGGTTGGAGACGAAGCCGGGATAGTCGTTGACCTCGACCGGCGTCTTGCCCAGGGCTCGCGCCGTCTCCATGACCGTCGCCGTGGTCGCGTCGCTGGTGCCGTGCCCCCGGATCACCTCGACCAACTGCATCACCGGCACCGGATTCATGAAGTGCATCCCGATCACCTGCGCGGGCCGCCGGGTGCGGGCGGCGATCTCGGTGATCGAGATCGAGCTGGTGTTGGTGGCGAGGATGGCCGCGGGGGCCGCCGCCCGGTCGAGCTGCTCGAAGACCGAGAACTTCACCGCGGCGTTCTCGCTCGCGGCCTCCACCACGAGCTCCGCCCCCGCTGCCGCCTCGAGCGTCCCTCCCAGCCGGATACGGGCCAGCACCTCGGCGACGGCGCTTTCCGAAAGCGTGCCCTTCTTCACCTGGCGATCGAGGTTGCCCCGGATCGTGGCGAGGGCGCGGTCGAGCGCCGCGGGCGCGCTGTCGATCAGCGCCACGTCCCACCCATGCTGTGCGAAGACGTGGGCAATGCCGTTGCCCATCGTTCCCGCGCCGACGACGGCCGCGCGCTTCATGGCGTTTCGTCCTTGGCCCAGCGAAGGGCCACGAGCAGTGCCGCGACCAGCGCGGCGGTGGCAAGGAGACCGCCCTCGGGACCAAACCGGCCGCCGGACAGCCACTCGGGGCCGCCGGCGTGGTAGTCGAGAAGCGGGATGGCGAACGGGAGACCGCTGACCGGCGCATCGAGCGCCGCGAGCATCGCGTTCCAGCCGAGGTGCGCGCCGAAGGCGGTCCAGATGCCTCCGGGGGCGTAGAACGCCACCCCGAGGAACACCCCGGCCAGCGCGATGTTGCCGAGCGCGAGCGACGTGATTCCGGGGTTGAAACCGTGAAGCAGTGCGAAACCGAGGCCGGCGACGAGCACCAGCGCCGAGGGCCGGCCCAGCACCTTGGCCATGAGCACGAGCGGGAGGCCACGACACATGACCTCTTCGCTCAGTGCCGCCGGCGCGAGGACCGCCGTCGTCTTGAGCACCTGGAGGATGTAGTCGCCCACCGTGCCCCGGTCCCGCGACCAATAGGCCAGCCCGAACGCGACAGCGGCGCCCACGGCAAGCAGGGCGGCCGCGGCGCCGAGCCCGAAGCCCGCCGCGGCGCCCTTGACGCCAGATCCCGTCCGTCGCCAGCGCAGCTCCCGCGGCCCCAACTTGAGCACCCGCGACCCGACGATCCAGGTCGCGAGGAGAAAGCCGATCAGCAGACTCGCCCCGCTGATCAAGGTCTCGATCCCACTCGGCGTCTGCAGCGCCCGAAGGCCCGACTCCAG
>JBGPVE010000078.1:0-11355 GCA_041491545.1 Gemmatimonadota bacterium | reverse complement strand
GCGATCAGCTCCGGGAGACACGACGCGAACATGATTTCGTCCCCCACCCCTTGCTCGCCCCACACGAGCATGTGCCGCCCCGCCGGCGGCTCACCGCGCCATTCGGGCTGGGAAAACAGGTATCTGGCTGCGTGGAACTCGGCCGCGCGCCAGCGCCAGGCGAACTCCGCCCACCCTTCCGGTAGCCGTCCCTGCTTGAGGAGGGCCGGCGCGTAGCTCCAATGGGCTCCGGCATGCTCGGGCTGAATGGCGAGCGCGCGCCGGTGCTCCGTCTCCGACTCGTCGAGGCGTCCGGTAAACTCCAGCAGCCGCCCCAGATTGCTGTGTGCCTCGGCACTGTTCGGGAGCAACACGATCGCGGCGCGGTAGCTCGCTTCCGCGTCCGGGTAGCGCTCCAGATCGACCAGCACATCACCCAGGAGGAGGTGACCGTCGGCGAGATTGGGATCCAGCTCGAGCGCCGCACGGAGATGGGTCTCGGCGCTGCGCCAGTCGTCCAGGCCGCGCAAGACGAAGCCGAGGTGCAGATGGGCCTGCGCGCAATCGGGCAACAGCTCGACCGCGCGCCGGAGGTGGCCCCCGGCTGCCGGCAAGTCGCCGCAGTCGGCGAGGAGCGCTCCCAGGTTCAGGTGCGCTTCCGCGAGGTCGGGCGCGGTGCGGAGCGCATCACGGTATGCCGCCGCGGCCGCGGGCCCTTCGCGCAGGGCCAGCAGCGCGTTGCCGAGGTTGAAGTGCGCCTGCGCGAAGTCGGGCCGGATCCGCGTGGCGCGGCGAAAGCTCTCGGCCGCCTCCGCGGAGCGTCCCATCGCGTGCAGCGCGTTCCCCAGATTGAGATGGAATTCGGGGGCGCCTCCATCGAGCGCGATGGCCCGGCCGATCAGCGCGATCGCCATGTCCGGCGCTCCGGCCTGGTGTGCCAGGAGACCCAACAGGTGGAGCGCGTCAGGGTGGTCGCCGCCGAGGCCGAGTACCTGCTGGTAGAGTTCGGCTGCCTCGGGCAGGCTGCCGCGTTGGTGGAGGGCGACGGCACGCTGGAGCAACCGGTCGATCTCCGGCTTTGCGGGTGCCGGGGGCGCGTCATACCGCATGGTCGGCTCGTCTCCCCGTCAGCCCCGAACACTCGCCGCGCCGGCGGGAATCGCGCGGCCGGCGAGCATCGCGCGGAGCGCATCCGCGGCTCGCCCGATCGCCGTCGGCCAGTCGCCGACCTGCTCGGCGCCGAACACCCGCATCGTGGGGTACCAGGGCCGGCGGCCGGTACCGAGCATGGTCCAATCACCGGGCGGGCCGGGAATCATGCGCCAGACCGGCCGGCCCAGCGCGCCCGCCAGCTCGCCGACGGAATTGGGGATCGAAATGACGAGATCGAGATTCGCGATCAGCGCCGCCGTCCCTTCGAAGTCGTTCTTGAGATTGAGGTCGGGCCAGGCATGGATTGGGACGCCGAAGCGCTCTTGCGCGGTGGCGAGGGCGAGCGCGCAATCATCGTACTGCAAGTTTATGAGCTGGACGCCGGCAGTCCGGAGGATCGGCTCCCATTGGGTGAGCGCCGTGTAGCTCTTCTCGCGCTCGGCGGTCATGAACTGGCTCCGCCAGCTGATCCCGACTCGAAGGCCCGGTCCCAGGGCCCCCAGCCGCTCTCGCCAGAGGGCGATGCGCGCGGGATCCGCGACGAGGTAGCTTCGCCGCCGCGGAAAGCTCGCGATCGTCGGCCGAAAGTAGCGGGGCAGGGCGCCGATCGCCGAGTGGTAGTCGACGTCGAATGGCTCGGGGACCGGCGGCTCGATCCGGTCGGAATCGACAACGCTCGCTTTGGGAAACGAGCGGGCGAAGAGGGGCAGCAGTCGCTTGGTGCAGGCGAAGGTGACGTGGTCCGCCGCGGCGATGAGGTCGGGCAAGCACGAGGCGAACATGATCTCGTCGCCGACGCCCTGCTCCCGCCACACCAGGATCCGTTTTCCCTCGAGGGACTCACCGGCCCATTCAGGATAGGGCAGGTTGTAGTACCAGGCGGCATAGGCGGGGCGCTTCCAGCGGTACCCGTACGCTGCCCAGCCATCCGTCAGCTGGCCGATGGTGAGCTGATGCAGTGCCAGGTCCCAGCGCGCCTCCACGTGCTCGGGGCGAAGGGCCACATACCGGAGCCCGGCTTCGACCCGCTCTTCGAGCAACTGAAGCTCGTCCGTCGCCTTCCACCATTCACAGAGCGCCGGGATCGATCCTGGCTCGCACCGCACGGCGATGCGGAAGCACTCGGTCGCCTCCAGATGGGCGCCGTCCTTCCACAGAAGCTTGCCCAGCGCGAGGTGCGCGTCGCCGAAGTGCGGCTCGAGCTCGAGGGCGCGGCGCAGGCTCTGCTCCGCGTCGTCCCGCAGGCCCAGGCTTGCGAGTGCGAGTCCAAGCACCAGGTGCCCGACCGGCAGCTCCGGCGCGAGGGCGACACCGCGACGATACTGCGCGACGGCCGCCTCAAGGTTGCCGCTCTCGTGGAGCAGAGCCGCAGAGCTGAAATGCCGGCTTGCCATGCCCGGTGAAGGCGGCGGGTTAGGACGCCGCGGACGTCGCCGTTTCGAGCGACGGATCCAACTCGACCGCGCGCGTCCGGCACTCGACGGCGGCGGCGTGATTGCCGCGGGACTCGTGCAGGTTGGCCGCGTTGAACCAGGCCATCGCGTAGTCGGGTCTGAGCTGGATCGCGTGCGCGAAGGCGCGCTCCGCGTCTTCCACGTTCCCCACGCCGGTGAGGGCCGTTCCCAGATTGTTGTAGAAGGCGGGCTCTCCGGCCTCGTGGACGATGGCTTCGCAGATGAACTGGACGGCGAGATCGTGTCGGCCAAGCTGGTGCGCGACGACGCCCGTGAGGTGTAGCGCGTCGGGCTGTGCCTCCTCCAGCGTCAATACCTGGAGGTAGATCTCGCCGGCTTCGGTCAGGCGGCCGGCATTGTGGTGATCGATGCCCTGCTGCAGCAGGCTCCGTACGCGCTCGGTGTCGGTCATGATGGCCTCGTGACAATGGTTCCGGATGGGCGGCTCGATGCGGCAAGTCGGTCCCATGGCCCGGCAGCATTTTCCCAGGGGATACGTCGGCCGACGAGAAGAGCAAGGCATGTGCCTCAGGGCCCGAAAACGAAGAAGGGGGCCGGATCGGCCCCCTTCCCGTTTGGCGCGTCGGGCTCGGCTTAGAAGAGCCGGAGGATGCCCTGGTTCGCCTGGCTCGCCAGCTGCAGGGAGACGATACCCAGCTGCTGACGGGTCTGCAGGGCCAGCATGTTGGCGCCCTGTTCGTTCTGGTCGGCCAGAGTCAGCTTATCCGCGCCTTCCTTGAGCACGGAGACCATCTGGTCGGTGTAGTCCTGGCGCAGGGTGACCACGCCGAGGTTGGAGGCCAACGCCTGCGACTGGGTACGCAGGGTGCTGAGCGCCGCGGTGAGCTGCGAGCTGTGGAACTTCAAGATCGTGTTGAAGCTCGCGTTGCCCCAGGAGTAGGCGCCGGTCGAGCCCGCGGTCGAGATGCCGAGGCCGCCGGCGATCGTGCTCGCCTTGAGGCTGGTACGGCTGCCGGTGACGGCGGAGAAGCCCTTGATGTCGAGCGAGCTGGTGCTGTCGGCGTTGAACGTGACCGTGAGGGTGTCGGCCTTGAGGAAGTTGGTGCCCTTGTAGCTCGAATCGGCGACCGACTGGTCGAGCTGGGTCCGGAGGGTGTTGAAGCTGGCCTGCAAGGTCTGCCGGTTCGCCGTGGTGGCCGACTTCGCGGACTCGAGGACACCCTGCATCTGTTGGATGAGGCCGGTCACCGCCGTGATGCCTGCGTCGGCCGCCTTCACAGCCTGGATCGCCTCGCCCATCTCCTGCTTCCGCGCGGAGAGGTCATTCGCGCGATTGCGAGCGGCGAACGCCGTGAAGTACGCCGACGGGTCGTCGATGGCGCTTCCGACCCGGAGGCCTGTCGCCAGCTTGTTCTGCGTGCTGTTGAACAGGCTCGCGGTACTCTGCAGGCTCAACAAGTTCGCCCGCATTGCAGCTGACAGCGTGATGTCCTGTGCCATGGAGCCATCCCCCATTCTGGGTGGTTGTTGCCGCCGGAGCTTCTGCCCGGCGGTTCGGCGCTGCAACTCTGGCCCGACCCGTCGTTAGGTGGGGCCCCCCGGGGGACGCCACCCCGGACACAATGAGGTATCGGGCGGCTGGGCAGAAACTTGAGCCCCCCTCGGCTCAAGCTCCGGGAGGGCGGCGCCGACAATCATAGATCGACAAGGAGAGGAGCCATGACCGATCAGATCGTAATGACCCGGACGTCGACCGACGTGGCCAATGAGCGCCGGGCCGACGCGCGCTACATCGGCGACATCAACGACGGGACCTACCGGATCGATCTATCGAGCGCGTTGACCAAGAACGACCGGGAGGACAACTACCGATTCCGGGTCCGAACCCCGGATACCTTCGTGCGGCTCTTCGCGTTGGAACAGGATACGAAGAACGGGGTCGCCGGCGACTCCGCCCCGGACGGCGCGGTGCGCTACCAGCTCATGAACTCGGCGGGTCGGGTCATTGCGGACAGCGACCACCAGGCCGGCGACGCGTTCAAGCAATATCAGGATCTGATCGGCAACAACAACCTCAAGCTCCAGCAGGGGACCTACAACCTGAGGGTGACTCGGGGGGCCAACGGCGATTCCTCGAAGGACTACGTCTACAATCTCGCGTTGCGGGGCAACTGGCAGCCGCTCAAGGATGGTGCGCCGGACAACTCGCTGCGGGTCTTCTCCACGACCGAGAGCCCGGCTTCCACGGCGGCCTCGGCACTCTCGCTTACCCCACCACCCAATGTCTTCAGCACGCTCGGCACCACCGACGGCCTCGGCACGCTACCGGGAGTCTTCATCAATACGCTGGCGTAGCTTTCCCTACTTCAGGTAGTCCGTCAACGACAAGCTGAGCACTCGGCCCGTCGCCGCGTAGGCGGCCTGCAGGCTGTTTTGCGCCTCCAGTAGCTGGACCGCGGCCTGGTTCGGGTCGACGTCCTGGGCCGTGCTTCGCCGGTTCAAGAGACCGGTTTCCCGGCTGGTGATCGCGGCCGAGGTGGCATCGAGCTGCTTGAGGATGACGCCGGTTTCGGTCTGGAGGCCGAGCGCCTCCTGCTGCGCTGCGTCGATGGTGGGCACAGCGCCGTTGACGGCCGCGGACGTGCCGGACCCGAGCTGCTGAACGAGGGCTTGGAGCGCGCCCAGCGCATTTCCGAAGAGTTGACCGCCGGAGTGGTTGGTCACGATCTGGCTGCCGCTGTCAACCTCGATTTGGCGCGCGTTGTCGTCGCCCAGATAGGAAATGCCATTGGCCACGGCGATGGTGTCGCCGTTCAGGCTACCCGGCGCCGTTCCGGTCGCCACCGACCAGCCGGTTCCCAGGTTGAGCGTCACGCCAAGGGTCGCAAAGGCGAGCGACGTGGTCCCCGCAGTGACACCGGTGATCGTCTCGGTCTGCGTTGGATCGCTGCTGTTGGTGAGGGTGACGCTTCCGGGGGCGCTGACGTCGTTGGCGAGCTGGTACACCCCGGGGGCCGCGGTGCCCGCGAGCACGACCGTCGCCTCCGTGCTCCCTACGGTGCTCCCGGTGACCGCCGGCCCGGCGCCCTTCTGGAATGGCGGCGCATCGGTCCGAAAACCGCCGAAGATGTATTCCCCGCCGACTTGGGTGTTGCCCAGGTCGACCACTTCCGAGATCAAGAGATTGAGCTGGGTGATGGCCGATTGGCGCAGCGGATCGGTGGGCAAGGCGGAGGCCGCGCCGATCGCGACCTTCTTGGCGTCGCCGAGGAGCTGGCCCAGCGTGGTCTCGACAGCATCCTCAGCCGAGAGATTGGTTCGGACGGCGGTAGCGTTCTTGCGGAATTGGGCGATCGACGAGAGATCGACCGTGGTCCGGAGGACTTCCGCGGTGGCGGCCGGATCGTCGGACGGCTGGTCGATCCGCTTGCCGGTGGCCTGCTGGCGCTGGGCCTCCTGCATGGCGACGAGCCGGGCCTGCAGGTCGCGCAGCAGCGACTGCTGCTGGTTCATGTTCGAGATCCGCATAGCAAAGCCTTCCATAGAAGGGGCTACAGGGCAATATTTGCCGGTATCGACCGGATACTGGCAAACTTTAGACCGCCGACGCCTCCCCCGAAGGTGCGGTGACCGGATCGACTCCGAAACGAGAGGCAATGGCCACCATTCTCTGTGTGGACGACGAACCCTCGGTTGGCGTCGTCCTCGAGCACACCCTGAGCAAGATCGGACACCGGCCGCTGCTGGTCTCGACCGTGGAAGACGCGCTCAAGACGGTCGGCCGGACCAGTGTCGATCTGATCATCGCCGACTACGTGATGCCGAACTTGAACGGGCTCGACCTGCTCCGGATGTTGGAGAAGGAGGGGCACCGGATTCCGGTCATCATCATGACCGGCTACTCGAGCATCGAGAACGCGGTCATCTCGATCAAGAGCGGAGCGATCGACTACCTCACGAAGCCGATCCGGGCGGAGACGCTGGAGATCGCCGTGAACCAGGTGCTCGAGGTGGTGCGGTTGCGCCGGGAGAACGAGTCGTTCCGGACCGAAATCAAGAAGCTTCGGTCGACCCGCACGCTGGTGGGGGACAGCGAGCCGTTCCGCCGGGTCATGGAGACGATCGCCGCCGTGGCGCCCACCCGTGCGACGGTACTGCTCCAGGGCGAGTCGGGCACGGGCAAAGAGTTGTTCGCGCGGGCAATTCACGACCAGAGCCCGCGGGCCGACGGTCCGTTCATCACGATCAACTGCGCGGCGATGCCCGAAGGGCTGGTCGAGAGCGCCCTCTTCGGTCACGAGAAGGGTGCGTTCACCGGCGCGACGGTGCGGACGGCGGGCGCGTTCGAGCGGGCGCACGGCGGCACCCTGCTCCTCGACGAGATCTCCGAGATGCGGCTGGACCTGCAATCCAAGCTGCTCCGGGTGATTCAGGAGCAGGAGTTCGAGCGAGTGGGCGGCACCCAGTCGATCAAGGTGGACGTGCGCCTGGTGGCGACCACGAACCGCGACCTCAAGGCCGAGGTCGAGGCGGGACGGTTCCGGAGCGATCTCTATTATCGACTGAACGTGATGCCGATCCGGACCCCATCCCTCAAGGAGCGGGTGGACGACGTGCCCCGGCTCGTGCACTACATGCTGCAGCGGTCGGCGGAGAGTCTGGGAATGCCGGTCGCGGCGGTGGCGCCCGAGACACTGCAGCTCCTGCAGCGCTACTCCTGGCCCGGCAACATCCGGGAGCTGGCGAACGCGATCGAGCGGGCGGTAATTCTCTCGCGGAACGGCACGCTATTGCCGTCGCACTTCATCGGGCATCTGCAGGGGCCCGCCTTACCCGAAATGGCGCCGCCGGCGTCCGCCCCGCGACCGCAGCTGGCGCCGGCATCGGCGCCGGCCGAACCGATTCCGAGCGGATTCCCGATACCGGCCGTTCCGCCGATGTCGGCCGAGCCGGTCATCTTCGATCTGGACGAAATCGAGCGCCGCGCGATCGACCGCGCGCTGGCCGCGACCAGCGGGAACCGCACCCGCGCGGCCAAGCTCCTGGGCATCAGCGAGCGGACGCTCCGGAACAAGCTCAACGGTCCTAAGCCGTCCGATATCCCGGCGACGGCCGAAACCTCGGCGACGGCCGAAACCTCGGCAACGGCCGCTGCCGTTCAACTCGCCGAGCCGCCGGTCGATACTTCGAGTTGAGCGCAGTCAGTACCGCTTCCGCCGGGTGATGGCGGAAGATTGGTGCGAGCCGGGCGGAACTTTCTTCCTCGCGTCGTTTTGGTTCGGCACCCGCCACGAGCCTCGGCGCTAGTCGCCAAGCCGCTCCGCAGCAACTAGTTAATTCGCTCTTCGACGCCAGATCGTGCGCCTCGTCCGCGCGCGGTATGGCGTTTGCCTTTTCCGGGCGCGAACGAAACCGTTTCGCCCGGAGGAGGCAGCATCATGATCAGATCGCTGTTCGGCCCAGACACCAAGGTCGCCATGCTCCGCGGAGGGCTCGAGGAGACGAGCGCCACGCATCGCGGGATCGCCGCGCGCGTCGCCGCCGCGACCACCACGAGCGCCGCGGGCGACTTTCCCGCCGAGCTGGCCGCCAAGACCGGCAAGCCAGGCCGCATGAGCGACGTGGATCTGCAGCAGGAGATGGCCGCCTTGGCCGACACGCAGCTCCGCTACGATGCCTGCGCCAAGCTGCTGCAGGGCGCCTACGCCGGGATCCGCACCGCCTTCCGCAGCAATGCCTAATATCGGCCCCGGGTATCCGATCTGGCCGCGGCCGATCCGCCAGCTGCTCCGACCGCTGGCGACCAGCGCCGTCGGCATGAGCATGCAGCAGGCCTTCATTGAAACCATCTCGGCCAACATCGCGAATGCGGAGACCACCCGCACGCCGGAAGGGGGAGCGTACCGCCGTCGCGTGACGACGATTTCAGGCACCGCGGGAAAGGGTGCCGTGACGTCGCGTGTAGCCGAGGACCAGACGCCGGGCCGCATGGTGTACGATCCCGGGCATCCCGACGCCGATCAGAACGGATATGTGAAGATGCCGAACGTGGACATCGCCACCGAGATGGTGGATCTGATGATCGCGCGGCGAATGCACGAGGCCAATGCGAGCGTCTTCCAGGGGGCGAAGGAGATGCTCAAGCGGGCCTTGGACATATGATCGCCGAGGAGACTGAACGATGAGTGTGTCCGGAGTGCCGTCGGGGGTTCCCGCGCCAGGTCACATCCCGGCGCCGGCTCGGGTCGGGCACCCGACCGCGGCGGCGCTCCCAGCGGCGGCGCCGGTACGACCGACGCGTGAAGCGGCGCCTGCCGCGGAGGAAGTTCCGGCGGGGAGTGACCCCGCGCTCTGGAGCATCCTCACGAGTGAGGAGCGGAGCTTCTTCCAGCGGCAGGCGGCTCTCGGGCCGATCACGTACGCTCGCGCCCCTGCGGCGCCGTCGAGTGACGGCCCGATCGGCCAGCGGATCGACCTGAGAGCGTGAGCCAATGACCATCCCGATCCGACCGGATGCGGCGATCTCCCTGCCGCTGCAGGGCACGACGTCGCCGCTGGAGGAGACGTCGGGCGGTCCTTCGTTCAAGGATCTGCTCGCCCGAGGCATCAACGATGCCTCGTCGCTGCAGGATGAGTCCAAGGACATGATCGCGTCATTTCTTCGCGGCGACCCCGTCGAGCTCCATCAAGTGATGGCGGCCACTGAGGAGGCGGGGATCGCTGTGGAGATGTTGGTCGAGATCCGAAACAAACTCACCGAAGCATATCGCGCGGTGATGAACACCCAGACCTGAGCCAAGGTAAGCCGTATCACCCATGGCGACTCACCTTCCGACCGTCATAGCCGACACCGCCCGCCTGATCAACGGCGGCACCCGCCGCTTCCTGGGGCTGGGCCTGCTCGCGGGCTCGCTGGCCCTGCTCTGGGTCGGGAGCCGCTGGGCCGCGGGCCCGACGTTCGTCACGCTCTACCGGGATCTCGAGCTGGCTTCGGTCAGCTCGATCACGGAGAGCCTGACCAAGAGCGGCATTCAGTATCGGCTCGAGGCCGGCGGGAGCGAGGTGATGGTGCCGACGTCGGAGCTGGCCCGCGCGCGGGTTCTCCTGGCCAAGGACGGCATGCCGGTATCCGGCCGACCGGGCATGGAGCTGTTCGACAAGCCATCGTGGGGCATGACGGACTTCACGCAACGCATCACCTATCGCCGGGCACTCGAGGGCGAGCTGTCCCGCACCATCGGCACGATCAAGGGCGTGGAACGGGCGCAGGTTCATTTGGCGCTTCCCGAGAACAGTCCGCTCCGCAAGCTCGACCGGCCCGCCGAGGCGGCGGTGGTGCTGAGCCTCAGGCCCGGCATGATGCTCGCGCCCGACGCGGTGCAGGGCATCGCGTACATCGTCAGCAACAGCGTCGAGCAACTGCCGCCGCAGAACGTGGCGGTGATGGACGATACCGGTCGGATGCTCTCGGTTCCCTCGGACAACGGGACCTTCGGACTCTCCACCCGTCAGCTCGATCTCCAGCGCTCGGTCGAAAAGCAGCTGGGCGAGAAGGTCGACGGGTTCCTCGCCACGGTCTTGGGGCCGGGCCACACGCGGGTACAGGTCGCGGCGCAGCTCAACTTCGAGCAGGTCGAGAAGACGGTCGAGTCGTACGATCCCGACGGCCAGGTGCTGAGCACCGAGCAGAAGAGCGAGACGACGAACGATCCGACGGGAGACGGCAGCGGCAACCAGACGATCATCAGCAACCAATACTCGAACTCGAAGAAGGTGGAGCGGATCATCGGCTCCACCGGCAACATCAATCGCCTCACCGTGGCGGTGTTGGTCGATCAGAAGGCGTTGGGGAAAGGCGCGCCCGGTGTCGGCGCGTCCGACTCGGCGCTGACCCGGCTCGACGGCGCGATCCGCAACGCGATCGGACTCGACAGCACCCGCGGCGATCGGCTGACGCTCACGTCGATGCCGTTCGATACCAATGTGGCGGTGGTCCAGAAGCCGGTCGCCGAGGCGGCGCCCAAGGGCGACGTGTTGGTGGTGGTCGAGCGGTTCAGCCGGCCCACCATCATGCTGGTCGGCATCGCGGCGGCGTTCGTTCTGGGGCTCCGGTTGCTCAAGGCGCCGGCGCGTGGAACCGACGGGAGCGGCGGCCAGTTCGCCTCGGCGCAAGCGGCGCTGCCGGACGAGCCGCCCGGATTGCCCAGCGTCTCGCAGCAGCTCCGTACCCGAATCCAATCCGAGACGGCCGATCAGCCGGGCACGGCCGCCCAGGTGATGCGAGCGTGGATGACGGAGCCGGCCCAATGACGCTGGCGCTCCCGAAGGGCATGTTCTCCGGACAGCTCACCGGCGCTCAGAAGAGCGCCGTGCTTTGCATGGTGCTCGGCAAGGATCACGCGGCGAAGGCGATGCAGCTGCTCTCCCCGGCCGAGGTCGAGACGATCACCCGCGAGATCGCGACGCTCGGCACGATACGGACCCAAACCGTCGATTCGGTGCTCTCCGAGTATCGCGACGTGGCACGGGCGGTTCACTCGGTGGCGCAGGGCGGCGTCGAATACGCCGAGGAGATTCTCGAGGCCGCCGTCGGCACGCAGCGCGCGCGGGCGATCCTCGAGCGCATTCGCGACGCGATGCATCCGACCGGCCTCAATCGGCTCAAGAAGGCGGCACCCGACATCCTGCTCGGGGTGCTGCGCGGCGAGCACCCGCAGACCCTGGCGCTCATCCTCGCCCATGTGGACGTGCGCCAGGCCGCGGCCGCCATCGAGCTGATGGAGCCGACGCTCGCCGGGGAAGTGCTGTT
>JBGPVE010000077.1:0-11434 GCA_041491545.1 Gemmatimonadota bacterium | reverse complement strand
CCCGTGGTCGCCGGCAACGCGCGCTGGGCGGTCTTGGCCGAGAAGAGCTGGTCGTGGGTGAGCAGGTTGATGGCGCGGCGGCCGGAGCTGGAGAGCAGATCGGTCAGCGTCGAGACCTGATCCGGCTCGGGCTTGGCGAAGAAGCGGTTGGCCGC
Organism: Gemmatimonadota bacterium; assembly: GCA_041491545.1. Taxonomy (GTDB): domain Bacteria; phylum Gemmatimonadota; class Gemmatimonadetes; order Gemmatimonadales; family GWC2-71-9; genus DASQPE01. The sequence continues at coordinate 11,279 of JBGPVE010000077.1, read as the reverse complement.
GGTCTTGATGAGCTCATCGCTGTCGCCGACCGAGACGATGGCGCTCGCCAGCACTCGCACCTTGATCGGGCGCTGTGTGCCGGTGTCGTCGAGATCGGCGGTCTGATCGGTGATGTCGAGATCGACGTTGATCACTTTGCTCGAGATCGTCGTCCCGGTGGTGAGCAATGGGATCTCTTTGGACTTGCCGGGTCCGCGGTAGATGACGGTCGAGCCGTGCAGCCAGCTCACCAGACGGATCGAGCCGGCCTCCACGTTGCGCAGAACGCTGCTGACCAGGAGCGGCAGCACCACGAGGACACCGAACACGATGCCGACGATGGTGAGCCCGGGAACGAGGATGTCCATGGCCAAACTCTCCTGGAGAGGTTACGAGAAGGACGAAGGGGCTAAGATAGAGCCCGCCGGGACACCGTGCAGCGCTGGCGGGCGGAATCCACGACCTCGACGATCAACCGGTCGCCGGCGCGCACTCGGGCGCCGGCCGCGCGGTCGGCATCGACGAGCGTGGCGAGGAGCTGAACCACCTGGCCATCCACCACCAGCTTGACGAGACCGTCACCCTCGCGATTGAACGCGGTCACCGCCTCCGCCTCATCCATGACGCCGTGATCGAGCGTGAGCGCGGGCTTGGAGGCGAATCGAAGCAGCAGATTCCAGAGGGGGCGCACCAGCAGGGCCTCGAACCCGACCGCGCCGCCGACCGCGGCGAGCACAAGCCAGGGCCCGGCGAGGATGCTGCGGAGCACGAGCCCGGCGGCGCCGAACCCCACCAGCAGGCTGAAGGCGACTCGGGGCGAGAGGAGCAACAGCCACCAGCGGGCGCCGCTCGCCGCTCTTTCACCGCGGTCGGACACGCCGTGCGTGTGGGTATCTTGCGGGTGGGTCCCGCTGCCGTGCCCAGCGTGCGCATGCCCATGCCCGCCATGCCCGTGCCCGCCGTGCCCATGCGAGCCCAGCCCGAGCACCGCCATGGCGCCGAGGCCGACCCCACCGAGGGTAAGCGCGTAAATGTAGGGATCGAACATGACGGAAGTGGCGAGAAAGCTAACCCGAAAACCCTGCAATTCCACTCCCCAACCGTCTATTTTTAAGGGTTATGGGCGCCCCAGCGAAGCTCGAGTGTCTGGTGGTTCGGGGCTTCCGCAACTTGGACGACCTCGACTGCGAGCTGCCGGCGGAGGGAGTCACACTCCTCGGCGCCAACGGACAGGGCAAGACCAACCTGCTCGAGGCGCTCTCGTACCCGGTGCTCTTCCGCTCGGTCCGAGGCGCGCCCGATCAGGAGCTGGGTCGCTTCGGGGGGCCGGGCTTCCACGTCGAGGTGTGCGCGAGCGCGGGCACCGATCGCACCTGCGTCGTGACGACCTACACGGCAGCGGCTCGACGGAAGCGGGTCACGATCGGGGGTGAGGAGATCCCCCGGCTGGCGGACGCGGTGGGGCACTGTCTCGCGGTGACTTTCCTGCCGGTCGACGTGGGCCTCGCGTCGGGTCCGGCGCCCGAGCGGCGGCGGTATCTCGACCGCATGCTTGCGCTGGCGGGCCGGTCGTACCTCACGGCGCTCACGCGATACCGGGCGGCACTGGCGCAGCGAAACAGCGCGCTTCGGCAGGGACGAGTCGACGTGGCCCGCGCCTTCGACGGGGCGCTCGCCGACTCCGGTGCCGCTGTGGTGAAGCGGCGGCTCGAGTGGATGGCTCATGGGGCCGATCGGTTTGCCGGCGAGCTGGATGCGCTGGGCGAGAGCGAGTCGGTTTGCCTCCGATACCGGGGGCACTCGGAGTTGGCCGAGCGAGGGGCGTGGGAGCCGGCGCTCCAAGCGGCGCTCCCGCGGGATCAGGCCCGCGGAACCACGACGGTCGGTCCCCACCGCGACGATCTGGCGCTCGAGATCGGCGGACGGCCGCTCCGAAGCCTCGGCTCGACCGGCCAGCAGCGCACCGCCGCGGTGGCGCTCAAGCTGCTGGAGATCGTCACGTTGGCCGAAGCACGGGCCACGCAGCCGGCGCTTCTCTTGGACGACGTCTTCGCCGAGCTGGATCGCGAGCGTCAGGCCCGGCTTGCGCGGCGGTTGGTCGAATTGGGCGTCACGCAGATTTTCGTCACGGCGCCCCGCCGGGACGAGCTGCCGCCCGACATGCAGCGACCGATCTGGCACGTCGAGTGTGGTCGAGTGAGGAGGTAACGCGACGTGAGTGAGCACGATCCCGCGTCGCTCAGCGATGCCCTGGCGAGCTACCTCAAGCGCGCGGGGCTCACCAAACGGGTCCAGCAGGCGGCGATCATCGAAGAGTGGGCGGTGCTGGTCGGGCCGCAGATCGCGGCGGTCACGGCGCCGCAGTACATCACGCCCGACGCCATGCTGCTGGTCCACGTCGCGAGCGCGCCGTGGGCCACCGAATTGGGACTCATGACACCTCGGATTCTGGCGCGGCTCAACGCGGGCCGGTCGGGACGAGTAAAGGCAATTCGCTGGGTGCCCGGTCCATTGGACCGACCCCAACCCTGACGAGCGGGAGACATGGCGAAACCAGAGCGAGAGACACCAGATAACGGCAACGCGCAGTACGACGCGCAATCGATCACCGTCCTCAAGGGATTGGAGGCGGTGCGCAAGCGACCTGGCATGTACATCGGGTCGACCAGCGAGAATGGCCTGCACCACCTGGTCTACGAGGTGGTGGACAACTCGATCGACGAGGCACTGGCGGGCTTCTGCGACACGATCGCCGTCACCATCCACGCCGACAACTCGATCACCGTGACCGACAACGGCCGCGGCATCCCGGTGGGCATGCATCCCACCGAGAAGATGCCGGCGGTCGAAGTGGCGCTCACCGTGCTCCACGCCGGCGGCAAGTTCGACAAGAGCAGCTACAAGGTCTCCGGCGGCCTGCACGGCGTCGGCGTCTCGGTGGTCAACGCGTTGTCGGAGCGGCTGGAGGTGCTGGTGGACCGGGACGGCAACCGGTACCACATGGGGTTCGTGCGTGGTAAGACGGTGAGGAAGCTGTCGGTGCTCGGCAAGTCGAAAGGGACCGGGACAATCATCCGGTTCAAGCCGGACCCGGAGATCTTCACGGTCCTCGAGTTCCACTATTCGACGCTCGCCGATCGGCTGCGCCAGCTCGCGTTCCTCAACAAGGGCGTCACCATCACGCTCACCGACGAGCGGGACGATCCGGCCAAGAGCGAGACCTTCTTCGCCAAGGGCGGGTTGATCCAGTTCGTCGAGTGGCTCAACCGCAACAAGCGGCCGACCCACCCCAAGCCGATCGCGTTCAACGCGGTCAAGGACGACGTGGACGTCGACCTGGCGCTGCAATACGAGGACGGGTACAACGAGAACACCTTCACCTTCGTGAACAACATCAACACCCACGAAGGCGGGACCCACCTCACCGGATTCAAGTCGGCGCTCACCCGCACCATCAACGACATCGCCAAGAAGCGGGACTTTCTCAAGAAGGAGGGATTCACGCTCTCGGGCGAGGACATTCGCGAGGGACTCTCCTGCGTGCTCCACGTGAAGGTGAAGGAGCCGCAGTTCGAGGGACAGACCAAGACCAAGCTGGGCAACTCCGAGGTCGAGGGCATCGTCCGGCAGGTGGTGAACGAGCATCTTGGCAGCTATCTCGAGGAGCACCCGCCGGTGGCGCGGGCCATCATCGAGAAAGCGGTGAGCGCCGCCCGCGCGCGTGAGGCGGCCCGCAAGGCGCGCGATCTCGTGCGCAAGAAGTCGGGGCTCGAGAACGCCGTGCTGCCGGGCAAGCTCGCCGACTGCTCCATCTCGGACCCGACCATGACCGAGCTGTACCTGGTCGAGGGCGATTCCGCCGGCGGCAGCGCCAAGCAGGGCCGCGATCGTCAGTTCCAGGCGATCCTGCCCCTTCGCGGCAAGATCCTCAACGTCGAGCGGGCCCGGATCGACAAGATCCTGAGCAATGAAGAGATTCGCTCGATGATCACGGCCATCGGCACCGGCGTGCGCGAGGATTTCACACTGGCGGATGCGCGGTACCACAAGATCATCCTCATGACCGACGCCGACGTGGACGGCGCTCACATCCGGACGCTCTTGCTCACATTCTTCTTCCGGCAGATGCAGGAGCTGATCGACGCGGGCTACGTCTACATCGCGCAGCCGCCGCTTTACCGGGTGGCGAAGGGCAAGGAAGAGTTCTACGCCTACACCGAGGCGGAGCGGGACGAATACGCCAAGCGGCTCAACGGGGATGGTCGGGGCTCGATCAACGTCCAGCGGTACAAAGGTCTGGGCGAGATGAACCCGGATCAGCTCTGGAAGACCACGATGGATCCCGCCACGCGGACGATCCTCCGGGTGACGATGGAAGACGCGGTGGAGGCGTCGAAGCTGTTCGACGAGCTGATGGGGGACGAGGTGGAGCCGCGGCGGCAGTTCATCGAGCGGAACGCGAAGTATGTGAGCAATTTGGACGTGTAGGGGAATGAGACCGAAGGACACTTGAACGGCCATGCACCGACTCGATGTATCTTTCCCCCTGATCCATCGCCGGCCCCCTGCCGCCCCCGACCGTCTCACACTGGACGTCTGATCCTATGAACGTGACAGACCTCCGCTACGCCATCCCGGCCACCATCGACGCCCTCGGCGGCAATGCCCGGACGTCCATGCTCGGCCCTGACGCGTGGGCCATCTTCCGCGGCTCGGCGATCGGCTACGTCGCCCTCATCACGCCGGACGAAGAGCACGAGGGTGATGGCGATGCGATCGTCCACGTGAACTTCCTCATCATGAAGACGCCGGCGCAGGACCCGGCGCCACTCTACCGCCGGCTCCTCGAGCTGAATCACGAGCTGGGCGCCTTCGCGTCCTTCTCCCTCGATCGGAAAGGCAAGGTCTGGCTCGGCGCCGGCCGGTTCGCCGCCGACATGCACGAATCGGAGCTGCGCGAGCTGATCGCGCAGGCGGCACAGCTCGCCGACCGCTACGACGACGAGCTGCTGGATCAGTTCGGGCGGGAGCTGGCGGTCAGCTGACGCTGGCGGTCAGCTGACGCTGGCGGTCAGCCAACGGCGTCGAGCAGGAGCTGCGTCAGCTCGAGCGCATTCGTAGTGGCGTAGTTGGCGTAGCAGTTGTTGTGGATCACGTGGATACTCTCCGTCGCCTTGGCGACGCCCAGCAGCTCGGGCACCCACATCTCCAGTTGACCCCGATCGTACAGATACCGAAATCGCTCGGCCACGCCCACGTTGGACCGCTCCCATGTGTCCGCCCGGCGACCGTGGAGCCGGAGCACGCCGAGCCGTTTCGAGGTGACGGCTGCGATCGGCGGCACGCTGCTCTCGAGGCCTTGGGGTCCATCCACCACCACGAACGCGAGCCCCTGCTCCTCGAGTAGCGCCAGCGTGGTGTCGCGGGTGGGACCGGTGAGCCATCGGTGGTTTCGGAATTCGATCGCGCCCGCGTAGTCCCGAAGCCGGCGCTTGGCGTCGAGCAGCTCCTCGCGGTTCGTCCGGTTGGGCAGAAACCATTTGGGGTACTGCAGCAACACGGCGCCGAGCTTGCCCGAGGCGTGGAGCGGCGCCAGCGCATCCAGGAACCATTCCCACACCGCGTCATACAGCTCGGCGGGCAGATCCTTTCCGTAGATGCGGTCCTTCTGCGCCAATTCCTTGGGCAGCGCCGCCCGCAGCGACTTGGGCAGCCGACTGACCTCGCTCGGCTGACCGGTCATGAGTGCGTTGGCCTTCACGTCGAACGTGAAGTCGGGCGACGTCCGCTCGACCCACAGCCCGGCGGCCTCCCGCGATGGGAGCGCATAATAGGGCGAGTCCACTTCGACGACGGGAAACCGGCTCGCGTAGTAGCGGAGCCGAGCTTCAGGGGAGTCCGCGCCGGACGGGTAGAAGACGCCGGCTGCCGTGAGCGTGCGATCGGTCCACCCGGCCGTGCCCACCAGAATGCTGCCGCCGGTGCGAGGTGTGACCGGCGTCGCGTCGTGAATCGGCACGGCATCGGCTCGGGCCCGCGCCGCCGCCGGCCCCGGATCGTGTGCCGGGTCGGGCGCCGAGCCGGGTTGCTTCGTCATCGCTCTCGGTCGCTCGGCGGGGTCGATCGCCAGATGCTGCGGGACGCGTCGTAGCGGCGAACCTCCTCTTCCGCAGCCTCCAGCTCCCGATGGTCGACGTCCGGCTCCTCGTCAAGCAGGCGGGGACCGGGATATCGGCGACGCTTGAGGAGCCAGACGAGGAGCCCGGTCACCGCCATGACGGCGACCGCCAGCGTTCCCACCGGACCGGACACGATCGGCATCGTTCAGCTCACAGCTTTTCGGTTCCCGCCGCCGTCACGCGATGCGAGATGAGCGGCAGCGGCCGCGGCTCGCCGCCGATCACGATCGCGCGGCGCAGCGCGTTCATTCCGATCGCGATCCCGCCGGCGTCGCGCGCGAAGACCGAGGCGAGCGGCTGATTCACCGTCACCTCATCGCCCGGTTTGACCGTGATCACGAAGCCGACCGACGGATCGATGGCGTCGTCGATGGTTTGACGGCCCCCGCCCATCTCCACGATCGCGCGGCCGATCGTCTTCGGCTCGACGGCACTCACGCAACCACCGGTCTCGGTGCGGAACACCTCGACCGCTTGCGCCTGGGGCAGGATGCCGGGGTCCTCGATCAGCGCCGGATTCCCGCCCTGCGCTTCGATTACACGGGCGAGCGTCTCCAGCGCCTTTCCCGACGATACGCTCTCCTCCAACCGCGTCCAAGCCGCGCGCCGGTCGGTCTCCACACCGGCCACCATCAGCATCTCGACTCCGAGCGCGTACGTCACCTCCATCAGGTCGTCTGGACCCTCGCCCGCCAGCCCCTGCAACGCCTCTTCCACCTCGAGCGCGTTGCCGCAGGCCCGGCCGAGCGGCCGGTCCATGGCGGTGAGCAGTGCCACCGTGCGGCAGCCACGCGTCTCCCCGAGAGCGATCATGGCGCGGGCCAGCTCGAGCGCCTGGTCGGAATCGGGCAGGAAGGCCCCGGAGCCGGTCTTCACGTCGAGCACCAATCCGTCCAGGCCTTCCGCCAGCTTCTTGGACATGATGCTGGCCGAGATGAGTGGAATGGATTCGACGGTGGCTGTCACGTCCCGGAGCGCGTAGAGTCGCGCGTCCGCCGGCGCGATCTCCGGCGTCTGACCCAGCATGGCGCAGCCGATGCGGCGAACCTGCTCCTCGACCTCGCGAAGTGAGAGTTGGGTGCGGAAGCCGGGAATCGACTCGAGCTTGTCCAAGGTTCCGCCGGTGTGACCCAGCCCGCGACCCGACATCATCGGCACCGCGACGCCGCAACTCGCGACCATGGGCGCGATCAGGAGTGAGACCTTGTCGCCGATGCCGCCGGTCGAGTGCTTGTCGACCACCGGTTGCGCGAGGCCATCGAATCGGATTCGTTTGCCGGAGTCGATCATCGCATCGGTCATGGCGGCCAGCTCCTGGGCGGTGAGCCCGCGCCAGACAACCGCCATCAGCAGGGCCGACATCTGGTAATCCGGGATGTGACCCGCGACGTAACCCTCGATGAGGCCGGCCCATTCCTTTGGAGTGAGGGCTTCGCCGTCGCGCTTGCGTCGGATCAGGGAGGGGACAACCATTCGACCTCGTCGGAAGGCGAGCTGTCGAGCATCACGAGTCGGGCATCAGGAGTGAATCATGCGCTTGGTCGGAGCAACGGTCGCGGTCGCGTTCAGTCTCAGCTTTCAGGCGGTCGCCGCACAGAGCGCCCCCGCCCCCAGTTCGGCGCCGGCGGACGCGATCTCGCGCGGCGTCGCGGCCTTCACGGCACGGGACCCCGCAACTGCGCTGCGCGAATTCGAGGACGCGCTCCAGGTCGATTCGACCAACTACCAGGCCAATTGGCGCGCCGCGCTCGCGTTGATCAATCTCGGGATGGAAACCCCCGATGCCGTGAAGAGCCCCCAACGCGATTCACTCTACGCCCGCGCCGAGCGGTATGCGCGCCGCGCGGTCCAGGCGGACAGCACCAAAGCCGACGGCTATTTCATCCTCGCCAACGTGCTCGGCCGCACGGCACTCACCAAGGGCAAGAGCGAGCGGATCCGCCTCGCGACCCAGATTCGCGACGCCAGCCTCCGCGCGATCGACCTCGATCCGTCCCACGACGGCGCCTACCACGTCCTCGGCCGGTGGAATGCCGAGATCATGCGACTCTCCGGCCTGAGCCGCTTCCTGGCCAAGAGCTTCATGGGCGCGAGCGTCTTCAAGCAGGCGTCGTGGGACAACGCCATCGCCAACCTGGAGCGCGCGGTCGAGCTCGACCCCAAGCGCATCTTCCACCGGCTCGACCTGGCCACGATCTACGCCGACCGAAAGCGCTATGCCAGTGCGCGGGCCCAGATCGACACCCTGGAGACGCTCCCGATCCGCGACTATCTCGACCCCCGGTATAAGGAGGAGGCCGCCGCACTCCGGCAGAAGATCGCCGGCAAGAAAGGCGACTCCTGAGCGAAGTTCAACGAGCGTCGGCGAGCGTCTTTCGGGCTTCCCGGGCCAACTCGTCGAGTTGATGCCGCAGGCGCCGGCGGCGGCGCAGCAGATCGCGCGTCGCCTGCTGAGCGACGTCGTCGAAGCCCTCCTTGGCGCTCTCCCCCAACGACCGCATCTGCTTGCCGATCCGCTGGCGAGTCCTGGTCCCTTTGTCAGGGGCGACGAGAAGCGCGATTCCGGCGCCCAGAACGGCCCCCAACAGCAGGCCGGCGATGAAGCTGGCGGCCCGCCGTTCACCTTTGTCGTTGTCCTCCATCTCCACCTCGTTCATGCTGTCCTCGCTCGAATCCATACGACATCCCCCAAGTGGCATCGGGCCCGCTGGCCCGGCTGCGATCCGTGCATTGGTTGGAACACCAGTTGGCTGGAACCCTAGCCAGCTGGCTGGAACGCTAGATCGAGGGGAGAGGGCCGTCAACCTTCGCGACACCGAGAATCCGATACATCGGGCGCCCACTGCCCGTCTGGCCCTCCGCCGGTCTATTATATGTATCTCTGTTCTCCTCATCCGGGTGGGGCCCATGACGACCGCATATCCCGCAGCCGACGAAGTCGAGCGCTTACAAGCCCGGGTCGCGACGCTGGAGCAGGAGCGGCGGCATCTCTTGGCCGTGGTCGAGATTCTCCAGGAGATCGCGGGGTCGCTCCACTTCGTCGACATCGTGCAGGCCGTGGCTCGGCGGCTCGGCGAGGCGTTCGGGCTGGATCGCTGCTCGATCTTCCTGGCCGAGCGGGGCGGCGAGACGGTGCGTCTGGTGGCGACCTACGAGGACCCGAGCATCCGGAACTACGTGGTCGACCTGGCACGGTATCCCGAGCTGGGCCGGGCGCTCCAGACCGGGCAGACGGTGTTCATCCCCGACGTGGCCACGGACCCCTCGTTGGAGCACGCCCGCGACTCGCTCGCCATGCGCCGCGTAAAGAACATCACGGTCGTTCCGATCACGTGGCGGGGCGCCGCCATCGGCGCGATCTTCCTCCGCACCTTCCGCGACGGCCCCGCCTTTACCGAGATCGACGTACAGTTCTGCCAGGTGATTGCGAGTCTCACGGCCAAAGCGCTGCGCAACGCGCACCGCTTCGAGCGGCTGCAGCAGCGCCGGGGCGACGACCCGGTCGGCCGTGCGGCCGACCGGGAGCGGACCGCGCTGGTTGGCTTCCTCCGCCGGCTCCTGGATGCCTTTGCCCAGAAGGAAGAGCCCTGGGGCGAGGGCGCGCTCGCCAAGGCGAGCACCGATGAGGTCGAGCGCCTCGTGGGCGTGGCGATGACGGTGCTGTCGCAGGAGGCCATGGCGCGGTGAGCCCGCGGTCCGCTTCGGCGGATGTGGAGCGGCGGGCCCGGGCGCTCCGAGAGCAGCTCGATCGCGCCAACCACGCTTACTACGTCCTCGACGCGCCGGAGATCTCCGACGCGGAATACGACCGCCTCTTCCGCGAGTTGCAGGCCCTCGAAGCCGCCCATCCAGAGGTCGCCACCCCCGACAGTCCGACCCAGCGCGTCGGCGCCGCGCCCGCCAGCGCCCTCGCCAAGGTGCGCCACCGCCGGCCCATGCTTTCGCTGGCCAACGCGTTCAGCGACGAGGAGCTGGCGGCCTGGGAGGACCGGAGCGCCAAGCTCGTCTCCGAGGTGCGCACCGCGGGGTACACCAGCGAGGTCAAGATCGACGGAGCGGCGGTCAGCCTCACCTACGACCAGGGCCGGCTCATCCTCGGCGCCACCCGCGGCAACGGCATCATCGGCGAGAACGTCACCGCCAACCTCAAGACTCTCTCCGACGTGCCGCTCTCGCTCCGAGGCTCCGGGCATCCCCGGCTGATGGAGATCCGGGGCGAGGTCTATCTGTCCTTCGCAGCATTCAAGCGGGTCAATCAACTCCGGGAAACGCAAGGGGAGCCGCTCTTCGCCAATCCGCGCAACGCGGCGGCGGGTGCCCTGCGCCAGCTCGACTCCAAGATCACGCGGGCGCGGCGGCTGCGCATGTTCGTATTCCAAATCGAAGCGATCGAGGGCAAGCTGGACATCAAGACCCATTGGGAGGCGCTCGATCTCCTGGAGAGCTGGGGCTTTCAGGTGGAGCCCCATCGCCAGCGGCACCCGGATCTCGAGGCGGTGCGGCAGCGGATTGCGGAGCTGGAGGAGATGCTCGATACCCTGCCCTTCCAAGCCGACGGCGTGGTGGTCAAGACCGATCGGCTGAGCCTCCATCCGGAGCTGGGCGACGTCGGAGGCCGGGAGCCGCGCTGGGCGATCGCGCGGAAGTTCGAGCCCGAGGTCGCGATCACGAAGCTCCGCGATATCAAGATCAACGTCGGTCGCACCGGCGCGCTCAATCCGTGGGCCGAGCTGGAGCCGGTCGAGCTGGGTGGGGTCACCGTGTCGGCCGCGACGCTGCACAACGAGGATCTGATCGCGCAGAAGGACATCCGGATCGGCGACTGGGTCGAGGTCGTGCGGGCGGGCGAGGTGATCCCGCAGCTCGTGGGGCCGGTCCGAGACCGCCGGACCGGCCACGAGCGCGTCTTCGTCATGCCGGACAAGTGTCCCGCCTGCGGCACGCCGGTCGAGCACCCGGCCGACGAAGTCATGCGCTACTGCCCGAACGCCACCTGTCCCGGGCGGGTGCTCGAGGCCATCGTCCACTTCGCGTCGCGCGGAGCGATGGACATCCGCGGCCTGGGCTACGAGCGAGTGCGGCAGCTCCTGCAGGAAGGGCTGATCGCCGACGTCGCCGAT
>JBGPVE010000076.1:0-11547 GCA_041491545.1 Gemmatimonadota bacterium | reverse complement strand
TCCGGCTCCCGCTCCGGCTCCCGCTCCAGTTCCGGCTCCAGCTCCACCTCCCGCTCCGGCTTCACCTCCCGCTCCCGTGCCGGTCCCTTGCCCGGCGCCCTGGGGCCGCTGGCTCCTCGCTCCGCCTTGTCCGGCCGGCGCAGCCTGTCCGCCCTGTCCGTCCGCTCCAGCCGCCGGCCGTCCGCTCAGCTCCTGGGTCGAGGTCGTGTCCGTCGCGGCGCGGCCGGGACGGCGACTGATCTGTTCCTGCACGGCCCGCGGATCGAGCCCCAGCACCTGAGCGGCGGAACCGACGTCACGCGGCGTGCGGAGCGCTGCGTTTGGAATCGCCAGCACCTTCTGCCGGTTGCCGATGTGAATCTCCACCTCGGCGTTCATCCCGGGCTTGAGCAGCCCCTCGGCGTTGTCGATCCGCACCTTCACCGGGAACATGGTCACGTTCTGCACGACCGTGTCCCTCGGCTCGATCTTGAGAACCGTGCCTGTGAGCGGGCGGTTCGGGTAGGCATCGACTACCACCGTGGCCTGCTGGCCCGGGTGGATCTGGCCGATGTCCGTCTCGTCCACCAGCGTGGAGACTTGCACCAGGCTCAAGTCGGCCATCTTGAGCAGCGTGGTGCCGCCGCCCACATTCGATGTGGCCGAGGCGATGACCTGGCCTCGGGACACGTCCGCCTCGATGATGGTTCCGGAGATCGGTGCGAGCACATCGGTGTCTTCGAGCTGGATCTTGACGTTCTCCAGCGCCACCCGCGCCTTCACGACGGCCGCTTTGGCGTTGGCGTAGTCGAGCACCGCGGTGTCGTGCTCCTGCTGGGTGATGGACTGACTCGCGAGGAGCGCGTCTGACCGGCCTTTCTGGGTCTCGGCGTTGGTCAGCTGGGCCAGGGCGACATCCAAGTCGGCTTGCGCCTGGGCGACGGCGTTGCGGGGCTGGCGGCGGTCGATCCGGAGCAGCGGCGTGCCCCGCTTCACCACCTGGCCGCTCTCGACCAGGATCTGCAGCACCTCGCCCGACGCGCGGGTCTTGACCTCGACCGTCGTGTCCGGCAGCACGTTGCCATTGGCGTGGGCCGAGACCGCGATATCCCGCCGTTCCACCGGCACGATCTGGTAGACCGGGGCGGGCGGCGGCTTCCGGCAGCCGATCGCAATCAGGAGCGCCGACCAGAGGACGGCGTGGGAGGCGCCGCGGCTGCGGATTCCAGGGCTGAAAGCGCTCATAGTGGGTGAGCCACGATCGCTTCGAGGGTGGCTTTGGCGCGGAGGTACGCGAAGCGCGCGGTCAGCACGTCCACCTCCGCCTGTGTCAGTGACTCCTGAGACGTCAGCACGTCCAGAATGGTCGCGAGACCGACGCGATATCGCTCCTGGAGCACGCGCAGGTCCTCTTGCGCCGCGATGAGGCTGGTTCCGGTGATCGTGACCTGGGTGGTGGCCGCGTCGAGGTTGGCCAGGCCGCTGGTCACCGACGCGTCGACCTGGCGGCCCACATCGAGCGCCGTGGCATCAGCGACTTCGGCGTTGGTCTCTTGTTGCACGATCTGCTGCTCCCGGGAAAAGCCGTCGAACAGATTCCAACTGAGCTGCAGTCTGAGCTGGCTGCTGTTATTCAGGGTGTAATCTTGCCTCTGGGTGCCGGCAAAGCCGGTCGAGGCGCCCAACGCGAGCGTGGGCCAGTACGCCGCATGCGCCGCGGCCACCGATGCTCGAGCGGCCTGTGCCGTCGCGGTCGCGTTGAGCAGCACCGGCGCGCTCTTGCGCGCCTCCGCTCGAAGGCCGGTCGTGTCGATCGGCCCGGTCTGGTGGAGGCTCGAGTCGTCTGCGGCCTTCACCCGGCCAAAGACGCCGACCAGCCGGCCCAGCCCGGCCTCGGTCGTGGCCAGGGAGCTTTGGGCGGTGACCAGGTTGAGCTGCGCCGTGCCCAACGCCACGCGGGAGCGCAGGGTGTCCGAGCGGGTGGCGGTGCCGGCCTGAAGCTTGGTGATCGAGGTGCGCAGTTGCTCCGTGGCGAGCTGAACGCTCGATTCCCGCACCCGGACCAGCTCCGCGGCCGCTCGCGCGTCGTAGAATTGATTGGTGGTGGTAAGGCGCTGCTGATACCTGGCGTCCACGATGCCCGCCTGCGCGGCGTCCGTTGTGGCTCTGGCCGCCCGCGTCTCCGCACGGCGCCGAAATCCGGTGAACAGATCGACACTCGCGCTCAGCGTCGTCCCGACGCTCGCGTTGGAGACGGAGCCCGGCACGATCTGGCCCGAGGTGGGATCGACCACATTACCCCCGCCCGTGTACGACTCGGTGCCGGTCGCGCCAAAATTCAGCGTCGGGAGGTAGGCACCCTTTGCGGCGCGCATCTGCGCGTGGGCCCGCTGCACGTTGGCCTGGGCTTGAACGACGGTTGGCTGCACCTGCGCGGCCAGCTTGATCGCTTCATCCAGCGTCACGACCCGCTCCTGGGCACCGACTGCTGTGACCCGAAGAGTGATCGCGACGATTCCGAGGGCCAGCGTGAGGTTAATGCGGCCCGTCATCCGGCTCGCCGGAAGGCGGCGTTGGCCCTCGCCTTTGCTCCATGCGGCGCGTCAGCTCCGCAAACTTCTCTCGCTGCCGCGGCTCGAGCTGGGCTTCGATTTCGCTCCCGATCATCCGCTGCAACTCCTGAAACCGCGGGCGATACTCACGCCAGAGAGAGTCCATGGCCGGGTGGTGGCGATCGAGGATGGCCTTCACGCTGTCCCGCTGCGCGGGTGAAAGATCGAGCTTCTTGCTCAGGCGCGCCACCACCACCTCGCGGCTGGGACGCCCTCGCGGTCCGAACGGCCAGGGCCGAAGGATCCTGTGCCCCCAAGCCCCGAGCACGACGCCCAATATTAACACCCCGGCGAGAAGCGCCGCCGCACGCCAGCGCGGTCCGATCATGGTTGCTCCAACATCGATGTGAGTGCCAGCGCGGCGCCGGGCGGAGCCTGGGCCGTCAGCACGTCTGCCGCCGTCTCCGCCGGACTGATCGCTTCCGCCAGGGAAACCGGTTCAGTCTCCTCGCGGAACGCCGAGCCGACGCCCAGCGCCAACCCGGCCGCCAGCAATACCGCGGCTGCGATTCCTGGCCGAGACCAGCGCACCACGAACTCCCAGTAGCCGGCGACTGGATGCGCGGCACCGATGGCGGCGAGCACGCGGGTCACGAAAGCCTCGTGGTCGTCCGGGTCCAAGTGCTCCCGGAGGAGCCGACCCAAGGCCGGGTCCGGCGCGGATTCAAACGGATCGAGCTGCCTCATCCAACTTCCTCGAGGAACGGGATCAAGTGGTGGCGAAGGGCCCGCCGTGCGTGAAAGACGTCGGAACGAACGGTGCCCTCCGGGACGGCGAGCAGCTCGGCGATCTCCGCATGGCTGTACCCCTCCGCATCGAAGAGTGTCACCGCGAGCCGCGCCCGTTCGCTGAGGGTTTTCAGCGCCTCGTCCAGACGCTCGCGCAGGAGGGCACGCGCGGCTTCGCGTTCGGGCGCCGTGGTGGATGAGACTGCGTCGAAGGGCAAGGATTCTGTCTCTCGCACGTGGCGCCGACGCCGGAGGTCCCGCGCGGCGTTCAGCACGATGCGCATGAGCCAGGGACGGAACGGCCGGCTGGGGTCGTACCGCGCGATGTTGCGCCACGCCGCCAGGAAGCCGTCCTGGACGGCGTCGTCGGCGTCGCTCTCGTTATGCAGGACGAGACGGGCCAGACGGCGAGCGGTGGGCACCAGCTCGGCCACCAGCCGGCCAAACGCGTCCGGGTCACCGGCGGCGAGACGATCGATGGGTTCCTCGTTAGCCACATGCAAAGATAGATTGTTTCGCTCCCGCCATGCGATGGCCCTGCAACACATACGCGGTGATGCCGCGCAATGTTGAGCGGTCACGGGCTCCGCGTTGACGCTGCCCCGCAGCCGCGGTAGACTCCACCCTCCTCATCTCTCAACTCCAACCCAGACAAGCGGCTATGGCGTTTGTGCGGATCGGCGACCTCGGTGCACATGTCGGTGAGACGATCACCGTGCGGGGCTGGGTCGTGACCACCCGCTCCAGCGGCAAGATCGCCTTTCTCGTGCTCCGAGACGGGTCGGGCTATCTCCAAGGTGTCGTGCCGAAGAAGGAGGTTCCCGATTCGGTGTGGGCGACCTTCCATGAGTTGGCCCAGGAGACGAGCGTCGCCGTGACCGGCGTCGTGCGCGCCGAGCCTCGCTCGCCGGGTGGATACGAGCTGGGCGTGAGCGATCTCGAGATTCTGGGCCCGTCGGTCGACTACCCGATCGGACCCAAGGAACATGGCACCCAGTTTCTCTTCGAGCATCGGCATCTCTGGCTCCGAAGCCGGCGCCAGGTCGCGATCGCCAAGGTGCGCCACGAAATCGAGCAGGCCATCCGGGATTTCTTCTACGATCGCCAGTTCATCTTGGTCGATACCCCGATCCTCACCGGCGCCATCGGTGAGGAAGCCGGCAATCTCTTTTCCACCGAGTACTTCGATCTCGGCAAGGCGTACCTCGCCCAGACCGGGCAGCTCTACGTAGAAGCGGCGGCCGCGGCGCTCGGCAAAGTGTATTGTTTCGGCCCCACGTTCCGCGCGGAGAAGTCGAAGACGCGGCGACATCTCACCGAGTTCTGGATGGTCGAGCCCGAGGTCGCCTTCAACGATTCGGCGGCCAACATGCGGCTGCAGGAAGAATTCGTGAGCTACCTGGTTGGTCGCGCGCTCGACCGGCGGCAGGAGGAGCTCAAGGAGCTCGAGCGCGACACCGCGCCGCTGGAGCGAGTGCAGACCCCGTTCGCGCGCATCTCATATACCGACGCCGTAACGAAGCTGGGGACCCTCGGCTCGAATCTGAGCTGGGGGCACGATCTCGGCGGTGAGGACGAGACGTTACTCACCAAGGAGTACGATCGTCCGGTCTTCGTGTTCAACTATCCGAGGGGTGTGAAGGCCTTCTACATGAAGGAGAACCCCGAAGACCCCCGAACCGTGCTCAACAATGATTGCTTGGCGCCGGAAGGTTACGGCGAGATCATCGGCGGCTCGCAGCGCGAGGATGACTACGATCGACTGCTGGCACGCATCCAAGAGCAGGGCCTCGATCCCGCCGCGTACCAGTGGTACCTCGACCTGCGAAGATACGGCACCTTCGTTCACTCGGGCTTCGGGCTCGGCATCGAGCGGACCGTGGCGTGGATCTGCGGCATTCCCCACGTGCGGGAGGCGATCGCGTTTCCGCGGCAGATCTACAGGCTCTACCCTTAGAGCGCAGGGGCGCTCACTCGACCGGTCCGTTCAGCTTCCGATTCGCAAAGAAGAAAGCGCAGAAGAGAAACGCGATGAACGCCACGGCCTGAGCCAGCAGCGTCGGCGCCCATGGCTGCGCGCCGCTGTAGTAACGAAGCAGGTCAGTTTGCCACGTGATGGGGTTCAACGCGGCCAGCCAGCGAATCCAGGGGGGCAGGGTGGCGGCCGGGTAGAAGAGGTTGCTCACGAACATGAGGAAGAGGTACATGCTGGAGGTAGCCGTGTGATACGCATTGAAGCCGCGCATCCGCAGTGACAGCCACGAGAAGACGAAGTACCATCCGGCCGTTCCCAGGATCACCCACGCCAGCATGGGCAGCCAGGAGCTGGCCGGGACCGCGATCCCGAGCACCAAGACCCCGACCCCGATGCACAGAGCGGAGCCCGCAACGCTGAACAGCGTGTTGAACGCCAGCTTGCCCAGGAGCAGATCCCGCCGGGGGAAGGGGTAGGTCAAGAGCTCGTGGAAGATGCCGGACTGGAGGTCTTCGAAGAACGCGTACGACGAGTTCATGGCGACGCTGAAGGTGACCATGGCGAGCACGCCGCCCAAGAAGAAGGTGGGGTAGTCGGTCGTCGTGGCGCCCAGGGTAAGCTTGAATCCGGCCCGATCCAGGCTCGAGCCGAACACGATCAAATAGACCACGGGCACGACCACATCCCACAACGGCAGGATGGGATTGGTCAGTCGGATCCGGTACTCGCGGTATGCCACGGCGTAGAAGGCGTTCATGCGCCGGCTCCGCGCTCGCTGGGGTAGCCGCCATACAGCTCGACGAAGATCTGCTCCAGGCTCGCGCTGCGAACCTCGAATCGGGCGAGCGGAAAGCTGGCCGACAGCCGAGCCAGCTTCTGAAGCCACTCGTCTTCCTGGCCCTCCACCACCAATTCGTATTCGCCACCGTCCTCTTGGATGCTTCGCGCGCCCAGCTCGTGGACGGCGGCTACCGCCTCGGGGCCGGAGCGGGTGAAACTCAGGTGGACGCTGAAGACCTTGGTCGAGCGGGCGCGCAGTTCCGACAGCCGGCCGCCCGCGATCATCTTGCCTTGATCGATCAGGATCATGCGATCGCAGAGCGCTTCGGCTTCGTCGAGGAGCTGCGTCGTGAGCAGTACGGTGCGCCCGCGCGCCGCTTCGTCGCGGAAGGCGTCCATGGTGCGACGTTTGATGAGGGGATCCATGCCGGTGGTCGCCTCGTCGAGGAAGAGAACCGGGGTGTCGACCATCAGCGCTTTGGCCACCTGGAGCCGGCGCTTGTACCCGCCCGAGAGCTCGAGCGCGCGTTGTCTGAGTGAATCCTTCAGCTCCAGCAGCTCGACCACGCGTTCGGCCTCGCGCCTGGTGCGCGCTCGGGAATACCCGTGCAGGTATCCATAGAGCAGGAGGTTGTCCCACACGGACAAGAGCGTCTCGACCGCGCTCTCCTGCAGCACGGCGCAAATGGAGCGGCGCACCCCCAGAGGATTCCCGGCCACGTCGCAGCCGGCGATCACGGCTCGTCCTGAAGCCGGCGGCAGGATCGTCGCGAGGATGCGGACGAGCGTCGTCTTGCCGGCGCCGTTTGGCCCCAGCACGCCGAAGATCTCGCCCCGCTCGACCGAGAAGCTGAGGCCTGCCAGCGCCTCGCCCCGGCGAGTGCCCTTGCGGTAGCTGTAGCGAAGGTCCGTGACCGAGATGATGGCGTCGCTCACGAGATCACCGAGTCTGCCCGGCAGCCTTGACCTCGTCCCACAGGCGATCGAGTGCTTCCAAGCCGGCCGTATGCAGGTCGATCTCCCGCTCGGCCGCCAGTTGCTCCAGTCCCTCGAACCGATCGCGGAACTTTCGGTTGGCGCGGTCGAGCGCGGACCCCGGCTGAATGCCGGCCTTTCGGGCCAGGTTCACCACGGCGAAGAGCAGGTCCCCGATCTCATCTTGCAGTCTTTCCCGATCGACCGGCTCTTCGTCCAGCTCGCGGCCCGCTTCGTCCAGCTCCTCCCGCACCTTCTGGAGCGGGCCGCTCACGTCCGGCCAATCGAATCCGACCGATGCCGCCCGCTCCTGCAATCGATAGGCGCGGAGCAGATCCGGCATCGTGGCCGGAAGGTCGCCCAGCGTTCCCGGATTTCGCTCCCGCCGCTTGAGGCGCTCCCATAGTTCGATCGGGCCCAGGTCGAAGAGGTGTGGATGCCGCCGTTTCATCTTCCGCTCCAGCGTATCGGCGACGTCGCTCGCGGTGAATTCACCGTGCTCTTCCGCGAGCACGAGCTGCCAGGCGAGGTGGAGGAGAAAGTCTCCCAGCTCGTCCTGAATCTGCCCCGGATCGTTTTCGGCCAGCGCCTGATCGAGCTCCAGCACCTCTTCGACCAGATAGGGACGCAGCGTCTCCCGGGTCTGGGCCCGGTCCCATTGGCAGCGGACCCGAAGGTCGCGCACCATCGCCAGGGCGCGTCCAAGCGCTGAATTCTCTTGCATTTAAACCTCGCGGCGGATTAAGATTCGCGCGCTGTGACCACGCCAATCCCCTGCGAAACGGCCCGAGCCTGGGTCGACGTCGACCTCGGCGCGCTCGTCGCCAACGCCGAGACCGTGGCCGAGCAATCGGGCGGGCGCTTGCTGCCGATGGTCAAAGCTAACGGCTACGGACTCGGTGCGGTGGCGGTCGCGCGCGCGCTCGAATCGATGGCGCCGTGGGGCTATGGGGTGGCGACCGTGGACGAGGCCGCCGATCTCCGTCGTGCAGGCGTCACTCGTCCGATCGTCCTCTTCACGCCGCTGCTCGCGGCGTGGATCGATCGCTGCCTCGAGTTCGAGATCCGCCCCGCGATCGGCGACGTCGACGCGTTAGGGGCCTGGATCGCCCGAACGTTGCGCCCTTTCCACCTCGAGATCGACACCGGAATGGCGCGCGCCGGGTTCCGCTATGACGATCCTACGCTGTATGGCGCGGCCGCCGACCTGCTACGCTCGGCCGCCGGTTGGGAGGGAGTGTTCACCCATTTTCATTCGCCCGAGACGGACGCCGCCGCCACCGAGCGCCAGTGGGGCCGCTTTCAGGAGGCGATCGGTTGCCTGCCGCACCGGCCGCGACTGGTACACGCGGCCAACAGCGCCGCCGCGCTTCGCGGTCCACGCTATACCGCGGACCTGGTCCGGCCGGGCATCTTCTTGTACGGCGGAGGTGCCGGCGGTCCGGCGCCGCGGCCGGTCGCTGCGTTCCGTGCGCGGGTCGTGGCGCTGCGTCAGATCGAGGCAGGGGACAGCGTGAGCTACGGCGCTACCTGGCTGGCTGAAGCTCCCACGCGCATCGCGACGCTCGGCGTGGGCTACGCCGACGGCATCGCGCGGGCGGTGGGTCGTTCCCGCTCGGTCGAGCTCAGCGGTCGCGTGGTGCCGGTGGTCGGTCGGGTCGCGATGGACATGACGATGGTGGCGCTCACGGCGGACCACGACGTCGCTATCGGCGACGTGGCGACGATCTTCGGGGGGCTCATCTCGCTGGATCAACAGGCGGAATCGACCGGCACGATCTCCTACGAGCTGCTCACGGCGCTTGGCGCGCGGGTCCCCCGACGCTACCATCCGCCCGCGTGAGTCGCCGCGTCGCGTTCTCGATGGCTGGCGCCTGATGCGCCGTGCCGCGATCCTCGTCTTCGACGGGCTCGGCATCGGCCCGGCCCATGATTCCGGTCAATACGGCGATCTGGGGAGCAACACGCTCGGCAACGTCGCGCGTGCCGTCGGCGGTCTCGAGCTCCGCAATCTGGAGCGGCTGGGGCTGGGTTGCTGCGCCGAGATCATGGGCGTCCATCCCGTCGCCGATCCTGCGGCGGCGGCCGGCATCGCGGAGCCCGCGAGCGCCGGTAAGGACAGCACGACCGGTCATTGGGAGATCTGCGGGTTGCTGCTGCAGCAGCCGTTTCCGACCTACCCCAACGGCTTTGCGCCCGAGGTGCTGGCGGAATTCTCCCGGCGGACGGGACGCGGGGTCCTGGGCAACAAGGCCGCGTCGGGCACCGCCATTCTGGATGAGCTGGGCACCGCGCATCAGCGGACCGGCGACTGGATCGTCTATACCTCGGCCGACAGCGTCTTCCAGGTGGCCGCGCACGAGGAGACCGTCCCGGTCGCCGAGTTGTACAAGGCATGCGAGATCGCGCGGGAGATCCTGCAACCGCCACACGCCGTCTGCCGGGTCATCGCCCGCCCGTTCGCGGGGACGCCGGGTGCCTGGCGGCGCAGCGCGGGTCGCAAAGACTTCAGTCTTCCCCCACCGGGCGAAACCCTGCTGGATCGGCTGGTGTCGGCGCACGTGCCGCGGGTGGGCGTGGGCAAGGTCGACGACCTCTTCGCGGGCCGGAACATCTCGAGCATCCATGCCCCGACCAACGCCGACGCCTACGCGCTGATCGAGGGCGCGTTCCTGTCCATGCGGCGGGGTCTCTTGTTCGCCAACGTGATCGAGTTCGATCAGACCTGGGGTCATCGCAACGACGTAGCCGGATTCCATCGGGGTCTGCGCGAGCTGGATCAGGCCCTGCCCCGGCTGCTGCGCGGGGTGCGGGAGGACGATCTCATTATCTTTACGGCCGATCACGGCAACGACCCCACGACGCCGTCGACCGACCACTCGCGCGAGGTTGTCCCCGTCCTGGTGTACGGACCCAAGGTGCGGCCGGTGCCGCTCGGGCGCCGGCGATCCTACGCGGATGTGGGCCAAACGGTCGCGGAATTTCTCGGCGTTCAGCCGGTCTCGGCGGGCGTCTCGTTTCTTAGTGAGGTGTGGAGTGAATGATGCGTTGGTGCTGGCCGCGCGAGCCGTCCAGCAGCGGGCCTACGCGCCCTATTCCAAGTATCCCGTCGGCGCCGCGCTCGAGGCCGAGGATGGCACCGTCTACGTCGGTTGCAACGTCGAAAACGCCTCGTACGGTCTCACGATCTGCGCGGAGCGCGCCGCCCTCTGCGCGGCGGTGAGCGCGGGCGCCCGCCGGTTTCGGCGCGCCGTGGTCGTCTCGGACTCCGATCCTCCGGCGGCTCCTTGCGGCGCCTGTCGGCAGGCCCTCGCCGAATTCGGGCGTGATTTCGAGGTGGCGGCGGTCGGCCCCGAGCGTCTGTTGCGCTGGCGCATGGACGAGCTGCTCCCGGTCCCGTTCACGCGGGAGTCCATGGGATGACGGGACTCGGAGATTTCCGCTTCGCCCTCGTTGCGCTGCTCGCGCTCGGCACCTTCGCGTGCCAGGAGCAGCTGACCCAGCCGGGTCGGTGTCCCGAGCTCTGCCCTGGTGGCTCGGCACAAGGCGAGGAAGCGATTCTCGTCGCTCTACCAAATCAAGACAGCCTATTCACCGGATACGTGCAGCGGCTGGCCGGCGGCTCGCTCCTGGTGGGCAGCGGCATTCCGACGGCGACGGACACGAGCTTCGGCATCGTGAAGTTCGATCCCCGACCCGACTCGGTCACGTTCGTGAACGCACTCCTCCCTTACACCATCGACTCGATCGAGTTCGATCTCCCCTTGGTGGCCCGCGACTCGCTCTTCAAAGGGCTGCAACTCGCGCTCTACAAGTTGCCCGGCAACCTGGACACGGGGTCGGTCACCTACGCCAATGCGAGCCCCTCTTTTATCCCGGGCAATCTCATCGGCTCGGTCGCCGTCCCCGACACCCAGAAGAGCGGGACGCTCAAGCTCATCCTCCGCGGGGCCAGCGTGAGCCAGCTCACCTTCCAGCCCGCGGACGGTAGGCAACTCACGCTCGGCTTGGCGGCCGCCGGTCCCGGACGGACGGGCCTCCGGGTCGGCACCATCCTGAGCGCGGCGGCGCCGAGTTTCACGACCTACGCCAAACCGGTTGGGGCCACCGCCGGCACGGCGAGCATCAAGGTGACGCCGATAGTCCGGTTCAATACCTACGTGAGCAAGAACCAGGTGACGGTCGCGCCGAATCTGCTCACGTTGGGTGGAGCACCGTCGTCGCGGATTCTGATCCGGTTTCCCTGGCCGGCCTTGCTCAAGGATTCGGCGTCGATCGTGCGTGCGACGCTCGAGCTGGTGCCGACGCAGCCGATTACCGGGCTGCCCAACGATCTTGGCTTCCTCGGTGTCCGTGCGGTCACCACCGATCTCGGCGCCAAGTCGCCGACCTTGTCCACCCTCACCGTGAACTCGCCGCTGGCCTTGGGTCCGACGGATACCGTGCGGGTCGAGGTGGTGCACCTGGTGCAGCTCTGGCAAATTCGGTCGAATCCGG
>JBGPVE010000075.1:0-11563 GCA_041491545.1 Gemmatimonadota bacterium | reverse complement strand
GGCAGCACGTCCGACCATCCGGGTGCGCCCCATGCGGAGATCGCTCGCCAGCAACGGCAGGAGCGACCACGGCTCGACCAGGTAGCGCCGGGCGGTGCGTGAGGGGGTCGTCATCAACCGCACCAGCCACTCGACGCCGACCTGGCCGGTCCAGCGCGGCGGGGTTGGAATCTCACCCGCGACGTAGTCCAGCGCTGCGCCGACGCTCAGCGTGACGTTGGCCCGGAGGCGTGGAAAGTTGTCGGCGATCCACTCCTCCTGTCGCGGCATCCCCATGCCGACCAACAGAAGATGCGGACGGTAGGCGTTGATCCGCGCCAGGATCGCTTCGCTCTCAGCGCTGCCCGGCCGAATGTCGAAGTAGCCGTGCGCGGTCTCGATCGTGAGGTTGGTCAGCTGCTGGCACAGCAGGGACGCCGCCCGCTGCGCGACGCCGGGCTCGCCCGCGAGCGCGAAGACTCGCCAACCCTTCGCCGCGGCGGCCGCCATCATCGGATTGATCCAATCGAGCACGGCGAGTCGGTGCCGTCGATGCAGCGGATGACCCAACATCCGTCCGGCGAAGACCAGCGGCATGCCGTCGATCACCGTGCGCGTCGCCATGGCGTACGCGTCCCGCATCCGTGCCGAGCGATGGAACATGTACACGCTGTGCAGGTTGTGATGCGTGACCAGGATGCGGCGGTCGAGCCGCACGGCCTCGTCGATCACCGCCTGAAAGTCGTCGAGCGTGAGGCCGTCCACCTCGATCCCGAGCATGCGGAATCGCCGGCCGGGGCTGGTGAGGCCGCGGGGCTCGTTTGCCGGATGCAGCCGGGTGGCGAGCGCGAATCCCATGGTCTCCCTCCTCAGGCCGCCCGAACGGCTCGCTGGGCGAGGCCGTGCAGGTCGTCGTGCGCCCAACTCTCCGCTTTGGGCACGATGGTGTCACCAATCACGAGAAAATCGAGTCCCGAGGAATAGAAGGTTCGGACCGCATCCTTCGGTGTGCAGACGATCGGCTCGCCCTTCAAGTTGAAGGACGTGTTGAGCACGACCGGTACGCCGGTCAAGGCGCCGAACGCGCGGATCAGCTCCCAGTAGCGGGGATTGGAGGCCCGCGTGACCGTCTGCACGCGGGCCGTGTTGTCCGCATGGGTGACCGCCGGAATCACCGACCGCTTGCTCGGCGCCACGTCGTAGGTGACGATCATGTACGGCGCGTCGCGGCAGCCCTCGAAGTACTCGCCCGCCACCTCGGCCAGGCACGACGGGGCGAATGGCCGCCACGGCTCGCGGAACTTGACGCACTCGTTCACCCGGTCGCGAATCTCGACCCGCCGCGGGTCCGCGAGGATCGAGCGGTTGCCCAGCGCCCGCGGGCCGAACTCCATCCGTCCCTGAAACCAGCCGACGACGTAGCCTTGCGCGATCAGCGCCGCCGTGACCCGCTCCACCTCCGTCACCCGCATCGATTTGAGCTTGTAGCGACCGAGCTCCGACGCGATCTCCGCGTCGCTGAAGCTCGGGCCCAGATAGACATCGGTGAGCCGATAGCGCGGCACCGCCGCGCCCAGCTCGGCGTGGGCGACCAATGCGGCGCCGATCGCGGTGCCGTCGTCGGTGGCGGCGGGCTGCACGAACAGGTCGTCGATCACCCCGGACGCGAGCAGCCGGCCGTTGGCCTTCGAATTCATCGCCACGCCGCCGGCGAGGCACACCTGGCGGCACCCGGTGAGCCGAATCCCTTCCTTGACCACCGCGAACACCGCTTGTTCCAGCGCCCGCTGCACCGACGCGGCGAGCCCGCGATCCGCGTCGGTGATCTCGCGGTCGGGATCCCGCCGCGGGCCGAACCGCGCGATGAGGGGCGAGAGATCGTTCCACCAGCGTCCGGCGAGCGCGTGCGCGTTCACCTGGTAGCCGCCCTCCACGACCCGGAGCAGGCCGTCGAGATTCGCGGTCGGCTCGCCATACGCCGCCAGTCCCATGACCTTCCATTCGTCGCTGTGCCGGCGAAATCCCAGGAGGTCGGTGAACGCCTCGTAGAACAGCCCGAGCGAGTTGGGCCAGAGGTATCGGCGCACCAGGCGCAGCTCGCCGCCCCGCGCGTGGTAGAGCGCCGTCGACTCCCGCGCGCCGCGGCCGTCCATGACGACGACGAGCGACTCGTCGAACCCCGAGAGCGCGTACGTGCTCCAGGCGTGCGCCTCGTGGTGATCGACGTGCAGCAGCCGGGCGCCGTCCAGCGAGCCGAACATCCGAGCGAGATCGAGCCGCCCATTCCCATGGTAGATCTCGCGCACCGTCGACAAGAGCGAATTGGCGATCATCCGCCGGCTGCGGGGAATCTGGTTCGTGAGCGTTGCCCGCAGCGTGTGCAGCGGAGTCGCGCCGCCCGCGTTCCAGCCGAAGGCGACCGCGTCAAGGCCCCGCAGATCCGGCAGCCCACAGTGCGCCAGCGCGCTCTGGATCGCGTGGCGTGGAAAGCCGACGTCCTTGTGCACGCGCGACAGCCGCTCCTCCGTCACCGCCCAGGTCACCCGGCCATCCTCGACCATCGCCGCGGCGGTGTCGTGCAGGTAGCAGTTGATCCCGAGCACTCTCATGCGGACACTCCCTGCCGGCTCCACCGGGCCTTGAGGCGAAGGAACGGGCTCTCGAACCAGCGATAGCTGACCCACGCAGCGGCGAAGGCCGCGAGTGCGGTGGTGACGAAGGCGAGCACCGGCGCCGACGTGCGTCCGAAACCGAAGATCCGCGAGACGACGTTGAAGCAGAGCATGTGGAGCAGGTACATCCCATAGCTCACGCGCCCGACCGCCCGCGCCGGCCGGGCGGCGAAGAGACCGGCGAGCGGATGATCCTCCCGGATCGCCGAGGCCGCCACTACCCCGACCATCGCGAGGGCGAGGAGCGTGTCGGCGAGCCACACCGGCATCGAGCCGCCTCTGAGACCGGCAAGCACCAGCGTGAGGCCGGCAAAGAGCGGCGCCGACCACCCGGCGCCGATCCAAGGCCACGCCCGCCGGAAGCCCGCGCGCGAGTGGAGCAGGTGCGCGGCGAGTACGCCGCAGCAGATCGGCATCGCCACGCTCGCGAGCACCACGTGCGGGAGTGAGCCCGCGGGAAGCACCCCGTTCAAGAGGCCGGCGAGCACCGCCAAGTGGACGCCAACGAGCCCGAGCATGGCGCCCACCGCGCCGAGTCCACCGCCCATCGCCCGCTCGACCCAGGGCCACACCAGATAGAACTGCTCCTCGGCGGCGAGTGACCATGCAAAGGCGAAGATCACCCGTCCCTCGAGCGGCACGAACCAATTGGAGGTGTAGGTCGCGAAGTAGGGCAGATTGTGGAAGAACTGCTGTCCGTCCGCGCTCGTCCGCGCGCCTGCCCACACCACGGCCACGTAGAGCAGCAGAACCAAGTAGTAGAGCGGGAAGATCCTGAGCGCGCGGCGGGAATAGAACGCCCGGAGCGAGATCGCCCCCATCTCGTCGCGCTCGCGCAGTAGCAGCGTCGTGATCAGAAACCCGGAAATGCCGAAGAAGAGCTGGACGCCGAGGTAGCCGCGTCCCGGCAGCCCGTCGGCGCGGGAGAGCGGAATCGCGGCGTGATGCCAGATCACCGCGAGGATGCTCACGCAGCGGAGTCCGTCGAGCGAGCCGAAGAACCGGCGGCGCCGGAACGCGTCGTACGCATCGGCTCGCGGCTCCGCGGCGACGGGTTCGGGGGCCAGGAGCACCGCGCTCACGAGACACCCACGCTTTCGGCCGACGTGCCCGCGCGATGGCGCGCCATGGGGGGCCCGGCCGCGATGACGCCGCGATAGATCTCCTCCAACCGCTCGGTCTGGCGTCGAAGGTCGAAGCGCTGACGGATCAGGCGGCAGGCAGCGACGCTCAGCCGGCGCCAGAGGACGTCGTCCCCCATCAGGCGGCTGATCGCGAGCGCCAGCGCTTCGGAGCGGCGCTCGGGCACCAGAAAGCCGGTCTCGCCGTGGATCACCGCTTCCGGAATGCCACCGCAGGCGAAGCTCACCACCGGTACACCCATCGCTTGGGCCTCGGCAAAGACCATCCCGAAGCCCTCGGTCGCCCCGTTGTCCGCCGTGATGCTCGGCACGCAGAAGACGCGGGCCCGGCTCATCCAGGCGCGCACCACCTCGGGTGGTTGGCTGCCGAGGAAGCGGACGCTCCTGAGCTCCGCATGGGCCAGCGCCTCGAGCCCGCCGCGAAGCGGGCCGTCGCCGATCACCGCAAGCTCCGCGTCGGGATACTCCGCCTGCACCCGCTGCATCGCCTGGATCAGGTAGCGACAGCCCTTGACCTCCACCAGCCGGCCGACGAAGAGCACCAGCGGCCGCCGGAGGCTGTCCGGCACGGGCTGGAAGAAATCGAGATCGATGCCGGTGTACTGCACCACCGCGCGCTCGGGCGGGCACCCGAGCGCGATCACCCGGCGACGAATGAACTCCGACACCGCGATGACCGCCGCCGCTTCCCGCCACAGTCGCGCCCGCCGATGCACGAACGCGCGGCCCAGGAGCGACGAGCGCGCCATCTCCTCGTCCCGCATCGTGGCATCGTAGCCGTGAAAGGTGACCACGAGAGGCACGCGAAGCGCCCGGGCCAGCGGCATGGCCAGCACCCCGTCCGGCCCGAAGTGGGCGTGCACCAGCGCGGGATTGATCGCCCGCAGGCGGCGGCGCAGCGAGGGCGACATGCCTGACGCCTTGTGCACCAGCTCCCGGGCGCGGCCCAGCGGCGTGCCTTCGTTGAGCGTGATGGTGCGATCCGGCGGCAGAGGCAGCCCCGGCATCGAGCGCGAGCCCACGTAGTACGCCTGGAACCCGGTCAGCGCCTCCGCCTGGGTCCGGACGAACGTCTCCGACGCCGGAAGCAGGATGTCCCGGTACACCACGATCGCTCGCATGCTATGCCGCCCCCGTTGCCCGCAGCACGGCCGGAAGCGTGCGCAGGAGGACGACCAGGTCGAGCGCGAGACTCCACTCGTCGATGTACTTGAGGTCGAGGGCGACCCAGTCCTCGAAGCTCAGGTTGCTGCGCCCGCTCACCTGCCAGAGCCCGGTGATGCCGGGACGCACGCTGAAGCGGCGCATCAGCCACGCCTCGGAGAAGAGTCCCACGTCGCGAAGGCTCATCGGTCGCGGACCCACCAGCGACATGTCGCCTCGAAGCACGTTGAAGAGCTGGGGCAGTTCGTCGATCGAGGTGCGGCGGAGCCAGCGCCCGATCGGCGTGAGTCGCGGATCGTTCTTGATCTTGAAGATCGGTCCCGCTTGTTCGTTCTGGCTTTCCAGGTCGCGTTGCCGCGCTTCGGCGTCGACCACCATGCTGCGGAACTTGAACATGCGGAACCGCCGCTTGTTGAGGCCGTAGCGCTCCTGGATGAACAACACCGGCCCCGGGCTCGTGAGTCTGACGAGCAGCGCGGCGGACAGCATCACCGGCGAGAGCAGCACCAGCACGAGCGCGCCGCCGACCAGATCGAAGCCGCGTTTCACGACCAGCCGGTAATCGTCCGGCACGGTCAGCATGGTGAGCAGCGTGACCGGCCCAGCCTGAGCCCGGAGCCTCGGGCGCGACAGCGTCGACTGGAACACGTCCACCAAGAACGTGGCCTGGACGCCCGCGCGCTCGCAGGTCTCGATGGCGCGCTGGATGTCCTCGTAGTGCGTGCGGATGGGAAGCGCGACCAGCACTTCGTCCACCACCTGCCGCATCAGGATCCGCTCCAGCTCCTCCAAGCCGCCCATCGGCAGCCAGCCGTGCGCCGAGAGCGCGGGCTGGACGTCGGTATCCACGAACCCCAGGACTTCGCACCCGTGCTCGCCGCTCTTCAGATGCTCGTGGAGCCGAAGCGCGCGCGGCCCGCTGCCCACGATGATCACCTTGCGCTCGTTCGGCACCATCGCCTGCGTCAGCGCGCGGACGGCGCCGCGGGCGAGCAGCGTTGCGCCGATCGTCCCGCCGCAGAAGTACGCGACGGCGCCGAGCCCGAACGAGCCGCTCTCGCTGGTGAGCGCGAAGGCCAGCGCCCACAGGCTGCCGATGACGCAGGCCTTGAACACCTGCACCACTTCTTCGTTCCAGGTGTACTTCGCGCGGTTACCGTAGAGGCCGCAGGCGTGGAACAGAAGCGGCCAGGCCATCACGAACCCGATCAAGAGCAGCAGGTTCTTGACCGTGATCCGGAGCGCGAGAAACGCCTCGATCCCGCCTGCGAGAACGCCCACGTTGGGGAGCACCAGCGCCGCGACCAAGACGCCGAGGGCCACCACCGTATCCAGCGTCGCCCAGACCTGCACCGGCACCGTCGCGTGACGCGGACCCGGCAAGAGCGGGCGCGAGGCTTCCCCCCTCGAGGGGCGCGGTGGGCGTTTCGTTTCGTTTGCGAGGGCGCCCATGTCGCTCCTCGGTGCGCTCAACCCGCGCCCGCCGTCTCGGCGTGATAGGACTCGGACCGCTCGAGGTAGCGGTAGGCTCCGTCGTACATCGCGTCGCGGTGTGGATCGATGTCGTTGAGCAGCACACCGATCGCGGGGGCGCGCGCGGAACGAAGCTGCTCCACCGCGTACGCCAGAGCCTCGAGATCGGTCACCCAGGCGCGGGCCACCAGAATCACGGCGTCGACGTGGGCCGAGAGGACCGACGCATCGGTCACCACGTTGAGCGGTGGCGAGTCCAGGATTACGACGTCGTAGATCGCGCTCACCTCGGCGATCAGCTCCCCCATCGACCGTGAGCCCAGAAGCGCGCTCGGGAATGCCGGCCTGCCGCCGCGGCCGAGCACGTCGAGCCGGCCGCGGGCGCCGAGCGGCACGCTGCGCACCGCGTCGGCGATGCGCACCCGCCCCGATAGCGCCTCGGCGAGGCCCGGCCCCTTGGTGCCGTCGAACAATCGGTGAATGACGCCGCAGCGGAGATCGGCGTCGATCAGGAGCACCCGGATGCCCTTCCGGGCCAGCGTGATCGCGAGGTTGGCCGCGCTGAGCGTCTTGCCTTCACCCGGAAGCGGGCTCGTGAACATGAGCGTCTTGAGCCGCTCCTCCGGTCTCGAGAAGAGGATGTTGGCTTCGAGTCTGGTGTACGCCTCCTCGACCGCCGCGTCGCTCGCCCCGTCGGACGAGCCGATGAGCCGGGCACCCAGCGGACTGACGAGACGTGGCCGAACCCCGACCCCGACGCGGTGTCGCGCGGCCGTGAGATCCGAGGGCGCGAAGTGGAGCGGCGGATGCGCCCGCTGGAATCGCCGGCTGCGAGCACGCCGGATCCGCGGAATGAACCCGAGCACCGGCATGCCCGTGACCTGATACACGTCGGCCCGGCTCCGCACCGCCTTGTTGGTGAGGTCGCGGCCGAACGCCGTGCCGACACCGAGCATGAGGCCGAGAAGCACTGACGCGGCCAGATAGAGGGCGGGCTTGGGCCGGATGGGCCGCTCCGGCCGCACCGCCGGGTCGACGACGCCGATGCTCGGATCATCCACGCCCTGCGCGATTTCGGCCTCCTTGAGCTTGGTCTGCAGCAGGTTGTACATGTCCTGCAGGATCGCGGGCGTCCGCTCCAGTCGGGCGAACTCGACCTCCTTCGCTGGTACCTTCTGGAGATCGGTGCCCAAGCTCTTGAGCGACTGGTCCATCGCGGTCACCTGGTGGGTCAGGCCCGCCAGGTAGGTCGTCGTGATCGACTTCAACTGCTCATCCACCTCATGGATGCGACTGGTGAGGTTTCTGACGTCCGGATCCGCTTGGGTGCGGCGCACCAGGAGCGCCGAGCGCTCGTTCTCCAGGGTCGTGAGGGTGCTGAGGAGCGAGGCGACCGTGTTGTTGTTGATGAGCGCGGGAAACGCGGCGAGCCGCCGGAACGGCGACGGCGCCGTGGGGCTCTTCGGCTCCGCCCCGACGGGCACCTCCGCCAGCAGCTGGGCGAGAGCCGAGCGCTGCGCCTCGATGGTGGCACGATCGCCCTGGGTCCTCGACAGGCGCTCGACTTGGCTCTTGGCCTCGTCGGGCAGGCTCACCACCTGCTCCTTCTCCCGGAAGACGCGGACCTTCTCCTCCGACGCCGCGAGCTGCCGGCTCAGCGTGTCAAGCTGCTTGTGCAGGAACCTGACCGTGCTGCGCGCTTTGGTCTTCTTGATCTCCTGCCGCTGGGCGATGAACTCGTGCGCCATGAAGTTGGGCACCGCGGCGACCAGCTCCGGGTCGGACCCGTGGTAGCGCAGCGTGACGATGTTGGCGTCCCGGCTGGGCCGGGCCACTTTCATGGCGCCGTCGAAGGCGCGGACGGCATCGTCCATCCCGAGCACCGCGAGCTGCAGTCGCTCGTGCGCGGCTGCGCCCGGGAGCAGGGTGAACTCCATCCCGTCGAGGGCCACGCGGTCGCCGGGGCGCACCGGCCCCGCCCGCTGATCGGAGACCCGGTCCTCGATCACGAAGGTGCTGTCGGCCTGCCGGGTCAGACGGAGATCGGCAGTCACCGGCTGGCCCGTGAGCGCCACCTCCCCGATCAACTCCGACCGCGAGGCCTTGCGCGGCACCCGCACGTCGAGCTGGAGACCGAAATGGCGGATCACTTCCTCCGCGAGCGCCCGGCTCTGCAGCACCTCGACCTCGGTGCTCACTTGGCTCTCGGTCGAGAGGCGGCGCACCAGCTCCGGCAGGTTCACCTCTTCCTCTTCGAAGCGGAGCGCCACCGTCGACTCGTACAGCGGGCGCGCCCACAAGAACGTGTAGAGCCCGATCGCCGTGACACTGAGGACCAAACACAAGAGGATGAGCCACCGGCTCCGACGAATGACGCCGAACGCGGTGGCGACGGTGAAGTCGTCGGCACGCCGAAGCAGTGCTTGCGCTCCGACCGACGAAGCCGGAGCCGCCGTGTGGAAGGCGGCGGGCGGATGCTGGATCATCCCGGCCTCAGTTCTTGATGGCGGCGGCGGCGAGCAAACCCATGGCCGAGACGCCGGCGGCAATCACGCCGGCGTTACGACTGAGCCACGAGCGCTGCGGCACGTACAGCTGATCGCCCGAACGAACCGGCGTGTCGCTCAGTCGGGTCTTGGCCGTGAGGTTCGCATCCAGATGCTGGCCCTCGCGCACCAGCTCCACGTGGTCGCTCTTGCCATCGCCGGTCACACCGCCGGCCAGCGCGAGCGCGTCGGCCACCGTCATGGTGGGATCCACCTGGTACAGTCCGGGGTTCTTCACGGAGCCAAGCACGTTAACCCGCCGAAGGGCCATCACTTCGATCGACGGATTCACCAGGTACTCCGTGTAGCGGGTCACCAGCATTTGCTTGAGCGAATCGACGCTGTATGCCGCCACGTTGAGCGGCCCTAGCCGTGGAAAGACCGCGCTGCCGGTCTCGTCGATGGGGTAATCGCCGGAAAAGTCGGGCTCGCGCCAGACCTTGAGCCGGACCACATCACCGGGACGGAGCGCGCCACGATCCGCGGCCGACTGAGCCGCCACGGGGCCCTGGGCAGCGAGCATCAAACCAACAAACAGGTACAAGCACCGTTGCACGGTTGCGCTCCAAGGCCGATGGTCGTTGAGGGGTAAAGGTTGTACTGATTCGCGACGTTACGACGACGACTCTTTCGTTTTGCCACCAGGTATGCAGAGGGCGCGACAGCGAGGAACGGTGGACAGCAACCCGCGCTCCCCGAAATGCGTTGCGACCCTTGCCCTTGCACGTAGCCCGACGCAGTGCCGCGGTTAGAACAGCTGCATTCGCATGCAAGCTCCACGCCCTCGCACGTCACTTCGGTGCCGCAACTTTTCGCGCTAACAGCTCGTTCTGTGTATCATCCTCGTCGACTGTACAATCCGTCGTCGCGCAAAACCCATCACCTGGACGGACCATGACTTTGCATCGAGTCGTGCGAATCGCGACGCTCGTCTCGCTCGCAAGCGCGATGAGTCTCGTGGCCCAGCGCCCCGCGCCTGGCGTCGCAGCAAAGAAGGTGGCTGCATCCGCGCGGTCGGCACCGATCACGAACATCCACTATGAAGTGACCTTCGATTCCGCGACCGCCAAGACGCGGAGTGTGAAGGTCAGCATGACGTTCGACGTCGGCGCGAGTCGAGACCCGGTCCTGCTCTCGTTGCCGGCGTGGACGCCCGGCGCATACGAAATCAGCAACTTCGCGCGCTGGGTCTCCAACTTCTCCGCTTCCGCGGGAAGCCGAGCACTCGGCTGGGACAAGCTCGATCCGGATACCTGGCGGATTCGTGGTGCAGGCCCCGGCCCGGTCGCAGTCAAGTTCGATTACCTGGCCGACAGCCTCGACAACGCCATGGCCTGGGCCCGGCCGGATTTCCTGCTCTTCAACGGGACGAACGTGTTTCTCTATGCCGAGGGCCGAGGGTTCGATTTCTCCGCCACGGTGACGGTAAAGACCCAGTCGGACTGGAGGATCGCGACCAGCATGAAGTCGAACGGCGCGCCGAGCAGCTATGGCCAGACCAATTACCACGATCTGGTCGACATGCCGTTCTTCGTCGGTCGGTTCGACTATGACAGCACCGTCGTAGCGGGCAAAACGACGCGGCTCGCGAGTTACCCGGCCGGGATCATGGCCGGCGCGGCTCGTGCCCAGTTTTGGGAGCAGATCGCCAAGGCGATTCCGGTCGAAGCCGCCGTCTTCCAGCAGACGCCGTGGGAGAGTTACACCGTCATGACGATCTTCGACTCCTCCTACGGAGGGGGAAGCGCACTCGAGCACCAAAGCTCGCACGTCGGCATTTACAGCCCGCAGATGATCGGCAACCCCCTGCTGGCTTCGATCACGGCACACGAGATCTTTCACGCCTGGAACGTGAAGCGCCTCCGCCCGGCCGACATGGTGCCGTATCGCTACGACAGCGAGATGCCCACCCCCTGGCTCTGGGTGAGCGAAGGAATCACCGACTACTACGCTGACCTCGCGCTGGTCCGCGGCCAAATCGTCGACTCGACCGTGTTTCTCGGCCTGACGGCGGAGAAGACCCAAACGGTTGCGGGCGCGCCGCCGACGGCCCTGCAGGACGCTTCGCTGTCGACTTGGATCCACCCGACCGACGGCAGCGGGTATCTCTACTATCCCAAGGGCTCGCTGGCCGGGCTGCTGCTCGACATCATCATTCGCGACGCGAGCGACAACCGGCGCTCGCTCGACGACGTTATGCGCGAGCTGTATCAGACCACGTACATGAAGGGACGGGGATTTACCGGGACCGACTGGTGGGGAGCGGTGAGTCGGGCGGCGGGCGGAAAGTCGTTTGCCGACTTCGACACGAAATACATCGACGGGCGCGATCCCTTTCCGTATGAGACGGTCTTCGCGCTCGCCGGCCTCAGGGTAACCGCCGATACCGTTCGGGAGCCTCGTCTCGGCGTGGGCGCCGCGCCCGATTCGGGCGGCGCGCGGATTACAGCGGTCCAGCCAGGCAGCGTCGCGGC
Organism: Gemmatimonadota bacterium; assembly: GCA_041491545.1. Classification (GTDB taxonomy): domain Bacteria; phylum Gemmatimonadota; class Gemmatimonadetes; order Gemmatimonadales; family GWC2-71-9; genus DASQPE01. The sequence goes on along the minus strand of JBGPVE010000075.1, from coordinate 113 downwards.
CGAGGCCGGGGTCAAGGTGGGTGACGTGCTGATCGGATTGGGCGATCTCTCGATTACCGATCCGGAATTCGGCACCTCCTACCGAGCCAAATTCCGCAACGCCGAGGGCGAGG
>JBGPVE010000074.1:0-11668 GCA_041491545.1 Gemmatimonadota bacterium | reverse complement strand
GAAAATCTGCGGCGCGCGATGGTCTATGGAGCCGCGATGGGGTCGTTCGCCGTGGCGCACTTCGGCCTGCGCGGATTCGACGGCGTAACGCTGGCCGATGTCGACCGCCGGGTGCAGACGTTCAGGGACCTGACCCACGTGACACTCGCCGAGCCGGTGGCGTGAGCGGCGAATCGGGCGCGTCCGGCGCGGCGCGGGCGTATGCCGCCGCGGGCGTCGATCTCGATGCGGCGGAGAGCGCCAAGGCGCAGATCGGCCGGCTCGTGGCCGGGACGCGCACGGCGCTGTCGGTGGGGCAAGTGGGGGCGTTCGGCGGCATGGTGCGGATTCCGCCGGGGATGCGGCAGCCGACGCTGGTGCTGAGCACCGACGGCGTCGGGACCAAGGTCCTCGTGGCGCTCGAGGCGGAGCGGTACGATACGGTCGGCGAGGATCTCGTCAATCACAGCGTGAACGACATCCTGGTCCACGGCGCCACGCCCATCGCGTTCATGGACTACGTCGCCGGCGCGGAGCTTCCCGTGGAGCGCATCGCCGGTATCGTCGAGGGGATCGCGCGCGGGTGCCGCAATCACGGGATGGCGCTCGCCGGTGGCGAGACGGCGCAGATGCCGGGTCTCTATCGGGCGGGCACGTTCGATCTGGCCGGCACCATCGTGGGCGTGGTCGACGGGGACAAAGCGCTCCACGGCGATCGGATCGTGCCGGGCGACGTGCTGCTTGGCTACGCGTCGACCGGATTGCATACGAACGGATATTCGCTCGCGCGGCGCATCGTGTTCGACGTCGCGAAGCTCGGCCTGCACGACCGGCTGGGCGATACCGGCCGAACGGTGGCCGATGCGCTGCTGGCCGTACATCAGAGCTATTATCGGAGCGTCGCGCCGATTCTTGAGCGAGTGCATGGTCTGGCGCATATCACCGGCGGCGGCATTGCCGGCAACCTGGTCCGGATATTGCCCGACGACTGCGTGGCGACGGTGCGTCCCGATAGCTGGGAGCTTCCGCCGCTCTTTCGTTTCCTGCAGTCGGCGGGACGGATCAGCACCGAGGAAATGCGGGAAGTCTTCAACCTCGGCGTCGGTCTCATCGCCGTGCTGCCCCCGCTCGATGTGGGTGCCGCGCAGGAGGCCGCGCGGGCGGACGGGGTCACCACCTGGGTCATGGGCGAAATCAGCCGGGGTTCCAGGGCCGTGCATTTCGCCCGCTAGCGCCGGAGTTCTCCATGCGCCTGGTCCCGTTCGTTTCCGCCGCCGCCCTTGTCCTTGCCGGGTCGGCCACGCCCCTGTTCGCCCAGAACGCGCAGTGCACGCCCTACAGCGGCGCCCAGCAGGCGGAGAACGTCTGTAACGCCGCGATCGACGGCACTCACGCCTTCCACCCCATCCTCGGCCTGCTCACCAGCGGCGGCAACCCGGTGCTCGGCGCCGCGTCCGCGCTCGGCGGCCTCGGCCACTTCTACCTGAACGCGCGAGTCAATGCCACCGAGGTCGTGCTGCCAGATCTGAGCTACAACGGCAGCAGCACGGTGGTGGGCGCCGGGACCAAGATCTTCTTCCCCTCTCCGCTGGTCGAGGGCGCGGTGGGGCTCTTCGGCGGCACGAGCGCTGGATTGGGGGCGGTGGATCTGCTCGGCTCCGCGCAGCTCCTGCCAACGACGCAGATCGATAATTTCAGCGTGGATTCCGGCGCGCGCCGGATCGGCAGCGTCGCGCTCGGATTGGGCATCGGCGCCCGCATCGGCCTGCTGCGCGAGGCCGGGCCGCTTCCCGGCGTGTCGGTGAGCGTGATGCGGCGGAACGTGCCGCAGCTCCAATATGGTAACTTGACGACCGGCTCGGATTACACCTACGCGGCTGATCTCAACGCGACGAATCTGCGGCTGACCGCCAGCAAGCACCTCGCGTTGCTCAACGTCGGCGCCGGGCTTGGCTGGGACCAGTACACCGGCAGCTCACGGATCCAATTCCGCAATCCGATCACGTCGCTGGCGGAGGCGCCGATCGATCTCGAGCTCAAGAACTCGCGGACGATGGGCTACCTCAATGCCGGGCTCGATCTGCATAACTTCAAGCTCATGGCCGAGGGTGGATATCAGCTCGGCAAGGACCAAAATCTCAGCACCACGTTCACCGATTTCAATCCGTCGGCAGGCAGGTTCTTCGCTGGAGCCGGGTTGACGGTGGGTCTCTAGCGCGTGGACGAGCGGGAGGCGATGGAGCACGCCCTCAACCTCGCTTGGCGAGGTTGGGGGCGTGTCCATCCGAACCCACTCGTTGGCGCGACAGTGCTCGCCGGCGGGGAGCCGGTGGGCGAAGGCTATCACGCGGAGTACGGCGGCCCCCACGCGGAGGTCGTGGCGCTCAATGCCGCGGGCTCGCGGGCCCGGGGCGCGACGTTGGTGGTCACGCTCGAGCCGTGTAACCATCAGGGCAAGCAGCCGCCCTGCACTGAGGCGATTCTCAAGGCCGGCATTCGCCGGGTGGTCGCGGCGCTTCCGGACCCCCATCCGGCCGCGGCCGGCGGGGCGGACCGCCTTCGCGCCGCCGGTATCGACGTCGAGGTCGGCCTCCTCGCCGAGCCCGCCGCCGCCCAGAACGCAACCTTCCTCCATCTCGTCCAGGAACCGACCCGCCCCTTCGTCGGGTTGAAGCTGGCGACGAGCCTCGACTTCCGGATCGCGGACGCGGCCGGGCGCTCGCGCTGGGTGTCGGGCCGCGAGGCGCGGGAGTACGTTCATTGGCTCCGCGCCGGCTTCGATGCCGTCGGCGTCGGGCTGGGTACGGCCCGGGCCGACGATCCGAGACTCAGCGCCCGCGGCGCGGTCGACCGGCGGGTACCGGTCAAGCGGGTGGTGTTCGACCGGCGGTTGGAGCTTCCGCTCGAGCTCGATCTGGTGCGGACGGCGACGGCGTTGCCCACTATCGTGCTGGCGGAGCCTTTGGCGGATGCCACGCGGCAGCGGGCGCTCGAAGCGCTGGGTGTGCGCGTGCTGCGGGCGGCCACCGTGGCCGAAGGGCTTGCCTCCCTCCGGGCCGCCGGCGTGACCTCGCTCCTGATCGAGGGAGGCGGCCGGCTCGCGGGGGAGCTCCTCCGGGCCGGCGTCGTGGACCGCTTCTACTGGATTCAGGCGCCCATCTGGCTCGGGGAGCGGGCCATTCCCGCCGTGCGCGGGCTACCGGATGCGACCATCGAGGTCGCACGGCGGTGGCGGGTGGTGGAGCGAAAGGTCTTGGGAGACGACAGCTTGCTGGTCTTGGATCGGACGTAGTGTTCACCGGCATCGTCACGGCCGTGGGCTGTGTGCGCGAGGTTCAACCGGGCGAGCATGGCCTCGGGCTTACGATCGAGGCGCCCTACCGGCGGCTTGCGCTGGGCGAGAGCATCGCGGTCGACGGCGCCTGCCTCACGGTGGAGCAGAAGGGGACCGGATGGTTCGGCGTGCACGTGGTCAGCACCTCGCTGGACCGGACGCGCTTCGGCAGCTACGTCCTCGGTCAGCGGGTCAACTTGGAGCGGGCACTCCAAGTGGGCGACCGGCTGGGCGGACATCTGGTCCAAGGCCACGTGGACGGCGTCGGCACGGTCGAGCGGGTGACCGAGGGCCGGGACGCCCGGCTCATCGACATCAGGGTGCCGGAAGAAGTCTGGCGGGTGTCCGTTCCACTCGGCTCGGTGACGGTCGACGGAGTGAGCCTCACCATCAACGCTCGGCCGGCTCCGCGGATCATCCAAGTCTCCTTGATCCCGTTTACCTTACAGCACACCAACTTGGGTGAGCGGGCGGTGGGTGACGCGGTTCATTTGGAGGGGGATACGATCGGGAAGTACGTGTGGGAGTTGATGAGGCGGGACGGCGCAAAGGCGAACGGTGAAGGGTGAAACGACTCGGACGATGACCTTCGGCACCATCGAGCAGGCGATCGAGGACCTGAAGAACGGCAAGATCGTGATCGTGGCCGACGACGAGGACCGCGAGAACGAGGGGGATCTCGTGTGCGCGGCCGAGTTGGTGACGCCCGAGATGATCAACTTCATGACCCTGCGCGGTCGGGGCCTGATCTGTCTCGCGCTGACCGGCGAGCGCTGCGACCGGTTGGGCCTGCCCCAGATGGCTGAGCGCAATACCGAGCAGCTCGGCACCGCGTTCACCGTGAGCATCGACGCGGAGCGCCGCTTCGGGGTCAGCACCGGTATCTCGGCCAGCGACCGCGCCACGACGATTCACGTCGCGATCAACCCCGCCACCGTTCCGTCCGATCTCCGGCGTCCCGGACACATCTTCCCGCTGCGCGCGCGGCCAGGGGGCGTGCTCCAGCGGGTGGGACAGACCGAGGCGAGCGTCGATCTTGCCCGCCTGGCGGGCCTGGTGCCGGCCGGCGTGATCTGCGAAATCTTGAACCCCGACGGCGAGATGGCCCGGCGGGACGACTTGGACAAGTTCGCCCGGGAGTACGGCCTCACCTTCGTGACTGTTGCCCACCTCGTTGCCCATCGGCTCCAGACCGAGCGGCTGGTGCACCGCGTCGCCGAGGCCCGGCTCCCGACCGAGCTGGGGGAGTTCACCGTCATCGGCTACCATAACGACGTCGACAACGCCGAGCATGTGGCGCTCGTCATGGGCGACGTCGGCGGGCAGCCGAACGTGCTCGTTCGCATGCACTCGAAGTGTCTCACCGGCGACGTCTTCCACTCGCAGCGCTGCGACTGCGGCATTCAGCTCCACGCAGCCATGGAAATGCTGCGGCGTGAGGGGCGCGGCGTGATCGTCTACCTCGACCAGGAAGGGCGGGGCATCGGGCTCTTGAACAAGATCCGCGCCTACGCGCTGCAGGACTCCGGCGCCGATACCGTGCAGGCCAACCAGAAGCTCGGCTTTGCCCCCGATCTCCGAAATTACGGCATCGGAGCCCAGATTCTCCGGGATCTCGGCCTATCATCGATTCGGGTGATGACCAACAACCCGCGAAAGCTCGTCGGTCTGGAGGGCTATGGCCTGGAGATCGTCGAGCGGGTGCCGCTGGTCGCGAGCCCAAATCGAGAGAACCTCGGCTATCTCAGCGTCAAGCGGGACAAGCTGGGCCACCTGCTCACCCACTGAGTTCGCGATCCGTGCCCGAGCTCACCGGCCGCCTGCGCTCCATCGGCAAGGTGGCGATTCTCGTCAGCCGCTACAACGAAGCCGTCACCGGCCGCCTGCTCGACGGGGCCCTCACCTGCTGCGACGACGCCGGCATTCCGCGTGACCAGATCGACGTAATCTGGGTTCCGGGGGCGTTCGAACTGCCGGTCGCCGCGGCCGCCGCGGCCAAGACCGAGGCCTACGCGTGCTTGGTGGCGCTGGGCGCGGTCGTCCGGGGTGACACACCCCACTTCGACTACGTGGCCGGTGAGACGACGCGCGGCCTTGGGCAGGTAGCGATCACTCATGCCGTACCCGTGGGGTTCGGCCTGCTCACGGTGGATACGCTGCAGCAGGCGGTGGACCGCGCGGGAGGCCCAGCCGGCAACAAGGGCTACGAGGCCGCCGCCGCGGCGCTGCAGACGGCCGACGTGATGATCCAGTTCCGGAGCCGCCATGCTGCGGACTGAGACCAAGAGTCGGGCCCGCGCGCTGCAGTTGCTGTACGCCTGGGAGCTGCAGGGCTCGCCGGCGCTGGCTGGCGTGGCCAGCGGCCTGGCGCGCATCGCGGGACTGCGGCGGGGGGAGGTGCTGGGCCGGGCGGAGACGCTGGCGGCCGATGTCATCGCCCGATTGGGGTCGCTCGATCGCGTCGCCGCGGAGGCGGCGGAGAACTGGCGCCTGAGCCGCATCGCCACGGTGGAGCGCAACATTCTACGGTTGGGCATTCGCGAGCTGGAGGAGGGCAAGGTGCCGCCCAAGGTTGCGATCGACGAGGCGGTGCGGTTGGCGCATTGGTTCGGCGGGACCCGGGCCGCGGGATTCGTCAACGGGGTCCTCGACCGCGTGGCACATTCGCTCGGACGGCTGTGAACATCCTGCTGGTCAACTGGCAGGACATCGAGAATCCCCAAGCCGGGGGCGCCGAGCTCCATCTGTTCGAGATTTTCGGCCGGTTGGTGGCGCGAGGTCATCAGGTGCGACTCGTCTGTTCCGGCTGGGCCGGCGCCAAGCCCGATGCGACCGTCCGCGGGATCCGGATCCACCGCGTCTCCGGCCGGCACGGCTTCGCGCTGGCTGGTCGGCGCGCGGTGCGCCGGGCGCTCGCGGTCGAGCGGCCGGACGTGGTGGTCGAGGACATCAACAAGCTGCCGCTGTTTCTCGCGGGGCTCACCGATCTGCCGTTCTGCGCGATCGTGCCCCACCTCTTCGGCAGCACCGCCTTTCAGGAGGCCTCATGGCCAATGGCGGCGGCGGTGTGGTTGGCGGAGCGACCGTTGGCGCGGGCCTATCGCCGCGCCGGCTTTCACTCGATCAGCGAGAGCACGCGCGACGACCTGGTCGCGCGCGGCGTGCCGGCCGGCCGCATCCGCGTCATCCACCCCGGGGTGGACAGCCGGCAGCTCACCCCGGGTCCGCCCGGCTCTCGGGCAGCAACGCCGGCGTTTTTATATGTTGGAAGACTGAAGCGCTACAAGGGGGTCGACGTGGCGCTCCGCGCGTTGGCGTTGGCCCGGCGGAGCCGTCCGGATCTGGTGTTGGACGTGGCGGGTGCCGGCGACTACCGACCCGCGCTCGAGGCGCTCGCCGCCGAGCTCGGGCTGGGCGCTGCGGTCCGCTTTCACGGCTACGTGAGCGATGCCGAAAAGATATCGCTCCTGCGGCGGGCCTGGGCCAACGTGTTCCCCTCGCCCAAGGAAGGGTGGGGAATCACCATCGTGGAGGCCGGCGCTTGCGGCACGCCCTCGTTGGCATCGGACAGCCCGGGCCTCCGCGACTCGGTGCGACACGGCGAGACCGGCTTTCTGGTGCCGCACGGCGATCCGGACGGGCTGGCCCGGCGCATGCTGGAGCTGGCGGGCTCGCCGGCGCTGGTCGAGCGGCTCGGGACGGGCGCGCGGCGTTTCGCTGAGGAGCACACGTGGGAGCGGGCGGCGGAGGCAACCGAACGCCATCTCACCGACATCATCGCGGGTTTGTAGGGGAGACAGGATAATGCAGACGACGATCACAGTCCGACATTGCGAAATCTCCGACCTCCTCCGGGAGCGAGCTCAAGCAATCGCGGAGCGGCTGGGCGCATTCGTATCGCATCCGCTCGAAGCGACGATCGTGTTCGATGCCGACGGGCTGAAGCAGGTCGTGGAGATTCGATTGCACGTGGCGCGGAGCGACGTCATGGTGGCCAAGGGTGAAGGGGCCGATCACCGCACGGCGCTCGATCGGGCGGAAGAGAAGCTCCGGCGCCGGATCGAGAAGTCCGATGGCCGTCTCCGCCGTGCACGGGCGCCGCAGGCCGAGCCGATGTGATGCTGAGGCTCCGCGACTTTCTCACTCGGCGCGGCGATCCGCTGCAGCTCGAGGCCCTCACCGGCGAGCTGGGGCTGGATCGTCAGTTGCAGGACGCGGAGGTCGCGAGCCCGGGTCTCGCGCTCGCGGGCTATACCGGCCGTTTCGCGCCGCACCGGCTCCACGTGCTGGGCGAGACCGAGATAACGTACCTCCGCTCGCTCCCGGCGCCGGAGCGACGGCAGCGACTGGAGCACTTCTTCACGTTCGACCTACCCTGTCTCTTCGTGACGAAGGGGCAGGAGGTGCCGCAGGAGTTGCTCGAGCTGGCCCAGGTGCGGAGCGTTCCGGTGCTCCGAAGCCGGCTCAAGACGGCCGAGTTTTATCGCCGGATCAAGCCGATCGTGGAGGACGCGTTCGCGCCCCGCACGACGCTGCACGGCTCGCTGGCCGATGTCTACGGCGTAGGCCTGCTCTTCGTCGGACGCTCGGGGATCGGCAAGAGCGAGTGCGTGCTCGATCTGGTGGAGCGGGGCCATCGACTGGTGGCGGACGACGTGGTGCAGATCACCCGGCGCGGTCACGACGTGCTCATCGGGCGGGGCCACGAGCTCGCGGCCCATCACATGGAGATCCGTGGCATCGGCTTGATCGACATTCCCGCGCTCTTCGGCGTGCGGGCGGTTCGGCAGCAGAAGCGGATCGAGGTGATCGTCCAACTGGAAGATTGGGAAACCGCGCGGGACGCGGACCGCACCGGCCTCGCGCGGGAGGAGACGATCATCTTGGAGGTGCCGCTTCCCAAGGTGGTGGTTGCGCTCAACCCGGGCAAGAACATCACCGTCATCTCCGAGGTCGTGGCCATGATGCATCTGCTCCGTTACTCCGGCGTCGACGTGGCGGCCGCGTTCAACGAGCGGCTCATCAAGCGCATGAAGGAGCAGCGGGGCGTTCGGGAATACTTGCAGGGCGACTATGAGTGAGACTCTCCAGGGCGTCGTGGTCTGCCACGCCAAGCTCGCGGCAGCATTGGTGGAGGCGGCCGAGCAAATCAGCGGGGTGCGCGGCGCGCTGGTGGCGGTATCGAACAGCGACTGCGATCGCGGCTCGCTGGAGGATCGGATCGTCGCCGCGGTGGGGGAGCGGTCGTCCGTGGTCTTCGTCGATATGGCGAGCGGGTCATGCCTCATCGCCGTGCTCGCTCGGCTCCGCGCGCGGCGCCACGTGAAGGTCGTCACGGGCGTCAATCTCGCCATGCTGCTCGACTTCGTTTTCCATCTCTCCATGACGCCGGACGAGGCGGCGGCGCGCGCGGCGGCGACAGGTGAGCGCGCGATCCGAGTGCCCTGATGGCGATCGTGCTCTGCCGCATCGATGACCGGTTGATCCACGGGCAGGTCGTCGTCGGGTGGGGGCAGCCGCTCGGGATCCAGCTCATCGTGCTGGTCGATGACCAGGTCGCGGCGAGCTCTTGGGAACAAGACCTCTATCGTATGGCCGTTCCGTCCGACATCGAGGTCCGATTCGCCACCGCCGCGGAGGCGGCCGCTCGCCTTCCACTCTGGCAAGCCGAGCCGAAACGCACGCTCCTGCTCACGGGTGACATCGACACGATGGCGGCGCTCCACACGGCCGACGGCGGCGTCGTCAAGTCGATCAATTTGGGCGGCATCCATCACCGCCCCGGAAGGAGACAGCGCCTGCCGTACGTGTATTTGACGGACGACGAATTCTCTCGGCTCAAGCGGCTGGAAGCGGAGGGCGCCCAGGTCTCGGCTCAGGACGTGCCGACGGCGGTCAAGGTGCCGCTCAGGAATCTGCTATGAGCAGCCTTCCGCTCATGACGCTCGTGACATTGCTGGTCTGGGGCACGCTCGTCGGGCTCGATCTCGTGACCGTGGCTCAGTCGATGATCGCGCGGCCGTTCGTGGCCGGCACGGTCTCGGGCATTCTCTTGGGTGATCCCGTGGCCGGCCTGCGGGTCGGGGTCCTGTTCGAGCTTTTCGCGCTGGACGTGCTGCCGGTTGGCGCGGCGCGCTACCCGGACTACGGACCCGCCACGATTGCCGCGGTGGCGGTGGCGGCTGGTTCGCCGTGGGAGCTGAGTCTCGGGCTCAGCGGCACGATCGGTCTCTTGGTGGCGGTCCTGGGGGGTTGGAGCCTGCAACTGCTCCGGCGGATGAATGCCCGGGCCATCCAGCGCCGCGCCGCGGCGCTGGCCGCGGGCGAGAGTAGCGCCATTCGCCTCCTGCAGTACGGCGGCGTCGCGCGGGATGCGCTGCGGAGCGCGCTGCTCACGGCGGTGGGTCTCGCGGCGGCTTCGTTGACCGCCACCTTTCTCCATCTCGACCGGCCGACCGCGGTGACGCTCACGGTCGTGCTGGTCAGTTGCGGACTGGCGGCGGCGCTGGGCGGCGCCATTCGCAGCGCGGGGCGGGGACCGAGGCTCGTCTGGCTCGGCGCCGGGCTCGTGCTCGGCCTGATCCTGGCGATCCTGCGATGACCGGCGTCCTGCACGCACTGCTTCGGCTGTTCACGGTCCAGGGCACGTGGAACTACGAGCGCATGCTCGGGGTGAGCCTGGGCTATGCGGCCGAGCCGCTGCTGGAGGACCTGAAGGCGGCGGATCCCAGCCGGCACTCGGAGGCCATCGTGCGCTCCGCCGAGTTCTTCAACTGCAATCCCAATTTGGCCGGCTTGGCGCTCGGCGCCACGGTGCGGGCCGAGTACGATGCGGTCCCGGGCGCGCAGATCGCGCGGCTCCGCACGGCGCTCTGCAGCCCGCTCGGCGCGCTCGGCGATCAGCTCTTTTGGGCCGGTCTCCTTCCAGCGCTCGTCGGCGCCGCTTTGGCGGCCCTCATGCTCGGCGGGGGTTGGTGGGTGGTGGTCGGGTTTCTCGTCCTCTACAACACCGTCCGAATCTGGACGGCTGCGTGGGCGCTCCGCACCGGGCTCGACAGCGGGATGGACGTCGGCGCCGCGATCAGCGGCTCCTGGCTGCCGCGGGCGGTCGCGCGAGTGGGACCGGCGGCGGGCTTCGCCGTCGGTGTCGCGGTGCCGCTCGTCGCTGCGTGGTACTTGGCGCCGTTGGGTGTGGGCGTCAGCGCCGGGGCGTTGGTCCTCGTAACTTTGGGTATCGCGGCGCCCCGCTGGCTCGGACCCCGGTTTACCGCCGTGCGATTCGCCCTGGTCGCGGTGATGGCCACGTTGCTCTTCCACCTGGCAACGCGATGACGGCGCCGATGACCGAGCGGGAGGCCACGATCGTGAACCCGCTCGGGTTACACGCCCGGCCCGCCGCGCAACTGGTGCGGCTGGCGAGCAGTTTTGCCTCCGAGGTCGCCATTGGCAAGGACGGTATGGAAGTGAATGCCAAGAGTATCATGGGGGTGATGATGCTCGCCGCCGAATGCGGCAGCGCCATCGTGGTACGCGCGACCGGCGCCGACGCCGAGCAGGCGGTCGCGGCGATCGTGGGTCTGGTTGCGACCGGATTCGGGGAGATGTGAGCGTGAGCCGAACGATTCGCGGCGTGGGCGTCTCCCCCGGCGTGGCCGTCGCGACCGCGATGGTCATCCGGCTCGATTTTCCGGACGTGCCCGGCCGCGCCGTGCCGCCGGACCAGGTCGAGCGGGAGGTGCACCGCCTTCGGCAGGCGGTCGAAACCGTGGTCGCGCATCTCGAGGAGCTCGGCCGGCGCGTGCTGCAGCGGGCCGGGCCCGAGGAGTCGCGAATCTTCGATGCCCAGATCTTGATGGTGCAGGACGTCGACTTCATCGCCGCGGTGGAGGAGCTCATCCGCAACAACCGGCTGAGCGCGGAGAGCGCCTACGAGTTCAAGGCCCTCGAGCTGCGGAACGCCTGGTCCCACGCCTCCAGCGCGCGTCTCCGGGAGCGGCTCGCCGATCTGAACGCGATTCAGATGCGCATGCTCCACCGCCTGATGGGGAACACGGTGGACGAGCTGTGGAAGATCGAGCCCGACGAACAGGTCATCGTCGTCGCGCAGGAGCTGTCGCCCGGTCTCACGGTGCAGCTCGACCGCGACCACGTCGTCGGCCTGGTGAGCGAGGAGGGCACCCGCACCTCTCACGCGGCGATTCTGGCGCACTCCCTCGGCATCCCGGCCGTGATGGGCGCCGTGGGTGCGCTGGCCCACATTCCGGACGGAGCGCTGCTCCTCATCGACGGCCAGAGCGGCACCATCGTGCTCGAGCCCACCGTCGAGGAGTTGGAGGACGCCAAAACACAGGTGAG
>JBGPVE010000073.1:0-11680 GCA_041491545.1 Gemmatimonadota bacterium | reverse complement strand
CGTCGGACGATTCCAGCGCGGGCTTGAGCCGGGCGCCGATCTTGAAGCCCGGCGCCGCCAGGAGCAGGAGGCGAGTGTCTCGATCACCGGGTTCCAGGCGGAGGGTGAGCGGGGGCGGATCCGGCGCTCGACAGGCCAGCACCACCAAAGCGCCGGCCCAAAGCAATCGGCTCACGATTCCGCCAACAGCTCTTCGATGCGGTGCGCCCACAAGGCGTAGTTGCCGTCGTTGACATGGAACTCGCCGTACCCTTCGTAGCGGATGCGCCCACGCTTGTCGATCAGCACGAAGCTCGGCCAATACCGGATATCGTAGAGGTTCCAGGTACGGTTGTCGTTGTCCTGCGCCACCGGATACTCGATCCCGTACTTCTTCAGCGCGCGCTCGACGTTGGCCTTGTCGTGCTCGCCCGCATAGGGCGGAAACTCGGGCGTATGGATTCCGATGAGGGTGAGCCCCTGCGGCCGATACTTCCGGTCGAACTCGATCAGCGACGGCACGGTATTGGTGCAGTTGTAACAGGTGAAGACCCAGAAGTTGAGCAGGACGACTCGACCCTGGAGCGATTCGACCGTGAGGGGGCGGTCAGCGTTTTCTGGGCGGCCAGCGCCTCACGCGATAGTCCGTGCGTCAGCAGGTCGTGACCGGCCCGAGCTCGAGCAGCTCGAAGTCGCTGCCCCGCACCGGGTAGGTCCGAAGCTGGTCGAGCGCGCTTTGCCACGCGGGGTCGGTCGTGCCGGTGACATACCATGGCGATCCCTGATCGGCGAAGATGAGCCCGTACTTCTTCAGTGCCGTCAGAATCACCAGCGCGTCCCCGCTGTAGGGCGAGAGATCGAAACCGGCCTTGAGGCGCGCCCGTAAGCCGTACGGCGGCAGATTCGGATCGGTGTTTGGCCCGCAGTGGCCGGCGGGGGCAATGTACGCCCGCCGGGCGTTCGGCACCGTGAACCGGAGCGCGTGGGTGATCTGGCCTCCGGCAACTTCGCCATGCTTGAGCAGGCCGGGTAGGATGGGGAGCCCCGCCGCGTCGGCCGAGGTCCACGTCGGCGGCCGGGTCGAGTTCACCTTGAGGTCCCATTTGGCGGAGCTGCTCACCATGAAGCCGCTCCCGGTGCGGACGGTATTGTACAGCTCGTAGAGGATGCAGCTTCCCTGCTGGACGACCAGCACGTGGCGGTCACCGCTCGTGGGATTCGGATCGGCGGTGCTGCCGCCTTCGATATGGACGTCGAGCGGGATCGGCATTGGGCCGGGATCGCTCTCGCTCGAATAGTCGGCGCCGTCGGTGCCGAACGTGATGGGGACGAGCGGCTGAGATTGGGGCACGATGGCGTACGGAATGCCGTAGTACTCTTCGCTGGTGCCCAGGTCGAGATGAATGGGGCTGTTCGCGCTCATGTTGGCGAGCAAGGTGGCCGAGCTGGGCGCGACCGGGTCGCCGCTCACGTCGCGATTCCAGGCGTTGTCGGGGGGAAAGATCTGACAGCCGCCGACGGACGTGACCGGTCCGCTCGAGCTGCTGCCGTCGCCGCTTCCGCTTTGAGTGGGCGTCGATGGCACGGTGGGGGTGGTGCAGGCGGCCAGCAGTAGCGCGAGCCCAGGTATCGAGTGGCGCATCGTACCCTCCTCAAGACGTTCTGGCCCGAGCGCTAGCGTCCAACCAGCGGATTCCGCCGGACCGGCGTCGCTTTCGCGACCGCGCCGTCGGTGTCTCGGGCTCGATTTCGCAGTTGTGCCGCCAGCTCGGCGCTCGCGCTGTCGCTTACGGCGCTGAGCTGGCTTCTCTGTCGCAGCTCCTCCGCGGCGCGCTCGCCGGACGCGAGCATGGCGGAACCGCCGTCGGGGCGCTTCGCCGGGGCTGGCGGCGGCGGCCGATGCCTGCGGGGCCGGATGACGATCCCGTCCGCGGCTGCGCGCCGCAGCATTTCGCCCCGCACGCTCGCGGCGGTACGGAGCACGCGGGACGGGTAGCGGCGGCATCCCGGCGTCACGCTGCCGCGCACGCATCCGTTGTAGCGCTTGAGGGCCACGCGCACCGAGTGGTTGCGGACGAGAAAGAGCTTGAGCAGCCGGGCGCCGTGACAGATATTGGCGTCAACTTGCCGCAGATCGGTCGAGGCACAGCCGTAGCTTCCGGCGTGGAGCGGCATCACCTGCATGAGACCCACGGCGCCTTCGCTGCTCACGGCGCCCGAGTCGAGCGCATGGTTCTCGATGAGGAGTACACCCGCGAGCAGGCTCGGACTCACCCGGAGGCGGCGCCCTTCACGTACCATCGCCGTGGCGGCGCGGTAGGCGACGGCCGGATTCCGGGTGCGGCGCGCGAGCACCTTGGCGAGCGGCCGATGGACCAGTCTGGCGGTGAGCATGGCTTCGAGGGCCACGCTGTCGACCGGCTCGATTCGCTTGACCCGCGGTGGCGCGGGCGCGGGGCGCGGCGGCTGAGGCGTGACGACGACGGCTTCAACGATGGGGCCCGAGACGGTCGCTGAATCTGCGGCAGGAGCGGCGGACACGTCGGCGGCGGGCGCCGGCGGCGGGGCGAGACTCGGCTGCGACCCGCACGCCGCAATCCCGAAGGCCCATAGCGCGAGCCAGCGGTCAAAGCGACGACACCAATCGGTGTAACGGGCCATGCTCGTCGCTCCTCGGGTTTCGCCAGAGAGTCTCTACGATCGCGGCCGTCAATCGGGGGTGTCGTGAAATTGGGGGCGCGCGAATTCACGACAGCGCATGGCACCGCCCGCCCCGCTCTGGCGGAGCGTAAACGCCGCGCCGGGCGCCACTAGCGCCCCGCGGGTGCACGGGGTGGCTCGAGCGCTCGGATCGCTCGCGCCTCCGGCGCAGCACTTTAGAGGAGCAAGCCACAGACCACCCGGTCCATCGCGCCGCGACACGGCGGGCATCGGAGGGTTAGGATTTGGGGATGAACCGGGTGGGCGGATCAGCCGAGAATCGGCGCGGGCGGTGGTGGGCACTCGGGGCGCTGGTGCTCGCGTGCGTCACCGCGCTCGGCCTGATCCGGGTCGAGGGACCGAGGTCCGAGTGGACGAGGAAGCAAAGCATATCGTCATCGTGCTCCCGCCGTTTGCTGGAGGCGATGGTGAGCGCGCCGGGCTACACGGTCGAGGTATCGTTCAAGGATCGAGGGAAAGGCGGCGACACATGGTAGAGAGCGAGATCGGTCGTCCCGAGGGCGACGAATACACCCCCTTCTACGCGGCGTACATTGCTCGCGTATCGGAGCGGGACATCTTGGGCGTGTAGGCGCGCCAGTCGGCGGAGACCCGCGCCGCGCTCGGCTCGGTGCCCGATGGACGAGCCGGCTGGCGGTACGCGCCGGGCAAGTGGACCATCCGCGAGATCGTGGGACACCTGGCCGACGTCGAGCGCATCTTCGCTTATCGCGCGCTCCGCATCGCCCGAGGGGATCGCACGCCACTCGCCGGGTTCGACGAGAACGCATACGTGCCGGCATCCGGGGCGGACGCCCGTCCCCTGGCCGAGCTGGTCGAGGAGCTCGCGGCGGTTCGCCAGGCGACCCTGACGCTGTTTCGCGGGCTCACGCCGCCGGCGTGGCAGCGGCGAGGCACGGCGAACGGCGCGCCGATAAGCGTTCGCGCGCTGGCCTACATCATTCCGGGGCACGAGCGGCATCATCTCGAGGTACTGCGCACGCGCTATGGAGTCACGGGCGGCGAGACCACGCGACGTTGACACTGATGGTCGATCCGAGCCGTTGTCATTGGGCCCGCACACCGCTGAGCGCCGCCTACCACGATGCCGAGTGGGGAGTGCCGGTCCACGACGACCAGGTGCTCTTCGAGTTTGTCACGCTGGAGGGGGCGCAGGCCGGCTTGAGCTGGGAGACGATTCTCGGCAAGCGCGAGCGCTACCGCGAGGTCTTCGGCGGCTTCGATCCCGCGCGTGTCGCTCGGTACACGCCCGCCAAGATCGAGCGGCTGCTCCAGGATCCCGGCATCGTGCGCAACCGGCTCAAGGTCGAGAGCACGATCCGAAACGCGCGCGCCTTCCTGGCGGTGCAGGCGGAGTTCGGCAGCTTCGACGCGTATGTCTGGCGCTTTGTGGGCGGGCGGCCGCGGGTGAACCGGCGCCGGGCGCCCCGCGAGGTGCCGGCGCGCACGCCGGAATCGGACGCGCTGAGCCGAGATCTCCTGACGCGGGGGTTCAAGTTCGTCGGCTCCACGATCTGCTATGCCTTCATGCAGGCCGTGGGGATGGTGAACGATCACACCGTCGACTGCTTCCGCTACACGCCGCTCGCGGGCCCATCCGACCGTAAAACCAGACGCGCCCTCGGACCGTAGGGCGCATATGCTTCGCGCGCTCGTCCTTGCCCTCGTCATCGGCGTGGCTCCAGCCGGCCGCGGCCACGCGCAAGTCAACTGTGAACCCGCTTTCAGCTCAGCGGTCGACAGCGTGCGACACATGGTCGCGGAGCTGGGCGTCCCGGGCGCCGCACTCGTGGTTCGCTACCACGGGCGCACGGTGTGCGAGGCCTACCTCCGCTCGTACGATTCCGAGACCGAGGTACCCCTGGTATCGGCGGCGAAGTGGATCAGCGCGGCGACGATCCTGACGCTGGTCGACGAAGGGCGCCTCCGACTCGACGACTCGGTCTCGCGATTCCTGCCGTACTTCAAGGGATCCAAGCGCGGCATCACGCTGCGTCAACTCCTGTCCCACACCTCCGGGCTCCCCGACTATCTGCCGTGCATGTTCCAGCCGACGTTGACGTTGGACGACTGTGCTCGCCAGATCGCGGACAAGGCGCCGCTCGGCGCCCCGCCCGGCACCGCGTTCGCGTACGGCGGTGCCGCGTTCACGGTGGCGGGCCGTATGGCGGAGGTGGCCGCTCGGACATCGTGGGCCGAGTTGTTCGCGTCGCACCTCGCGAAGCCACTCGGCCTCACCCACACCGGCTATGGAAGCATCACCAACCCGCTCTTGTCCGAGGGGCTCGCGTACTCGACCGCCTCGGATTACGCCACCTTTCTCCAGATGGTGCTCGACGGCGGCATGCATGACGGTCACCGGGTGCTCTCCGAGGCGATGGTCGAGGAGATGACTCGCAATCAGACGATCGGCACCAAAGTCCAATTCTCGCCCCAGAGCGATCGCAGCTACGGGCTCGGCTGCTGGCGAGACGTGGTGGACTCGACCGACCGGGCCATGTTGCTCACCAGCCCGGGCGCCGGCGGCTTCATTCCATGGGTCAACCGGCGGCGCGGGATCGTGGGTGTCGTGGCGGTGTACGATAAGCTCGAGAAGGTGTGGCCCACCGCGGCGGCGGTGATGGGAGTGGCGCGGGACGCGGCGGTCGCCGCGGAGAGCACCCATGTGGAGTGAAGCATGAACCGTCGAGTCTTTCTGGTGACCGGAGCGGCCGCGGCCGGCGGCCTGGTGCTGGGCACGTCGATCCGGCGCCGCGGGCGCGAGCCCGGGCCGGCTTTGGTGCCCGGTCCCTTCGTGCGCATCGAGGAGGACGGGACCATCACGGTCACCATCGCGCGGGCGGAGATGGGGCAGGGGTCGCGGACGGCGCTGGCGATGCTCGCGGCCGAGGAGCTCGACGCCGATTGGTCGACGGTCCGGGTGGAGCAGGGCGATCTGGATGAGCGCTACGGGCCACAGTTCGCCGGCGGGAGCGCCGTAGTCCGGACCTCGTGGGAGCCGCTCCGGCGGGCCGGGGCCACCGCCCGCGCCATGCTCGTCACGGCCGCCGCCGCGCGCTGGGACGTTGAAGCGGGCGCGTGCCGCACGGAGGACGGAACGGTGATCCATCCCCCGACGGGTCGCAGGGTCGGCTACGGCGAGCTGGTCGCGGCGGCGCGCATACTGGCGGTGCCCAAGGACGTCGGGCTCAAAGAGCGATCGACGTTTGCCATCATCGGGCGCAGCCGCCGGAACCTCGATCACCCGGCCATCGTCACCGGTCGGATCAAGTTCGGTCTCGACACCCGGGTGCCCGGCATGTTCTATGTCAGCATCGAGCGGGCTCCGGTGTTCGGCGGGCGGCCGGCGGAAGTTCACGCCGATCGAGCCAGAGCGGTCTCCGGTGTGCGGGACGTGATCGTCGTCAACGCCGACGCGATGCCCGAGTTCGGCGGCAACAACCCACGCCCGGCGAACGGCGTCGCCGTGGTGGCGACCTCGACCTGGGCGGCGATGCAAGGGCGTCGGGCGCTGCGCATCACGTGGGATGACCGCGGCGGTCAGCGCGAGAGCACGGCGGCCATGCGGGATGCCTGTGCAAGATTGGTGAAGCGGCCCGACCGCTGGCCCACCGAGTACGGCGGGAAGGTCGACGCCGCCCTCGCGGCCGCCGCCCGCCGGCTCGAGGCCGTTTACGAGACGCCGCTCCTCTCCCACGCGCCCATGGAGCCGATGAGCTGCGTCGCCGACGTGCGGCCCACCCGGTGCGAAGTGTGGGCGCCGACCCAGAATCCGGAGTACGTGCGGGACGCGGCTCGGAAGATCACCGGGCTCCCGGCTTCGTCGATCGTGGTGCACGTCACCCGGATGGGCGGTGCCTTCGGCCGGAGATTCTACGCCGACTACGCGGCGGAGGCGATCGCCGTGTCCAAGGCGATCGGCGCGCCGGTGCAGGTGGCATGGACGCGCGAGGACGATCAGCGCCACGGCTTCTACCGGCCGGCCGGCTATCACCTGTTGCGAGGCGGAGTGGATGGCGCCGGCCGGATCGCCGCGTGGGAGCACCGGCTCTGGAACGCCTCGCGGGGTCATTTCCTCCAGTGGCCGGCGATGCCGGGCCAGGAGCTCAATCCGGGCGAGCTGAGCCCGGATGACTATCCGTTCGTGCTGGCCCCGGCGTTCCGCTTTGCGTATACCCCCATCCAGTCGCGGATTCCCCGCGGCCAATGGCGCGCGGTCGAAAGCTCGTCCAACGTCTTCGTCAGCGAGAGCTTCCTCGATGAGATGGCGTACCTGGCGGCGGCGGACCCGCTCGCGTTCCGTCTCGAGCTGATCGCGCGGCAGCGGCAGAAGACGAATCCCCACGGGTCGTACGATCCGGCGCGGATGGGCCGTGTGCTGCGCCTTGTTGGGGAGCGCGCCGGATGGGCCGCGCCGCTCCCGGCCGGTCGCGGACGCGGGATCGCGGCGTGCTTCGCCAACGAGAGCTACGTGGCTCAAGTCGCCGAGGTGTCGGTGACGAGCGACGGCGCGATCGCGGTGGATCGGATCGTGTGCTTGGTGGACTGCGGCATCGTGGTCCATCCGGAAGGGGCGCGGGCGCAAGTCGAGGGCGCCATCACGCAGGGACTCTCCGCCGCGCTCGGCGAGGAGATCACCGTGGCCGGCGGATGCGTGGAGCAGGGCAATTTCGACCGGTATCGCCTGCTCCGCATCGGCCGCGCGCCGAAGATCGACGTACACTTCGTCGAGAGCGGAGCCACGCTCGGCGGGTTGGGTGAGCCGGCGCTCCCGCCGGTTGCGCCCGCCGTGTGTAATGCGATCTTTGCGGCGACGGGACGAGCGCGCCGGATTCGCCGGCTCCCGATCGAACCGGAATCGGCGAAGAGGAGCTGACCATCGCGGAGATCGTGGGCTGGCGGGCGGAGTATCGCGCCGATTTCGAGCGGCTCAATCGCGATTGGATCGAGCGATACTTCGTCGTCGAGGAGAGCGACCGCGCGGTGTTCGCCGATCCCTACACCAGCGTGGTGGCACCCGGCGGCGAGATCCTCTTTCTCGTGGTCGAGGGCCGCGTGCTCGGCACGTGCGCCGTGGTGCCGCACGGCGAGCGCACCTATGAGTTGGCCAAGATGGCGGTGGCCGAGGAGGCGCGTGGCCGGGGGTACGGGGACCGGCTGCTCGAGGCGGCCATCGCGCTCGTGCGGGAGCGCGGGGCCGACGCGCTCGTCCTCGTCTCCAACACGCAGCTCGCGCCGGCCATCCGGCTGTACGCCAAACACGGATTCGTGCCTGTGCCCCTCGATCCGGACGAGCCCTATCAACGAGCCGACATCAAGATGCGACTCGAGCTTCGGCCCGGCGCGGGCTCGGTCGAGGTTCGGCGGGCGGGACTCGCCGACGTCGAGCTGCTCGTGCCCCTGTTCGATGGCTACCGGCAGTTCTATCAACAGCCGTCGGATCCCGATCTCGCGCGCCGATTTCTGACCGAGCGCTTGGAGCGAGGCGAGTCGGTCGTCCTCCTCGCGACGGCCGGCGAGCGCGCGGCCGGGTTCACCCAGCTCTACCCACTTTTCTCCTCCACCCGCTGCCGGCGGATCCTGGTCCTCAACGATCTGTACGTGCCACCCGAGTTTCGGCGCTCGGGTGTCGGCCGACTATTGATGGACGCGGCCCGAACTCACGCACTCGAGACCGGCATCGCCGAGCTGGAGCTGGCGACCGCGCGCGACAACCACGCGGCCCAGGCGTTGTACGAATCGCTCGGCTGGCGCCGAGACGACCAATTCCTGCATTATGGGCTGGCGCTCTAGCGCATCCGCTCCCCACGCTACGTTCCCGCAGGAGATCGTATCATGAAAATCGGCATGCTCGGCACCGGCGACGTCGGCAAGGCCCTGGGCAGAGGCTTCGTCGGGTTGGGCCATGAGGTGAAGATGGGCTCGCGCGACGGGGCGAACCCGAAGATGCAGGCGTGGGCCAAAGAAGTGGGCCGCAAGGCGTCGGGCGGTACGTTCGCCGAGGCGGCCCGATTCGGCGAGGTGATCGTGTTGGCGACGCTCTGGAGCGGCACGGAGCCGGCGCTCCGGCTCGCCGGGTTCGAAAGCTTCGCGGGGAAGGTGGTGCTCGATGCCACCAATCCGCTCGCGTTCGCCCCCGGCAAGCCGCCCGCGCTCGCCATCGGGCACACCGACTCGGGTGGGGAGCAGGTGCAGCGGTGGCTGTCCAAGGCTCGGGTGGTGAAGACGTTCAATACGGTCGGACACGCACACATGGTGAAGCCCGAATTCCCCGGCGGCCCTCCCGACATGTTCATCGCCGGTAACGACGCCCAGGCGAAGGATGTGGCCGGCGGAATCTGCCGGGATTTCGGCTGGGGGGTGATCGACTGCGGCGGAATCGAAGCGGCACGCCTGCTCGAGCCGCTCTGCATCCTGTGGCTGGATTATGGGCTCCGCACCGGCACCTGGAATCACGCCTTCAAGTTGCTGCGGAAGTAGCGCCGAGGTATCTGACCGTCGAATGGAACACCACCATATGCACCTGTCCTACACGCTGGCCGTCGTGGCCGCCACCCTCACACCGGCGATCTCGCTCGGACAAAGCCCCTCGACTCGATCTGCCGCGCCCGCGCCCGCACCGGGATCAGTGGTCGTGCTCGATGTGGCGCTCTACACGGCACAGGCCAATATGCAGGAGGCGACTGACACGCTTCGGGCAACGCTCGCCACGGTCGTGCTGCGTGGCAAGCTGCAGGAGTTGCTCGGCGCAGCGGTCGTCGATTCGGCCAGGACGGCACAAGCGGCTGCAGACGCCGCAACCGCGGAACTCACCGGCGGCAAACCGTGTAACGTGATCGTCGCATGCGCGAAGGTCGTCGCCAAGACTCTGGGGGCTCGGTGGGCCGTGATGGCGAAGGTGAGCAAGACGAGCAACCTGATCTGGCTCCTCACCGGCGAGCTCATCGACGTCGGGACCGGGGAGCTGGTTCTCGACGACTCGACCGAGCTCAAGGGCGACCCCGACCCGATGGTCCGGGCGGGCGTTGGCATTTTCGCGGAGCGGGTAGCGCGCACCGTGACCGAGCGCGCCGTTGCCTCTCACTAGGCAAGACGTGGCACGGACGCGGGTCTCGGACGGTCCGCGTCACGGGCTCGGATTCAAAGCCGCCGAGATCCGACATTCGTTGTTGGTCCAGATTCCCTTGTACTTGTACCGGCATTCGTCCGCGTCGCGAACCCCTGCGGGCTCGGGCCGGCAATGGGTATCGCTTGCGTAAGCCGTTCCACCTTGCGATTTTGCCGTCGTTCTCGGCCAGGTAGCTCAGTTGGTAGAGCAGCGGACTGAAAATCCGCGTGTCGGGGGTTCAATTCCCTCCCTGGCCATTGGGTCTAAGCTCGCTGATGAGGCGAGCTTCGTCGCTTGTGGCCACTCTCGCATCAGGACCGCTCCAGTGGGTGTTCGGTCTCGGCGAACCGGAGGACATTGCCGTCGGGATCGCGGAACCAGGCCTCACGGCGGCCCCATGGTTGAGTCGTGGGTTCAAGGGCGGGCATCGCACCTGCCCCGTGAGCCTCGGCGGCGAGCGCGTCCACGCCATCGACGTCGCAGTAGATCGCCGCGCCGCTCGGCGCGACGGGGTGCTCTGTGAGAAACAGTCGCACGGTGTCGCGGCGGACCATCGCTAGGCGCGGTGCCCTCGAGTCGAACTGGTGGATCCACTCGACGGCGAACCCGAGCTGGTCCCGGTAGAAAGGGAGACTCGCGTCGAGATTGGTAACGCGGAGGATGGGGACGACGTCTTGGAGCGTTGGCATGTAGTCACACTCCGCGGCTTGCCTAACGACTGGCGCATCAGCTGCGGGCGACACCTGTAAATGAACGTTCCGCACCCGCCACATGGAACCGAGGAAATCTCTAGGCGTCCAGGCCGGGCCGGGCCCGTCGGCTGCATGGTGCTTGTTAGACTGCGACCTGCGACGATCCTACGCTTGCCGATCATCGCTGACAATCGAGCGCGTTTCTGGTAGCCGGTTCTGTGGGGCGGCGCACCCAAGCGCCACCCATCCGGCAACCCCGAGGCGGCGCATCGTCTCGAGGTTCCTCTGATAGATCATCCTGGCTTCGGGAAGCGCAGCAACGGCCAGGTCCATACTGGCTTCGCGCAGCAGGTGGAGCATGGGGTACGGCGAGCGGTTGGTATTGTTCGTAACGTCGTCCGGCGTCGTGCCGGCGAACTGATATGCCGGATGAAAGCTCGCGACTTGAAGCACGCCCGCGAGGCCGAGCGCCTTCACCGTGGCATCGGCGACGTCGAGAAAGGCGTTGTAATCGTCGAACTCGGTCAGGACATTCGGGTGGATGAGCAACGTGGTATCCATGGCCGCGGGAACCGCCTGGGCTAGGGTGCGCAACTCGTGCGCGAGATCATCGCGCAGCGCCCCGGCGGCCTGCGCATCGCTCACCGCGTAGCGAATCTGCTCCTTGTCGTAGGCCGGCTTCGCGAATGGACAGAGGTTCAGGCCAATGACCGCCTCCTCTATCCATGCGCGAGTCGAAGCTACCACTTCATCCCGAGCGGGACCGGACACGCGAAGGCTCATCGGTGAGTGCTCACAAAGGAACCGTACAGCGGTAACAGCACGCAGCGCCAGGGCCGGTGAAGCGTCCATCAGGCGACGGGCGGGCCGATTTCATCACGCCGCCAACCACGGAGGACGGCGTCGCTGTCTAACTAGTAAATGGACCGACATCCCTGGCCGCTCATCACGCACCAACATCGCCCACCGCAGTCTATTCCGCCATTCCTGCATCCACTCTCACGCCCAGGCGGTCCGCCGCTTCCGCCGCAATATTTTTAGCTGCGCCCAGCCGCGCCGACCACGACGACCCCAGAACCAGCCACGCTCGCCCTCGTGGCCTCGGGCCTCGCCAGGATTGGCGCGCTCCGGCGGCGCAGCCGCGCACGGACCTCCCTTTCTGGAAAGGGATTACCCCAAT
>JBGPVE010000072.1:0-11751 GCA_041491545.1 Gemmatimonadota bacterium | reverse complement strand
GGTCAAGCTCCCCGGCGGCGACGTGATCGTGGTGCACCGCTCCGACGGCTCGGGGACGACATTCGTCTTTACCGACTACCTCACGAAGGTGTCGCCCAAGTGGGCCTCGTCGGTGGGCAAGAGCACATCGGTCAACTGGCCGATCGGACTGGGCGGCAAAGGCAACGAAGGCGTGACGCAGCAGGTGCAGCAGACCGAAGGCGCGTTGGGCTACGTCGAGCTGGTGTATGCCAACGCGAACCATCTCGCCTACGCCACTGTCAAGAACGCGGCGGGCAAGTTCGTCGAGCCCTCTCTCGAGAGCGTGACCGCGGCCGCGGCGAGCGCGGCGCTCGGCGCCGATACCGACTTCCGCGTCTCGATCACCAACGCGCCCGGCGCCGAGGCCTATCCCATCGCCTCGTTCACGTGGCTGCTGGTGAGGAAGACCGTGCCCCCGGCGGACAGCGCGAAGGCCCGCCTGATCACGGGATTTCTGTCCTGGATGCTTCAACCGGAGGCGCAGAAGATGGCCGCCGATCTCGAGTACGCGCCGCTCCCGGCGCCGGTCGTCACCCTGGAGCGGCAACGACTGGCGCAGACCTGGCCGTGACGCATCCGTTACAAAACCGTGACCGTTCGGGGGTCTACGGCCGGTAGAATCTCCCCGATGACCACGGTGACTCCGGAAGCGCCCCGCATCACTGGCAGAGCCCGGCTGCCGCGCTCGCTCCAAGGCGCGAACTACGGCGATCAAGGGTTCAAGCTGCTGCTCACGCTCGCGGCCGCGCTCGTTCCGATACTGCTCGGCTTTCTGGTCTACGAGCTTTGGGTCGGATCGCAGCTCGCCGTCGCGAAGTTCGGCCTCCGGTTCATCACGAGCAGTACCTGGGATCCGGTGGCGGAGGAGTTCGGCGCGTTGCCGCTCATCTTCGGCACCGTGGTGTCGTCGCTGATCGCCCTGGTGATCGCGGTGCCGCTCTCTCTCGGCGTCGCGGTCTATCTCACCGAGTTCGCGCCCAAGTTCGTGCGCCAGCCGATCGCGTTCATCATCGGCCTCCTCGCCGCCATTCCCAGCGTCGTGTACGGTCTCTGGGGAATTTTCGTGCTCATCCCCCTCCTGCGAACGACCGCGTTCCCCCTGCTGCGGAAGACGCTCGGCTTCTTGCCGCTGTTCCAGGGACCGATCTACGGGCCGTCGATGCTCGCGGCGGGAATCATTCTCGCGATCATGGTCATGCCATACGTGATGTCGGTGTCGCGCGAAGTGCTCATGGCCGTGCCCAACAGCCAGCGCGAGGCGGCGCTCGCGCTGGGCGCCACCCGGTGGGAGGCGGTGGTGACGGCGGTGATCCCCTACGCGCGCTCGGGCATCATGGGGGCGATCATCCTGGGCCTCGGGCGAGCGCTGGGCGAGACGATGGCCGTTACGATGCTGATCGGCAACCGGCACGAGGTCGCGGCCTCGCTCTTCGCGCCGGGGTACACCATGGCGGCCGCCATCGCCAACGAATTCTCCGAGGCCGTGGGCAACATGCACTTCGCGGCGCTGACCTACGTCGCCTTTGTGCTGTTCGTGGTCACGGTGCTGGTGAACGCGGGCGCCCGGCTGCTCATCTGGCGCGTGGCACGCGGCTCCGGCGCGGGGAGCAAGGCGCTATGAACCGGCGCATCATCCGGCGGGCGGCGAGCAACGTCATGGTGGCGCTCATGATCGCCGCCGTGGTGGTAGCCATCCTGCCGCTCTTTTTCATCCTCCTCGACCTGATCGTGAAGGGCGCCGGGAGCCTTTCCTGGGACTTCTTCACCAAGATGCCCGCGCCCGCCGGCGAGAGCGGGGGGGGCGTCGCCCACGCGATCGTCGGGACCCTCATCATCGTCGGCGCCGCCGCCGTGATCGGTCTTCCGGTCGGCATCGGCGCCGGGATCTACTGCGCCGAATATCCCGGCTCCCGCCTGACGTGGGTGACCCGGTTCGTCGCCGACGTGCTCAACGGCACACCGTCGATCGTGGTCGGCGTGTTCGCGTGGACCTGGATCGTGGCCAAGCAGAAGCACTTCTCGGCGTTCGCCGGAAGCGTGGCCCTGGCGCTGCTCATGATTCCCATGGTGATGCGGACGACCGAGGAGATGATCAAGCTGGTTCCCAACTCGCTCCGCGAGGCCGCGCTCGCGCTCGGGTATCAACGGTGGCGAACCAGCCTCTCGATCGTCGCCCGCACGGCGCTACCGGGCATCGCGACCGGCAGCCTTCTGGCCATCGCGCGGATCGCGGGAGAGACGGCGCCGCTTCTCTTCACGGCGCTCGGCAGCCAGTATCTCAGCACCAAGCTCTCGCAGCCGATGGCGGCGCTGCCGCTCACGGTTTTCACCTACGCCACCGGTCCGTACGAGCAGTGGCACCGGTACGCTTGGGCGGCGGCGCTGGTACTGATCATGGTCGTCCTGCTCCTGAGCCTGCTGGCGCGGCTCGCCATCGGGAAGAACCATCTCAATGGCTGAGGCGCCCGCCCGGATCGTCACCGACAAGCTGACCGCCATGTACGGCAAGACGACCGCGGTCAAGGGCGTATCGCTCGGGTTTGCGCCGAACCGGGTGCACGCTATCATCGGACCGTCGGGGTGCGGCAAGTCGACCTTTCTCCGCACGCTCAATCGGATGCACGAGCTGGTCGAAGGCGGCTGGATCACGGGACGGGTGTTGCTCGACGGCCAGGACATCTACGATTCCCGGGTGAATGCGATGCAGCTCCGGCGCCGGGTCGGCATGGTCTTCCAGCGCCCGACGCCGTTTCCCACCATGTCGATCTACGAGAACGTCGCGGCCGGGCTTCGGATCAACGGCCGACTCGGATCCGGCCAACTGGACGAGATCGTGGAGCGCTCGCTGAGGCAGGCCGCGCTCTGGGAAGAGGTCAAGGACCGGCTCAAGGCCAACGCCATGGCGCTCTCGGGCGGGCAGCAGCAGCGGCTCTGTGTGGCGCGGACCATCGCACCGTCGCCCGAAGTGGTGTTGCTCGACGAGCCGACCGCCTCGCTCGATCCGCAAGGCACCCAGCGGATCGAGGAGCTGTTGTTCGAGCTGAAGCAGGAGTACACCATCATCATCGTGACCCACAACATGCAGCAGGCGGCCCGGGTGTCCGACACGACCACGTTCTTCTATCTCGGAACCATGGTCGAGTCCGGCGCGACGCGACAGATCTTCACCGCACCTCGCAACGAGCAGACCGAGGCCTACATTACGGGACGGTTCGGATGACCACCACCATGGATACGCAGCCCTTTACGCACGCGACCCGGCCGACCCTGGTCCCGCGGGGGCCCGCCTTGGACTCCGCGCGACCCACGACACCCGCCGTCGAGGTCCTCGACTTCGCGTTCTGGTACGGCAAGCGGCAGGTGCTCCGATCTCTCAACTTCACCATCCCGCGCAAGGCCGTTACCGCGATCATCGGCCCGTCGGGCTGCGGCAAATCGACCTTTCTCCGGTCGATCAACCGGCTCAACGACCTGATCCCGGGAGCCCACAGCACGGGCGACATTCGGGTCGAGGGAGTGTCGGTCGTCGCGCCCGGCACCGACCTCGTGACCTTGCGCCAGCGGGTGGGTATGGTCTTCCAACGCCCCAACCCGTTTCCCAAGTCGATCTTCGACAACGTCGTGTACGGCCCGGCGCTCAACGCCCTCGCCTCCAAGCGAGACCTGCCGGACCTCGTGGAGCGTTGCCTTCGGCAGGCCGCGCTCTGGGACGAGGTGAAGGATCGCCTCGACACACCCGCCACCGGACTCTCGGGCGGGCAGCAGCAGCGGCTTTGCATCGCGCGGGCGCTGGGCAACCAGCCCGAGGTGCTGCTCATGGACGAGCCTTGCTCGGCCCTCGACCCGATCGCGACGCAACGCGTGGAGGAGCTCATCTTCGACCTCAAGAAGCATTACACCATCGTGATCGTCACACACAACATGCAGCAGGCCGCGCGGGTCTCCGACTGGACCGGCTTCTTCGATCGCGGCGAGCTGGTCGAGTTCGGCGAGACCGAGCGGATCTTCACAAGCCCGGCCAGCGAGCGGACCGATGCCTACATCACCGGGAGGTTCGGATGAGCCTCGAGACGCATCGTCACTTTCATGACGACCTGAGCCACGTCAAGGTCCGCCTGCTCACGATGTCCGGCGAAGCGGAGGCGGCACTCGGGCTCGCGGTCGATGCCTTGCTCGAGCGGGACCCGGAGAAGGCGCGGCGGGTGATCCAGGGTGACCGGATCATCGACAGCATGGAGGTCGAGATCGAGGAGATGTGCGCCAACCTCCTCGCGCTCCAGCAGCCGATGGCCCGCGATCTCCGCATGCTGCTCTCCGCGCTCAAGATCGCCAACGATCTCGAGCGGGTGGGCGATCACGCCGTCAACATCGCCCAGTCCGCGGAGCGGTTGGCCCAGAGCCGGCCGATCGCGCCGGAGCCCGAGATCGTCGAGATGGCGCGGCTCACCCGCGAAATGCTGTCCGACGCGCTCGAGGCCTTCATCCGCGGCGATGCGGCCGCGGGACGCGAGGTCTGCCTCCGGGACGATAAGGTGGATGCGCTGCATCGCTCGGTCTTTCGCATCCTGCTCACCCACATGATGGAGGATCCCCACACGATCGGCGCGGGGATGGAGCTCTTCCTGGTGAGCCGGAATCTCGAGCGGGTGGCCGACCTGGCGACGAACATCGGCGAGGACGTCGTCTTTCTCGTCGAAGGCAAGTCGATCAAGCATCACGCCGAAGACCGCGGCGAAGCCCGCGCCAGCGGCAGCTTCACCTCCACGGGCCGATGATCGCGCAGCCGCTCGTGTCGGATCAGGCCGAGCCGACGGCGCCATCCGAGGTGCGGGAGCGGCTCGCCGCCCTCGACGTCGGGTCGAACTCGATCCGGCTCCTGGTCGCCGAGTACGATCCGGCCGTCGGGCTCTCCGTCATCGACGAGGTAAAGGATCAACCCCGGCTGGCCCAAGGGCTGGCGACGACCGGCCGGCTGGACGATGCCGCGATCGAGCGCGCGCTTCAGGCGCTCGCCCGGATGCGCGAGGTCTGCCGCCGGCGGGGCGTGCGGCGAATCGCGGCCGTGGCGACCGCGGCCGTGCGCGAGGCGGAGAACGGCGGCGAGTTCGTGCGCCGGGTCCAGAACGAGCTCGACATCCCGCTCAGGATCATCGACGCCGAAACCGAGGCTGCGCTCAGTTATCGGTCGGTGGCGCACCACTTCAGGCTCGCCGGCGCGCGCACGGTCGTGGCCGACATCGGTGGCGGGAGCCTGGAGCTGATCGGGGCCGTGGACGGCTTGGTCGAGCTGACGCTGTCGCTCCCGCTCGGTGCCGTGCGCTTGACCGAGCTCTATCTGCCCGGACGGCGGGATCCGCGCCGGGAGGTGACGAGCCTCAGAACCCAGGTGCGCAAACAGCTCAAGAAGGCCTTCCGGAGCCGGGAGTGGACGGCGGCCACCATCATCGGCTCGGGCGGCACCTTCACCAGTCTGGGCCGGATGGCGATCGCCCGCCGCGGTCTGCCCGTGCCGGAGACCGTGCACGGCGTGACGATCGCCACCGCCGAGGTCGAGACTCTGCTCGACTGGCTCACCGGGCTGAAGCCGGAGCGGCGGCGGGCCGTGCCCGGCCTCAATCCGCAGCGGGCCGACATCATCGTGGCGGGACTGGCGGTGACCGCGGAGCTGTTGGCCCTGGCGGACGGACGGGCGCTCACCGTGAGCGCGTTTGGTCTCCGCGAGGGGATCCTGCTCGAGATGATCGGCGCCGAACAGACCACGACCGCCGATCCGCTGCGCGCCATCCGCGAGTTCGTGGAGCGCTGCCAATCGGATCGACGGCATGTGGAGCACGTCCGCTTTCTGGCGCTCATGCTGCACGACCAGCTCGGCCCGGCGATCGGCAGCGGGCCGGAGGAGCGGAGCCTGCTGGAGGCTGCCGGCCTGCTCCACGACGTGGGGCAGCTGGTGAGCTACCGGAAGCACCACCGGCACAGCTACCAGCTCATCATGCACGCGGACCGGCTCAACCTCTCCGCGCGTGACCGCGCCCTCGTCGCACTGATCAGCCGATACCACCGAAAGAAGGGACCGAGCCGAAAGCACGAGGAGTTCACGGCGCTGGATCCCGCGGACCAAGGCATCGTGCGGCGGCTGAGCGCGCTGCTACGAGTGGCGGATGGGCTCGATCGAGGGCATACGGCCAACGTGCAACAGATCACGACCCGGCTGACGCCGGATCAGCTGGTGATCGATGTCGCGCCACGGATGGCCGGAGTGGATCTGTCGCTCGAGTGCTGGGGGGCCGGGCGCAAGGCCGACGTGCTGGAACAGCTCCTGGGCCGCGAGGCGGTGATCAGACCGGCAGTGTGAGCCGCGTGGGAGCCCGACTGCCCGTCATGCCGGCGCCAGCAGGTCATCGAGCCCAGCCAGATTCGACAGCCCGATGCGATTCGCCCCGGCGGCGATCATGGCGCGCAGCGCCTCCTTGCCTCGGATCCCTCCCGACGCTTTGACGCCGAAGTGCGGCCCGACGGTACGGCGCATCAGCGCCACGGCTTCGACCGTGGCGCCGCCGGCCGGATGAAAGCCGGTGGACGTCTTCACGAACTGTGCCCCGCCCGCCTGCACCGCCTGACAAGCCCGCACGATCTCCTCAGGCGTAAGAATGGCGCTTTCGATGATCACCTTGACCGTGGCCCCTCGCGCGGCGACGACGACCAGAGCGACGTCGTCCGCGACCAGGTCCCACTCACCCTGCTTGGCCGGGCCCAGCGCCGACACCATGTCGAGCTCGGTCGCGCCATCGGCGACCGCGATGCTCGCCTCCGCCGCCTTCGCCGGACCGCTCATGGCGCCGAGCGGGAACCCCACGACCGCGGCCACCGCCGGCCCACGCCCCAGCACCCGCTTGGCACAGAGCCCCACCCAGGCACCGTTCACGCAGACGGCGGCGAGGCGGCGCTGAACGGCTTCGTCGCAGAGACGCTCGACGTCGCTTTGGGTCGCCTCGGGCTTGAGAAGGGTGTAGTCGATGTAGGAACCGATTCCCCCGGGCGTCTCGGGCCTGCTAGCCGGCATCCGCGGGAAGATGGCTAGAAGGTCCGCGCCAACTGCCGATGCTTGGCGACGAGCACGGGATCTCGGAAGAGCTGAATGAGCGCCGCCCCGGCGACGAATCCCCCCACGTGGGCCCAGAAGGCCACGCCGCCCTGCTGCGTGCCGATCGTGCTGGTGCCGCCGAGGAGCTGCAGCAGGAACCAATACCCCAACATGACGTACGCCGGCACCTCAATTCGCGTAATGAACACGACGAGGACCACCAGCAGATGGACCCGCACCCGGGGATAGAGCACCACGTAGGCGCCCATGATGCCACTGATCGCGCCGGACGCGCCCACCATCGGAACCGCGCTCCCCGGATTGAGCAGCGTCTGGAGCGCCGCGGCCGTCAACCCGCAAATCAAATAGAAGGGCAGATAGCGCGATCGGCCCATCGAATCCTCGATGTTGTTCCCGAAGAGCCACAGGAACCACATGTTGCCGATCAGGTGAAACCACCCACCGTGGAGAAACATCGAGGTGAGCACGGTATACCAGCTCGATCCCGCCCCGACCACGCACGCCACCCCCGGGCCCACCGGCACCTCGTACCCCGGCGGGAGCCGGTGGAGCAGCTCGCCTGGTATGAGCCCCAGCCGGCAGACCGAGCGAGTGAGCGCCGGATCGGTGCCCACGCCCTGAACGAACACCCACACCGCGACGTTGATCGCGATGATCAGATAGGTGACAACCGCCGGCCGCAGGGTCGGATTGTCGTCTCGGTAGGGGAACATGCTTCAATATGGCCAGAATGATGAAGGACGGGCAGGCGGGTGGGGTTAGCGCATCAACCGTCCGCCGCCCGTTCGAGCGCTTCGAGCCGCCGCTCCGCCAGCGACAGCGAGCGGATGGCGCGCCGCCATCCATTCCACGGATCGGCCCGCCGAGCGACCCGATCGGGCACGTCCTGGATAGTGAAGCGGGCCGGGTGCATGCCGGGCGAGTCCAGCTCCTCCCACGAAATGGGCGTCGCTACGGGCGCACCGGGCCGGGCCCTGACCGCATACGGCGGGACCGCGGTGTGAGCGTACGCATTGCGCTGGGTATCCACGTAGATCCGGTCGTCCCTGGACTCTTTCCGGACTTCGGCCGTGAGTAGCCCCGGATGCCGCCGGGCGAGGAGACCGGCGACGCGGTTGGCAAAGCGCCTCACCGCGGCGAAATCCGCCCGGCGGTCGAGCGGGACTACGACGTGATAGCCGCGCGAGCCGGTCGTCTTGACGAAGGCGCGGAGTCCGAGCTGGTCCAGCAGTTCGTGAACCGCCCGCGCCGCATCCCCCACTCGCCCGGCCGTGCCTTCGCTGGGGTCCAGATCCAGCACCATCTGGTCCGGCCGGTCGAGTCGATCCACCCGACTCAGCCATACGTGCGGCGTGATGCAGGACTGATTCGCCACATAGACCAACGCCGCCGCCGTCTGAATGACCGGGTGCTTCACCCGACCACCCTGCTTGCTCACCGTTGCCGCCGGAAACCAGTCGGGAAAGTAGTCGGGCATCGCCTGCTGGAAGAAGCCAGGCTCGGCGATCCCCTCGGGAAACCGCTCGAGGTTGGCAGGGCGATCCTTGAGGTAGGGGATCATCGCCGGCGCCAGCGCTCGGTAGTACGCCACTAGGTCGTCTTTGGTGATGCCATCATCTGGAAAGAGCACTCGGTCCGGATGAGTGATCTCCACGACGCGGGAGCCGAAGCGGACGGTCTCCACCGCTCACCCCGCCGTGGGCGGAGCGGCGTTCACCAGCGTCGGCTTCCGGACCGCCGGCTTGGTGATCAGCTGGTCCAACGTCGGGCGCAGCTCCTTCTGGAACGGCGGAAGCTGTACCAGCTCGCCGGTCGCCGCTGATTGGAGCAGAGCGCGAATGACGCGCACGTCGGCCAGCCCCTCCCGCCCCGACGGCTCCGGCTCAGCGCCGGTGAGCACGCACTCGGAGAAGGCCACCAGCTCGGGCGCGAACTGGTCGCGCCTCTCGAACTTCCGCTCCCGCGTCCGCCCGCCCACGGTGACTCGCTGGCTCAGCACTCCTGCATAGTCATAGGCCGGGTTCATGATGAGGTTGCCGTCGGTGCCGACCACGTGATACGTCGATACGTCGGCCGCACCGAAGCTGCAGGTGAACGACGCCAGTCGTTCGCCCGGGAACCGGAGAAATGCCGTCGTCGCCTCGTCGGAATGGGCAAATCGGGAGTCGCCGTTGTTCCCGCTCACGGCAAACACCTCCGTCGGCTCGTCGCCGAAGAGAGAGCGGACGGCGTTGATGCAGTAGATGCCGATGTCGTAAAGGGTTCCGCCGCCCTGCTCCGGCGACCTGAGTCGGATGTCCCCGGCCTTCACCTGCTGGGTGAACACCGAGCTGAACAGGCGGGGATCCCCCAGCTGGCCGTTCTGCACCAGATCGATCGCCTTGAGGTTCGCCTCCTCGAAGTGTAGGCGGTAGGCGATCATGAGTTTCACGGCATAGCGCTCGGCCGCCTGCATCATCGCCTCGCAATCCGCTTCGGTCACGGCCATCGGCTTCTCGCACAGCACATGGAACCCGGCCCGCGCCGCCCGCTCAGCGTACTCCCGGTGCCGATCGTTCGGCAGCGCAATGTAGACGGCGTCGGCGACCTTGGCTTCGAGCATCGCGTCGAATTCGTCGTAGCCATAGCGGCGCTTGAGCCGGTACTTCCGCCCCAGCCGCTCGAGCTTCTCCGGATCGCCGGAAACCAACGCCGTCAGCTCGCTGTTCTCCTGAGCGTGGGCGAATGCGGGCAAGACCGCGATCTGAGCGATGTAGCCCAGGCCCACGACCGCATAGCGCACCTTCGGGCGCTCTTCTTTCCTACCCCGTTTCCCGGTTACCGGCATAGCTGCCTTCCTTGGGATGACGACTGAGCTCGGTACCCCGCAATCGGGAGGTCGAGCTGGCTCCCGACAGGGGAAGAGTAGCGTCGGCAGTGCCGTGCCGTCGTGAGGCCCGTCACCCGCGCAGACGATTGTCCCTTAGATGGTTGCGCGCTGCCAGATATCTGCCAGAATGACAGTTTTTGAAGGTATGACACTTGCCCGTCCGTTGCTCGTTGCATGCGGGCCTGTCGCACCCGCGCGGGCAAGCCGGACGGGATCTCACGCGAAGGTTAGGAGCACTACATGGCTTCCAAGATCATCGGAATCGATTTGGGCACGACCAACTCAGTTGTCGCCGTCATGGAGGCTGGGGATCCGGTGGTGATTCCGAATGCCGAAGGCGGCCGGACCACCCCGTCGGTCGTCGCATTCACCAAGGACGGCGAGCGGCTCGTCGGCCAGGTGGCCAAGCGGCAGGCGGTGACCAATCCGAAACAGACCATCTTCTCCATCAAGCGCTTCATGGGTCGCCGGCAGAACGAGGTGGTCGAAGAGGCGAAGCGGGTGCCGTATGAGGTGGTGACGGGCCCCAATAACCTGGCCGCCGTCAAGATCGCCGGGAAGGTGTACACGCCGCCCGAGATCTCCGCCATGATCCTGCAGAAGATGAAGCAGACGGCGGAGGATTATCTGGGTCATGCGGTGGAAAAGGCCGTGATCACGGTGCCGGCCTACTTCAACGATGCCCAGCGCCAGGCCACCAAGGATGCCGGCAAGATCGCGGGCCTCGACGTGGTCCGCATCATCAACGAGCCGACGGCGGCGGCGCTTGCCTATGGTCTCGACAAGAAGAAGGACGAGAAGGTGGCGGTCTTCGACCTGGGCGGCGGCACGTACGACATCTCGGTGCTCGAGCTGTCGGAGGGCGTCTTCGAGGTCAAGAGCACCAACGGCGACACCCACCTGGGCGGCGACGACTTCGACCAGCGTGTCATCGACTGGCTGGTCACCGAGTTCAAGCGAGACCAGGGCATCGATCTCTCCAAGGATCCGATGGCGCTCCAGCGCCTCAAGGAGGCCGGAGAGAAGGCCAAGATGGAGTTGTCGAGCACCCAGCAGACCGACATCAATCTGCCGTTCATCACGGCCGACCAATCGGGGCCCAAGCACCTCAACTACTCGCTGACCCGGGCCAAATTCGAGCAGCTGGTGGAGGACTTGATCCAGCGGACCATTCCGCCGATGGAGCAGGCGCTCAAGGACGCGAATCTCAAGCCCAACCAGATCGACGAAGTGATTCTGGTGGGTGGGTCGACCCGCATCCCGAAGATCCAGCAGATCGTCAAGGACTTCTTCGGCAAGGAGCCCAACCGCTCGGTCAACCCCGACGAGGTGGTGGCCATCGGCGCGGCGGTGCAGGCCGGCGTGCTCTCCGGCGAGGTGAAGGACATCCTCCTCCTCGACGTCACCCCGCTCTCACTGGGCGTGGAGACCCTGGGCGGTGTGATGACCCGGCTCATCGACCGGAACACCACCATCCCCGCCAAGCGGTCGGAGTCGTTCTCCACCGCGTCGGACAACCAGACCTCGGTCGAGATCCACGTGCTGCAGGGCGAGCGCGAGATGGCCCGCGACAACCGGCCGCTCGGGAAGTTCCACCTCGAGGGGCTGCCTCCGGCGCCCCGCGGCGTGCCGCAGATCGAGGTTGCCTTCGATCTCGACGCCAACGGCATCCTGCATGTCTCCGCCAAGGATCTGGGGACCGGCAAGGAACAGTCCATCAAGATCACCGCCTCCTCCGGTCTGACCGATGCCGAGATCG
>JBGPVE010000071.1:0-11963 GCA_041491545.1 Gemmatimonadota bacterium | reverse complement strand
TCGGTCACGGTGCCGTCTTCACCTCGCTCCGCGTGAGCGGCGATGGCGAGCAATGCGTCGGTGGCCCCGGCCATCGCCGATACGACGATCGCGGTCGGCTCCGAGCGGAAGCTTTGGACGATACCAACAGCGTGGTCGATCGCGTCAGCGTCGGCCAGCGATGCCCCGCCGAACTTGTGGACGTGCGGGGCGCGTCGAGAGATGGGCATATTCGCGGGAGGATATACTGCGGCGCGATGAAAGTCCAATACGCCGCGGGTGTCGTTCAGTGCATGCCGCCGGTGCTCGCGAGCTGCTTCACCAGCTCCCCGATGACGTTCTTCGCGTCGCCGAACAGCATCCACGTGTGATCCGAGAAGTAGAGCTCGTTGTCGATGCCGGCGAACCCCGGGTTCTTGCTCCGCTTGATGGCGAAGACGGTGCGCGCTTTGTCGGCGTCGATGATGGGCATGCCGTAGATCGGGCTGGTCTTGTCGTAGCGCGCCGCGGGGTTGACGACGTCGTTCGCGCCGACCACCAGCGCCACGTCGCATTGCGGCATGTCCGGATTGATCTCCTCCATTTCCACGAGGTCGGTGTAGGGAATGTCCGCCTCGGCGAGCAGCACGTTCATGTGGCCTGGCATGCGGCCCGCCACCGGGTGGATCGCGAACTTCACCGTGATGCCGCGCTTCTTCAGCTGATCGTACAGCTCGCGCACCTTGTGCTGGGCCTGGGCTACGGCCATGCCGTAGCCCGGGATGACCACCACGAGGCTCGATTGCTCCAGCACCTGGGCGGCGCCCTCGATCGTCTCCGACTTGTAGACCTTCTCTTCACCGCCGGCTTTGACTTGCCGCACCTGGCCGAACGCGCCGAACAGCACGTTGGTGAACGAGCGGTTCATCGCCTTGCACATGATGATGGCGAGGATGAGACCGCTCGAGCCGTCGAGCGCACCCGCCGTAATCAGGAGCTTGTTGTCCAGCACAAAGCCCATCGCCACCGCGGACAGGCCGGCGTACGAGTTGAGGATCGCGATGACCGTGGGCATGTCGGCGCCGCCGATCGGGATGATCAGCAGGATGCCGAAGAGGAGCGCCAACGCGATGATGACCGGAAACACCATGGGCGCCCATGGGGCGGTCGGGTTGAGCGTGAGCGCGACGCCCAGCACCGTCGCGATGGTCAGGAGCGCCAGGTTGGTCACGTTCTGGAGCGGATAGGTGACCGGGCGCTGGGGAATCCACTTCACTTCCTGCAGCTTGCCGGCGGCCATGAGGCTGCCGGTGAACGTGAGGAAGCCAAGAAGGATCTCGGTGATGATCGCCACCATGCGGAACGCCGTGAGGTTCTGCGGTCCCTCCGAGAGCCAGAGATAGTACTTGGCCGTGCCCACGAGCCCCGCGGCGAGCCCGCCGAACGCATGCGAGAGCGCGGTTCGCTGCGGTACCGCGGTGAGCGGCACGCGGGCGAGCGGCACGCCCACCGCGAACCCGGCGGTGATCGCGAGGATGATCCACCCATGATGGATCACCTCGGGTTGCGCCCAGGTCACGGCGATCGCGATGACCATCGCCGCCACGCCGGCGTACACGGCCTTGCGCGCGGTCGTGGGCGCGTTCATCCAGTGCAACGCGAAGATGAACAGCACCGTGGCGACGATGTACGCGAGCTGAACGATCGCGTGCGTCATGCTCGGCCCCCGTCACTCGGCTTCCGCTCGCTCTTGAACATCTTGAGCATGCGGTCGGTGATCAGGAATCCGCTCACGATGTTGGTCATCGAGGCAAAGAGCGCGATCCCGCCGAGCAGTCGGATCGTGGGGGGATAGTCGGCGCCGGTCACGATGATCGACCCCACCACGGCGATGGCGGAGATCGCGTTCGTGATCGACATGAGCGGCGTGTGCAGGAGTCGGGAGACCCGGCGTATCACGCCCAGGCCGATGAACGACGCGAGCACGAAGACGAATAGCATCGACCAGTAGTCGACCGGCTGGGTCGCCATGGCCGTCGAATCAGCGAGGGAATTCATACGCCTGCCTTCTGCAGAGTTTCCTTCGTCCGTGCATGCCTCACCTCACCGTCGTGCGTGATCACGGCACCCTGCTGGATGTCGTCGGCGAAGTCGAGCGTGAAGACCTTGTCCTTGGTAAACGCTTGCACGAACGCCGTGAGGTTCCGTGAGAACAGCAGGCTCGCATGCAGCGGCATGGTGGCCGGCAGGTTCAGCGGGGCGAGAATCGTCACGCCGGCCACGTTCACCGTCTCGCCGGGGCGGGACAACTCGCAGTTGCCGCCGCCGTCCGCGGCGAGGTCCACGATCACCGAGCCCGGTTTCATCGCGTTCACCATGGCCGCGGTGATGAGACGAGGCGCGAAGACGCCGCCGATGAGGGCGGTGGTGATGACGACGTCGGACTGGGCGCACTGCTCCGCGAGCAGCTCCCGCTGGCGCCGGCGGTCCTCCTCCGAGAGCTCCTTGGCGTACCCGCCGCCCGCGACCGCGCTTTCCGTGAGCTCGATCCCCACGTACTTGGCGCCCACGCTCTCGATCTGCTCCTTCACTTCCGGCCGCACGTCGGTCGCGGCGACGCTGGCTCCGAGCCGGCGCGCGGTCGCGATGGCCTGGAGACCGGCGACGGCCGCCCCAAGCACGAAGACCTTGGCGGGGGGCACCATGCCCGCTGCGGTCATGAGCAGGGGGAAGTAGCGATTGAGCTCGACCGCGGCCAGCAGCACGCCCCGGTAGCCGGCGATGTTCGCCATCGAGGAGAGCGTGTCCATGGACTGGGCCCGCGTCGTTCGGGGAATCGCGTCGGTCGAAAAGGCCGTGATCTTCCGCGCCGCCAGGGCCCGAACGGCGGCGAGGTTTCTCAGCGGCATGAGCGAACCGAGGTAGATCGTGCCCGGTCGCATCCAGGCGATCTCGTCGCGGCCGGGCTCGGTGGCAGGTGGGTTGACCTTGAGCACCACATCCGCACCGCTTAAGAGGGTCGCGGGATCATGCTCGACCTTGACCCCAATGTCCTGGTATGCTGCGTCGGGGAAGCCGGCCGCCGCGCCGGCGCCCGCCTCGATCGCGATGTCGTAGCCTGCCTGGATCAACTTCTTACACGACTCCGGTACCAGCGCGACGCGGTGCTCGCGGGGCGCTGTCTCCTTGGGTACTGCGATTCGCATCCGGAACTCCGGTCGGCGGGAAGGAACAAGCCGTGTAATCTGACCCGCGAAGGAGTGCGGTCAAGGCGACCGGGGCGGGACGAAGGACCAACGGTGCGAAGGTGGGCCGCGTATGCGTCCCCAGAGATGAGTGGTCGGGGGCAGAAGCGCCGCCATGCCAAAACGGCCCTGCCACACTGCCACTTTATCTGCGCAAGTGGTGCTGGCGTCTCTTTCGGCCGTAACGCCACTGGTAGCTGCTGCAAATCCTCTGATTGCAGCGATTTAGCTAACCTATTGATTTTTCGCGTCTTAGCGTATAAATTGGCTGACTGATTCTTATGCGCCCCTGCTTGACGGTTCTCGCCGTGGGGACACTGGTCCGATAGGAGGTTTCAGAGTGAGCATCAAGCCACGTGCTAAGCGGAGACCGGTCCGGCCGGCCCAGATCGCTCGCGCGGTGGACGAAGGTCGCGAAAGCCTCGATCTATACCTGGACGAAATCAGCCGGGTGCCCCTCCTCAATCGCGAAGAGGAAATGGAGCTCGCCCGGAAGGCGTTCAAGGGCAACGTGACTGCGCAGGAGAGGCTCGCCCGTCACAACGTCCGCTTCGTGGTCTCGGTGGCCAAGAAGTTCCAGAACCGAGGGGTGCCTCTGGTCGATCTGATCGGCGAGGGCAATCTCGGCCTGATGACCGCTGCTCGGAAGTTCGATCCGGACCGTGGGGTCAAGTTCATTTCGTACGCCGTGTGGTGGATCCGTCAGGCGGTGCAGGCCGCCATCGCGCGGCACGGCCGTCCCGTCCGCGTGCCACTCAACCGGACCGCCGATCTGAGCCGCCTTGGCCGCACCACCACGCTGCTCAAGGACCGGCTCGGCCGCATGCCGACCACGGAAGAGTTGGCCCGCGCCACCGGCCTCACGGTCGAGGCCGTGCGCTCGCTCAGCGCGCTGAATTCGGAGGCGGTCCGCCTCGATCACCCCACCCGCGATGGTGAGGGAAACGAGCGCATCGAGCGGTTCACGTCGGGCGAGCAGGAGAGCACCGATATGTCCACGCTGGCCAATAGCCAGACGCGGGACATCGAGTTGGCGCTGGCGTCGCTTCCGCCGCGTGACGCCAAGGTGCTTCGCCTCTATTTCGGCCTGGACGACGGAAACAGCCGCACGCTCGAGGAGATCGGCCGCATGATGGGTGTTACCCGGGAGCGCATCCGCCAGTTGCGGGATCGGGCGCTGCTCCGGCTGCGTGAAGGCGAAACCGGCGAGCGGCTGCGAGATCTCGTCGCCTAGCTAGGCCGGCCCGGCGTTGAGAATCAAGAGACCCTCCGAGCAGTCGGAGGGTCTCTTTTTTCGGTCCACCAGTCCCCCGGTTCGGCCGACCCGTGATGGTCCGTCAGTCCGTCCGCTAAACCTTGAGCCCTTCCCGCAAGAACTGCCGAAGCACCCGCTGCAGGATGCCCCCGTGCCGATAGTACTCGAGCTCCACCGGCGAATTGAGTCGTACGGTCGCGGGGAAGATCGTCGTCTTGCCGGCCGCATCGCGAGCGGTCACCCGCACGGTGCCTCCGGGCGTGAGTCCGGTCGCGATGCCTGAGATGTCGAACGTCTCCTGGCCCGTGAGGCCGAGCTTCTGACGGTCGGTTCCCGCCTCGTAGGCGAGAGGGAGCACTCCCATCCCGACGAGGTTGCTGCGGTGGATTCGCTCGTAGCTTTCCGCGATGACCGCCTTGACACCGAGGAGCGCCGGGCCCTTTGCCGCCCAATCGCGGCTCGAACCGGTGCCGTATTCCTTGCCCGTGAGAATGACGAGCGGTGTTCCGGCGGCCGTGTACCGCATGGCCGCCTCGTAGATCGAGATCACGTCGCCGCTCGGGAAGTGCAGCGTCCAATTCCCCTCGCGTCCGGGCACCAGGTGGTTGGTGATGCGCACGTTGCCGAACGTGCCCCGCATCATCACTTCATGGTTTCCGCGACGGGAGCCGAAGGTATTCCAGTCGACCTGCTCCACGCCATGCTCCTTGAGGTATTTCGCGGCCGGACCGTTCTTCGGGATCGAGCCAGCCGGCGAGATGTGGTCGGTTGTGACCGAGTCGCCCAGCACCGCGAGCACCCGGGCGCCGACAATGTCGTTGAGCGGTCCCGGCTCCGGCGGCAGATTGATGAAGAAGGGCGGTTCCCGTACGTAGGTCGACGCCGGATCCCAGGCGAAGCGGCTGCCCGCGGGCACTTCGAGCGCTTGCCAGGTTTCGTCGCCTTTGAAGACCGATCCGTACCTACGGCGGAAGAGCGCGGGCTTGAGGGCGGGCGCCATGGTCTCGCGAATCTCCTGCAAAGACGGCCACAGCTCCCGTAGATAAACCGGCTGCCCGTCGGCACCACGGCCGAGCGGCTCCCGCTCGAGATCGATGTCGATCCGGCCGGCGAGCGCGAAGGCGACCACGAGCATTGGTGATGCGAGGTAGTTGGCGCGGACCAGCGGGTGAATGCGCGCCTCGAAGTTGCGGTTTCCGCTCAGGACCGCGGCGGTGACCAGCGAGTGTTCTTCGATGAGCGCGCTGACCGCCTCGGGCAGCGGACCGCTGTTCCCGATGCAAGTGGTGCATCCATAGCCCACCGTTTGGAATCGGAGCTGGTCGAGATACGGCGTGAGTCCCGATCCGTCGAGGTAGTCGGTGACCACGCGCGAGCCCGGTGCAAGGCTCGTCTTGACCCACGGCTTGGTCGACAACCCGCGCTCAACCGCTTTCTTGGCGAGGAGGCCTGCGCCGATCATCACCGACGGGTTGGAGGTATTGGTGCAGCTCGTGATGGCCGCGATCACGATGGCGCCGTCGTGCAAGCTGATCTCGCAGCCGTCGGGGAGAATACCTTTCACGATGGGTGGCGCGTCGTCCGGCACCGCTTCGACCACCGCGGCGCCCTTGGAGGCGCCCTGATCGCCGATCGTGCCGTTGGCACCGCCCTCCCCGACCCAGCGCGAGTAGGTGTTCTGCACCACCTCGCGCCGAGCGGCGGAGACGTTGCTGCTCAGCAGGCCTGGCAGATTGACCAGGAAATTCCGCTTGAGCTCTTTGAGCAGCACCATGTCCTGCGGCCGGCGCGGGCCGGCGAGACTCGGCGCCACGGTGGACAGGTCGAGGGCGATGGCGTCGGTAAACACCGGGTCCGGGCTGGTATCGGTGCGGAAGAGCCCTTGCTCCTTGTAGTATCGTTCCACCAGGTCGACCAGTGCCGGCTCCCGTCCCGTGCGCTCGAGATACGCGAGCGTCTCGGCGTCCACCGGGAAGAAGCCCATGGTCGCGCCATACTCCGGGGCCATGTTCGCGATCGTCGCCCGGTCGGCCAGGCCAAGGGCGGAAAGGCCAGGCCCGTAGAACTCGACGAACTTGTCGACGACGCCTTTGTTTCGCAGCAACTGGGTCACGGTGAGCACCAAATCGGTGGCCGTGGTCCCGAGCGGCAACTCACCGGTGAGCTTCATGCCGATCACATCCGGCATCAACATGAAGTATGGCTGTCCCAGCATGACCGCCTCGGCCTCTATCCCGCCGACGCCCCAGCCAAGGACGCCGAGCCCGTTGATCATGGTGGTGTGGGAATCGGTGCCCACCAGCGTATCGGGGTAAGCCGTGAGCTCTCCGAATTGAGGCCGGAGCTGGACCACTCGCGCGAGGTATTCGAGGTTCACCTGGTGCACGATGCCGGTGCCCGGCGGGACCACGCTGAAATTGCGGAACGCGCGTTGGGCGAACTTGAGCAGCTGATACCGCTCCCGGTTGCGCTCCATCTCGAGTTCGACGTTCATCTGATAGGCGCGCTCGAACCCGAAGTAATCCACTTGGACCGAGTGATCGATGACCAGATCGCAAGGCACGACCGGGTTGATCCTGTCGGGGTCGCCACGCATGCGCGCCATGGCGTCTCGCATCGCGGCGAGGTCGACCACGCACGGTACCCCGGTGAAGTCCTGCAGCACCACCCGGGCCGGCATGAATGGGATCTCGCTGCGAGGCGCCCCGGCCGGCGCCCATTTCGCCAACTGCTGCACGTGGGTCTCGGTCACGACGCCGTGGCTCGCATGGCGCAGGGCATTCTCGAGGAGCACGCGGATGGAGAACGGAAGATGATCCAGATCGGCGAGGCCTTGGCGCCCGAGCTCCGGCAGCCGGTAGAACACGGCGTCCTGAGAACCCGCGCGGAGCGTTCCGCGGCTGCCAAACGGATTGATGGTGGTCGAAGTCATTGTGGCCGGGTCGTGTGGTTGATGGTCGGTTGCGACGTTACCAATATAGTATGACCCAGCTAGCGCCCGTGCCCTATGCCATCACCCGAGAACCGGGCGGCATCCGGATCGAGTGGGACCGTGCCGGGCACGAATGGCTGTACCCGGCTCGTGTGCTGCGGCTCGCGTGCCCCTGCGCCGCATGTGTCGAAGAGATGAGCGGCCGGCCGCTCCTGGATCCTGGCCGCGTGCCGGCAGACGTCTATCCCGAAGCGGTGTCCCTCGTTGGGGCCTATGGAATCCGGATCCGGTGGAGCGACGGGCACGACACCGGGATCTACACTTTCGAGCACCTGGGCCGGTCCTGCGGCTGTCCCCGCTGCCGGCCGGGGTCTGGTGCGGTCGCGTTGGCGGTGATAACGTGAGCCGGCTACCAGACATCGGGACACGCTCCCTCCGTTGGAGGTAGGCGATGGTCGCTGGCCGGAAGTATTGGATCGTCATTTGGTACGGCATCCTGTTCCTAGGGCTGCTGGGCCTGTGGGCGTCTGTCTATTGGGGCCGCCGGACGCATTGGAAGAATTCGGAGGAGGTGCTGCGCGCCCTGGGGACTATCCTGGTCTCGGTCGGCATGCTGATCCTGCTCTACCGACCGGCATTGCCGATCTGGGAGACGGCGGGTCAGGTCTTGCTGGTCTATGCCCTGATCTGTTTCATCGGGGCGTTCATTCTGGGCCGGCGGGCGGAGCGGGAGCGGCCGACGCGTCCATCGATCGAACAGGCGGCGCTCCAGCTCATCGACTCCACCACCCAACCGGGCTCGCGTATCTCCGGCGCCACCACCGTCAGCCCGGACCCATCGTCTCAGGCTGCTCCTCCGCACTCGGCCACCTAGCACGGTCCCGCTCGTCTCGCTTTTTGCCGTTCACTTCTCACAGCGTTGAATTACCTTCCACCCCGTCTCCACTCCGACCGGGGTTTGTGCGCCACCGCCTGTCCCTCGCGCTCGTCGCTTTTTGCAGCATCCTCCTGTCGTCCGCGCCCCTCGCCGCGCAACTGGAGCCAGCCGGCGCCGCCGGCGCGGTGAGGCTGGATCGCGAGTCGCGCATGCTGGGGCACTACAAGCGCGTGCTGATCATCGGGGCCCATCCGGACGACGAGGACACCGAGCTGCTCACGATCCTGGTCCGCGGCATGGGCGCCGAAGCCGCCTATCTCTCGCTCAATCGCGGCGAAGGGGGGCAGAACGCCATCGGAGCCGAGCTGGGCGAAGCGCTGGGTCTGATCCGGAGCGAGGAGCTGCTTGCCGCGCGCCGGTTGGACGGTGCACGGCAGTATTTCACTCGCGCGTACGACTTCGGGTTCTCCAAGTCACTCGATGAAACCTGGCAGCACTGGCCGAAGGATTCGATCCTGAAGGACGTAGTGCGGGTGGTGCGACGGTTCCGGCCGCAGATCGTGGTGTCAGTGTTCAGCGGCACGCCCCGCGACGGACATGGGCAGCATCAGGCCGCGGGTTGGGCGGCGATGGAAGCCTTTCGGGCCGCCGGTGATTCCACTCGCTTCCCGGAGCTGGGTCGCGACGGGCTCATGCCCTGGGCGCCGCTCAAGCTCTATCGCAGCACCCGATTCGACAGCGCGGCGACGACGCTCACGATCGACGGTGGCGTGCTCGATCCGGCGGTGGGCAAATCCTACCATCAAATCGCCATGGCGAGCCGGAGTCTGCATCGCTCGCAGGACATGGGACAGCTCCAAGGCATCGGACCCTCGCGGGTACGCTTGCAACTGGTGGACGATCGGACGGGCAAGGGATCGGCGGATCTCTGGGCCGGTGTCGATACGACGATCGGCGATTTGGCCAAAGGCTCGCTCGAGCTGGCCGACCTCGCCCGACACGAGGATGCCGTGCGCGCGGCGCGTTCGAGGCTCGTGGTGGATGCCGTGGCCGACGACGAGCGTGTGGTGCCGGGTCAATCGCTCAAGGTCGTGCTGCTGGTCTGGAATCCGACCGCCGCTCCGATCGAGGTGACCACGTCGATCTCCGCCGATTCGACGTTTGCGGCGGGCGTCCCGCCGGCCGAGCGGGTCGTGGTTGCACCGAACCGACTCGAGCAGCGGGAGGTCGTTCTACAGACCAATGCGGCCGCATCACCGACCCGTCCATATTTTCTCGAGGCGCCGCGGGCCGGCGATTTGTACACC
Source organism: Gemmatimonadota bacterium (assembly GCA_041491545.1). Classification (GTDB taxonomy): domain Bacteria; phylum Gemmatimonadota; class Gemmatimonadetes; order Gemmatimonadales; family GWC2-71-9; genus DASQPE01. The sequence continues at coordinate 2,389 of JBGPVE010000071.1, read as the reverse complement.
TGGCCCCAGCGGCCCGCGACGGTGGGCCTTCCCTTCGACCCGCCGCTCCTCACCGCCATGTTCCGCGCGGAGGGCGCCGGGCAGGAGCCCTTCGTCATCCAGCGGGAAGTGACCTTCCGCTACAACGATCCGGCGGTCGGCGAGATCCGGCGCCCGATCACGGTGGTGCCGCGCCTCGGCGCGCGCGTCGATCCGGCCACACTGGTCTGGCCCACCAGCTCGCGTGCGCCGCGCTCGTTCAACGTGACCCTCACCCACGGCGCTCGGGACACGACGAGCGGCACCGTGCGCCTCCTGCTTCCGGCGGGATGGCCCGTGCCGGCGCCGCTGCCGTTCCGGTTCACGGCCGAGGACGAGACCCGGACCTTCGAGATCCGGGTGCGGCCGCCCGTCTCTCTCTCGCGCGGCGTCTTCGAGATCCGGGCTGAGGCGGAGGACTCGAAAGCTGCCACCTACGATGTCGGCGTCTACGCGGTGGACTATCCGCACATTCGCCCGCGTTCCTTCACTCGCCCGGCGACGGCGAGCGTGCGCGTGGCGCCGCTCGTGCTGCCGCGCCTCGCGAGCGTGGGCTACGTGCGCGGCGCGGCGGACCGGGTGCCCGAGGCGCTCCAGGGCGTCGGCGTTCCGATCGCGCTGCTCGACGCACGCACCCTCGAGCGCGGCGATCTCTCGCGGTACACGGCGATCGTGATCGGCAGCCGCGCGTACGAGACCGAGCCGGCGCTCGCGACCAACAACGACCGGCTGCTCGACTACGCCCGTCGCGGCGGGTTGGTCATCGTGCAGTATCAGCAATATCAGTTCTTCACCCGCGGCTACGCGCCCTACCCGATGACGGTCGGCGGCCGTCCGCTTCGCCTGGACGACGCTACCACGCGGGGCGCGGGCGCGACGGCGCGCCCGCCCGGCCCTCCGGTGAGTCACGACCGGGTGACCGACGAGACCGCGGCGGTCACCGCGCTCAAGTCGAGCTACGCCGTGCTGCGCAGACCAAATCGCATTGTGGCGGAGGACTGGGCGGGTTGGATCCAGGAGCGCGGCCTCTACTTCGCCCGGAGCTGGGACAAGGCCTACGAGCCGGTGATCGAGACCCACGACCCCGGCGAGGCGCCGCTCGAGGGCGGACTCCTGATCGCACCGGTCGGTCGGGGTGCCTACGTGTACACCGGCCTGAGCTTCTTTCGCCAACTGCCGGCCGGCGTCCCGGGCGCGTATCGGCTCTTCGCCAATCTGCTCGCCTTGGCTCGGTCGCCCGGATCGTGAGCTCGAGCGAGGTCGAGGCTCCATCGGCGCAAGGGAACGCGGCACGGTGTCTTCGGGCGACGATCTGGGTCGGCGCCGCGCTGCTGGCCCTCGCCTGTCGGGCGGACCACCGAATTCCGCTACTGCTCTACTCTCCGCACGGGCGCGACCAGCTCAGCTTGCTGGAGCGCGAGTTCGAGCGACGCCATCCGGAGATCGATGTCCGCTGGCTCGACATGGGCAGTCAGGAAATCCTCGACCGTCTCCGCTTCGAGCGAGTGAACCCCCAGGCCGACGTCTGGTTCGGCGGCCCCACCACGCTCTTCGATCGCGGCGTGGCGGACTCCCTCCTCGCGCCGTACCGGCCGGACTGGGCCGATCGAGTCGATCGCCGCGGCTGTGGGCCCGATGATCTCTACTTCCCGGTGTATCGCACGCCGGCGGTGATCGCGTTCAACAGCCGCGCCGTGTCTCGTGACGACGCCCCGCACGACTGGGACGACGTGCTCGATCCCAAGTGGCGCGACAGAGTCCTGATCCGCGACCCGATGGCCAGCGGAACGATGCGGGCGATCTGGGGGTTGATCCTGGTTCGGAGCATCCGCGCCACGGGGGACACGGCGCAGGGCATGGCGTGGCTTCGCCGCCTCGACGGCCAGACGAAGGCCTACACGCTCAACCCCGCGGTGCTCGATGCCAAGCTCGCCCGGCAGGAGGGACTGGTGACGCTGTGGGACCTGCCTGACATCCTGATCAGCCGGTCGAAGGGTCTGCCGTTCGACTATGTGTTCCCCCGAAGCGGCACCGTGGTCATCGACGATGCCATCGGGTTGGTGCGCGGAAGCCGGCATCCGGCGGCGGCCAAGACGTTCATCGATTTCGTCGGGAGCAGCGAGGCGCAGCTCCTCGCGGCGCGGGTCGTGTTTCGGCTGCCGGCCCGAGACGATTTGCCGACGGACTCGGTGCCGGCGTGGATGGGCGATGTCGAGCGGGAGATGGTCGTGGCCGATATGGATTGGGACCGGCTCGCTCGAGACGGTTCGGCGTGGATGAGCTACTGGGACCGCCACGTGCGCGGCACCGGAAGGCGATAGGATGGGCGACAAGTCGTTTCTCAAGCTCGAGGGCCTGGTCAAGCGCTTCG
>JBGPVE010000070.1:0-12024 GCA_041491545.1 Gemmatimonadota bacterium | reverse complement strand
GTCCTTGCGACCGCTTCCCTGAAGGGCGAGACTGGTGCCATCGGTCGTAAGCCTAATCAATCGCGCGAGATGGACAGCACCCTGCAGACCCTTGCAATGCCGGTTACGCCGCACTCCGCAGCGGAATCAGGAAAAGTGCAACCACATCTGGCCGCCGCCGCCGGAGCGCTCTACCTTCCTACTCCACCCTCAGCCCGTCGTCTATGACCGACCAGCTCGACACCCTGCTCTCCGAACGGCGCCGCTTTCCGCCGCCGCCCGACTTTGCCGCCCGCGCGGCCGCCACCGCCGAGCTGTACGAGCGGGCGCGCCACGATCCTGAGGCGTTCTGGGCCGAGCAAGCGCGCGCGCTCGACTGGATCAAACCGTGGACCCGGGTCCTAGACTGGAAGCCGCCCCACGCGCGCTGGTTTGACGGCGGTCGCCTCAATGTGGCGGCCAACTGCCTGGACCGCCACCTGGCGGGACCCCGGCGCAACAAGGCGGCGGTCGTCTGGGAGGGCGAGCCGGGCGATCGCCGGGTGCTCACGTACTGGGACCTGGCTCGCGAGGTCAGTCGTTGCGCCAACGCGCTCAAGACGCTGGGCGTCAAACGGGGCGATCGCGTCGCCATCTATCTGCCAATGGTGCCCGAAGCCGCCATCGCGATGCTCGCGTGCGCCCGCATCGGCGCCGTGCACTCGGTGGTGTTCGGCGGCTTCTCGTCGGACTCACTGCGTGATCGGATCAATGACGCCAAGGCCGTCCTGCTCATCACCGCCGACGGCGGATATCGCCGCGGTCAGGTGCTACCGCTCAAGCGATTCGCGGATCAGGCACTCGCCGAATGCCCCACCATCAGGAACGTGATCGTGGTGCGGCGGCGGCCCGGCGGCGACGGCGATGAGGCGTTCGCCACCATGCAGGAAGGCCGCGACCACTGGTGGCATCGGGTGCTCGAGGCGGCGCCGGGCTACTGTGCGCCCGAGGCCATGGAGGCCGAAGACCTCCTGTTCATTCTCTACACCTCGGGCACCACCGGAAAGCCCAAGGGCATCGTGCACACGACTGGCGGCTATCTCACCCAAGTGGCCGCCACGACCAAATACGTCTTCGACCTGCGTGACGAGGACGTCTTCTGGTGCACGGCCGATATAGGGTGGGTGACCGGTCACTCCTACGTGGTGTACGGTCCGCTGGCCCACGGCGCCACCGTGCTTATGTACGAGGGTGCGCCCGACTGGCCCGAGCGCGACCGCTTCTGGTCGATCGTCGCGCGATATGGCGTCACCGTGTTCTACACGGCGCCGACGGCCATTCGCGCCTTCATGAAGTGGGGCACCGAGTACCCCGCGCGTCACGACCTCTCTACGATTCGGCTTCTTGGCTCCGTGGGCGAGCCGATCAACCCCGAAGCGTGGATCTGGTATCACCAGAAGATCGGACAGGGCCGCTGCCCGATCGTGGATACCTGGTGGCAGACCGAGACCGGCGGCATCATGATCACGCCCCTGCCAGGCGTGACCACCACCAAACCCGGTTCCGCCACGGTGCCCTTTCCGGGCATTTCGGTTGAGCTGGTCGATGCCGCGGGGCGCTCGCTGAAGCAGGGTGGCGGGTACCTCACCGTCACCGAGCCCTGGCCCGGCATGCTTCGCACCATCTATGGCGACGACGAGCGCTACCAACAGACCTACTGGACTCGTTTTCCCGGCCGTTACTTCGCCGGCGACGGCGCCAAGGTCGATGAGGACGGCTACTGGTGGATACTCGGCCGAGTGGACGACGTGCTCAACGTGGCCGGCCACCGAATCGGCACCATGGAGGTCGAAAGCGCGCTGGTGGACCACCCGGCCGTGGCCGAAGCAGCGGTGGTGGGCAAGCAGCACGAGCTCAAAGGTCAGGCGATCGCCGCATTCGTGACGCTCAAGGAGGGGCACGCCCCTGCCGCGGAGCTCAAGGACGACCTCAAGGATCACGTCACCCGAAAGATTGGCGCGATCGCCCGTCCGGATGACATCATTTTCTCCGCCGACCTACCGAAAACCCGCAGCGGAAAGATCATGCGCCGGCTCCTCAAGGACATCGCGGAGGGGCGCGCCCTGGGAGACATGACAACGCTGGCGGATCCGAACGTCGTGAGTCGGCTGAAGGAGATGTACGAAGGGCAGGAAACCTAAGGGCGAAGGAGCCGCGGACCTACTACAGCTGTATCTGCGCCCCCAGCTCCACGACCCGATTGGGCGGCAGGCCGAAGAAGGCGGTCGCGGATTGGGCGTTTCGCGTCATCAGGATGAACAGCTTCTTCCGCCACCGAGCCATCCTCGCATGGCCGGTCGCGATGAGCGTCTCCCGTCCTAGGTAAAAGGTCGTCTGCATCAGATTGATGGCCACCGGGGTGCCCCCCGGCGCGGGCTCGGCGAGGGACTTCATCACGGCGGGCACATCCGGCGTTTCCATGAAGCCGTAATGCGCGATGACCTTGTAGAACCCCTCGCCCAATTCCTTGCATTGCGTTCGGTCGGCATCGGATACCTGAGGGATCTCCTCCGTTAGAATCGAGAGCAGGATGACCCGCTGGTGCAGCACCTGGTTGTGCTTCAGGTGGTGCAGCAGCACGGGCGGCGCTCCATTGATGTCCGAGGTCAGAAAGACCGCCGTGCCCGGCACCCTCGGCGGTTTGCGCCGCGCGATATCCTGCAGGAAGAGATCCATCGGCAGCGCGTTCTCCCGCATCACCTGCGCGAGAATCCCGCGGCCCTGCTTCCATGTGACCATGAGCGTGAAGATCAGCACGGCGACGATCAGTGGGAACCACCCGCCGTGCGTCACCTTGATCAGGTTGGCGCTGAAGAAGGCCAGGTCCACCAGCAGAAACAGTCCGGCCAGTCCGCCGGCCTTCCACAGCGGCCATCCCCAGCGCGACCGCGCCACCTCATAGAAGAGCACGGTCGTGATCGTCATCGTCCCGGTGACAGCGATGCCGTACGCCGCCGCCAGATTGCTCGAGGAGCGATACGCCAATACCAAGCCGATACACGCCACGGCCAGCGCCTGGTTCACTTCGGGGATGTAGATCTGCCCGTACTCCGTGCGCGAGGTGTGGGTGATCGTCACCCGCGGCGAGTAGCCCAACTGCACCGCTTGCCGGGTGAGCGAAAACGCACCGGAGATGAGCGCCTGCGAGGCCACCACCGCCGCGGCCGACGCCAGGATCACCATCGGGATCAACAGCGACGGTGGAACGAGAGAGTAGAACGGGTTGCGCGCGGCGCTCGGGTCCCGAAGCAGGATCGCACCTTGCCCGAAGTAGTTGATCACGAGCGCGGGAAGCACGAGCGCGTACCAGGCCAGACGGATCGGCCGCTTGCCGAAATGACCCATATCCGCGTACAACGCCTCGCCGCCAGTCAGCACCAGCACGACCGCACCCAGGATCAAGAATCCCCGCATGCCGTCGCGGCGGAAGAAGTCGACGGCGTACCACGGGTTGATCGCGCGAAGCACGTCCGGCTCCAGCATGATGCCCCGAATGCCGAGCATGATGATCGCGATGAACCAGAGCATCATCACCGGCCCGAACACCGCCCCCACGCCGGCGGTGCCCCGGCGCTGCAGCATGAAGAGCCCCAGCAGAATCACCACGGTGATCGGCACGACGAGATGGTCGAACGCCGGCGTCGCAATCCGCAGGCCCTCGATGGCGCCAAGCACCGAGATGGCGGGAGTGATGACTCCGTCCCCGTACAGGAGCGCCGCCCCGAATAGACCGAGGGGAATGAGCAACCGGCGTATGTCGGCGCTCCGGGTCGTCGGGCGAACGCGGACGAGGGCCAGGAGGGCCAGAATGCCGCCCTCTCCCCGGTTGTCCGCGCGCATGACGATAGTGATGTACTTGAACGAGACGATGAAATTGAGCGACCAGACGATCAGCGACAGGACGCCGATAATGTTGTCGGGTGTGGCCGCGATGCCGTGCTGGGCACTGAAGCATTCCTTGACCGCGTACAGCGGGCTAGTGCCGATGTCGCCGTAGACGACGCCGAGAGCGGCCAGCGCGAGGCCAGCCAGGGCCCGCCCCTTGGGCGGGGCCTTCCCGTCGTGCACTTCAGTCCGTGCGGCGGTGAAGCGCGTTCATTTGGACGCGGCCCGGGGCGCGAGCGAATCCACGAGGCGGCCGATCGCGTCGGAATCGAATCGACCTTGGTAGAGTCGATCGCCGACCAGGAGCGTTGGGGTGGCGCTCACGCCGACCCGCATTCCTTCGTCGTAACTCGCCTGGATGCGGCCGGCGTACTTCGCCGACTTCATGCAAGCGTCGTAGCGCGCCAGATCGAGCCCATTGGCCTGGGCATACTGCCGGAAGATCGGCGCCGCATCCCGTGACTCGGCCCACTCGGCCTGGCCTTCGTAAATCCGGCGGTGTTGTTCCCAATACTTCCCCTGCTCGTCGCCACATGCCGCCGAGTGGGCGGCGACCCGCGAGTGGCTGTGCTGCTGCAGCGGAAAATCACGGTAGCGCCAGCGGAGCCGTCCCGTGTAGATCAGCCGCTGCTTGATGGTCGGCATCTGCAACGTGGAGAAGGTCTGGCAGAACGGACACTGATAGTCCGCGTACTCGGTGATCTCCACGGGGGCGCTATCCGCACCCATGATGTAACCGCGGAACCCTGCCGTATCCGCCGTCTGTACTGTCACGCTGGCGGGAATGCTCACGGTCGCCGGTCTTGCCAGGACGAAGGCCAGCACGCCAAGACCGGCGACGGCGATCGCTCCGAGCAACAGGTAGAACCGCTTCATACCGACGGCGGTGTCCGCCATGGCTCGTCATCCTCCGGTTCATCCAGGGGAAAAGGCTTGATACGCTGTGCGTCCTCCACGATCCGGCGGCTCTCGGACACCTCCGGCGTGTCGTAGGTCAAACGCACCTCGTAGTGGAACAACTCTGTTCGAGCGTCACCCATCATTCGCAGCAGCTCAGGAACCCCATTCAGCAGCTGGCCGGCCCGGTCCAGGTCCTGGATCCGTCCGGCGAGCTCCCTGAGCAGGTCCACGAGCCGGTCTGCCCTGCTCTTATCATAGACCTCGTCGTGTTCCGCCATAACGTCCTCGCGGGCCGGCCGAGACCCGACGTTGAGTTCTTCCAAAAATCCGCCGATAAATCTAATGGGAGCCACCAGATGGCACAGCGGCCATGGGCGATTGCACCAAAAAGTGCGATCCTGTTATCTTTCCCTGCGGCGCGAGGCGCGCCCTGCAATGTGGTCAACCCTAAGGAAGGTAGATGACTAAGAAGAAACCGAAGCGCTCTCCGGCGGCTGCGACTTCGTTCGACCAGGCTCGGGACGAGCTGTTCAGCCACATTCTCAGGTGTGGCGTCATCGAGGCACTTCCGGAGCATCAGAAGGAGTGGTTCGATGACACGATGCAGTACCTCGCTGACCGGTATGAGGATCTCGGAGACGAGACACTTCGGGAGCTGCGCACATTGGGTGAGCGGTACTGTCAGCCGGTGCAGCGCCGTGCGGAGGCCGCACACCAAGTGAACGCCGGGTCCGTCGCCGTCTGACGACTTGCTAGCGTGATCCCGCCGCCCGCGGCTCGAGCCGCGGGCGGCTTTACGTTGTCCCCCGCCAGCTCTGGGGTAAATGGCGCCAGCGATACCCCACCGCGATCCGTACGCCGCCCCCTACCCCGGCCTCGAACGCCCAACCCCTCCACGCACCGGGCCGTTCTTCGATGCCAAGGATGAGAACCGCATAACCTCGATCGACCGCACCCACCACACCGGCGATTCCACCACCCACATAGGCACCGGCATGCCCTCGGCTGGTCGGATTCAGGAGGAAGTGCACGAGCAACTCCCCGCGTCCAGCGGCTTTCCCATCGGAGACACCGGCCCCGAGGGTCGCGGCGATCCGCGCGCGCGTCGAAGGCCGAATCGCGGCATACATCCCGACTGCGCCGAGCCCCGGGTCTGAGGCCGTAAACAACGCCTGGATGCCGACTTCACGAACCTGCTGGGCGGCCGCTGGAGCAACAGCCCCGGCGGCCAATACCAACAAGCTACGCCAGACGAACATCGTAACTGACGGCGATGTCGGGCGCGAGCGAATGCATGACGGAGCAATACTTCGCGAGGGAGAGATCGATCGCGCGGCGCACCTTCGTCTCGTCGACTCCAGTCCCCGTGATGTGATACACGAAATGCATCGCCACGTAGCGGCGAGGCTCCTCTTCGCGCCGCACGCCCGCCGCCTCCATACGAAGCGCCGCGAGCGCGACCCGCATCTTCTGCAGGATGATCACGACATCGCTGGCGCTGCACGCCGCCGCCGCGAGCAGAAGCGCGTGCATCGGACCGGGCGCGACCACATTGTCGGCATCGATAAGTAGGGCGGGGCCATCGGTCGCTCCACCGTGAAATCGCAGTCCGCCCTGCCAGACCAGCTCGACCGCTTTGGTTTCGGGAGGCATGATGTCTCGCTAGGGTCGGACGGGTCGCTGCGCCTTATCGGCGACGCGGGTGTAGTCCCTGATGGCGAAGAGGCCGAGGGCCGTCGTCATCCAGGCGAGCGGACGCAGCAATGACGACTGGAGGAGGAACGCGACGAGCGTGAGCATCTGCGCGACGGTGACCGCCTTGCCGCTCGCGCGGGCCGGGATCGCGCGCGCGCGATGACTGAGCAGCGTGACGACGAACGCGACCGAAGCGACGGCGTCTCGCAGCAACACGCCGGCCACCTCGTACAGCGCCAGTCGCCCCGAGAATGCCACCACACCGAACGCCACGACCATGAACAGCTTGTCGGCGACCGGATCGAGCACGGCCCCGAGCGCGGAGCTGCCATAGCGGCGCGCGAGCTGACCGTCCACCAGATCGGTCCCTGCCGCAACGGCGAGGATCGCGAGCCGCGCGCGGTCGGTGCTCGCGAGCGGAAACGCGACCGCCAGCGGCAAGCGTAGCGCGCTCAGCACGTCGGCCGCCGTCCACCGCGGCCGGCCTTGCTCGCCCTTCAGAGCAGAACTACCTTCGGTCATCCTGCCTGCCGGTTGGATGTGAGGAAGGTCATGGATGTATCAGACCCAAACATACAAGACCGGCCGTTATCCTCGACAATCATCGCGAGTAGCGTGTTCGAGCATGTACTGGTCGAGTTGACCGCCGTTCCGGCCGAGCGGCTCGTCGACGTCGCCGGCCTGGCGTCGCTGGTAGTGGCGGCCGCAGGGGCGATCGGCATGCCGCCCTATGCGCCGCCGCTCGTGCGGGAAGGCACGGGAACGGTTGCGGTGGGTCTCCTCTGCCGTGAAGGGCATATCATCCTCCACGCATCGCCGGGGGAAGGGCTCTGCTTGGTGGACATTGTGGCCCGGAGCCCGGCGCTCGTCGGGAGAGGGCTCGACGTGATTCAGCGCCGGCTGATGCTCCCCGCCCGCTGAAAGAATCCCTACCGGCCCTCTCCCGTTCCCCGCACAACCCCCTCGGCTCGCCGCCCGTCGTCGAGGTAGCGCGACGCCATCTGTTGCACTGCTTCCGCCGTCACCCGCCGAAAGGGAGCGCTCGGATCCGCCAACTCGTCGAGCCCGTCGCCAGTGAGCCAGGCTTCGAGGATCTCAGCCGCCACCGCCGAGCCGCTCTGCCGCCGCACCTCGGCCTGCCCCGAGAGGTAGTTGACCGCCTGCTCCAACTCCGATGGGGCTACCGGCTCGCGCGCGAACTTCCGCAGCTCCTCCAGCATCGCATCCCGCGCTTCCGCCTCTCGTTCGGGCGAGGTGGCGATGTAAGAGACCAGAGCGCCGGCCCGTCCCTTCTGCCAGGCGGAGGCGAGCACGGTATACGCGAGCGAGCGTCGATCCCGCAGCGCCTCGAACAGGCGCCCGCCTAGGCCGCTCGCCACCGCCGCCCACACATCGGCGGCAAAACGATCGTCGCTCCGCCGCGCCGGACCGGGAAACACCATCGCCAGCGCCGTCTGCGCCTTTTGCCGGGCGACCGCACGGGTGACCAGACCGGACTCGAGCGCGAAGCGCTGCGCCGCCACGACTCCCGCCGCGGCCCGGGCTGGATACGCGGCGAAGACCCCGGCGAGCTCGGCCGCGGCCCGCTCCGGCTCGATCTCCCCGACCGCGACCACAACCGGGCGCACGGGTGCCATCGCGCGCGACTGCCAACTGCGGGCGTCGGCTCCGGTAAGTCCGGCGAGCGACTCCGGCAGCCCCGACACCGGGAGCCCGTAGCCGGTATCGCCGAACGCCGCACCGAACGCCAGTTGAAACGGGTAGCGGAACATGTCGTCGGCCACCTGCTGCGCCTCGGACACCATCAGATCCCGCTCGGTCAGCACGTCGGCATCATCCAGCGTGGGCTCACGATAGACCAGATCCAACAGCGCGGCTCCCGCGCTCAGATGCTCGACCAGCACCGTCATGCCGAAGCCAAGCCAGTCGGAGGCCAACGCCGCACCGAGCGATCCACCGAGTCGCTCAGCCGAGAAGGCAAGTTCGGCCGCATCGAGTCCGCCTGCGCCCCGGAGCGAGCTTCTCAGCGCGAGGGCACCCAGCCCGGCTTGAGCCGCCGGCTCGAAGTCGACGCGGGGCACGTAAATCCCGAGCGTCACCATCGGCACCCCGGATTTGCGGCGCACCAGAAGATCGACGCCGGGAAGCGGCACGTGGAGTACCTGGGAGGTGACGCGTCCGCTGGCCGAGCGCGGTGCGCCGGGCACAGGCGCCTCGACGCGGGGCGCCGGGCGGTACCCCGACGCGGGCGTGGCGAAGGTTCGCGCCAACGCCTCCGCCGTGAGATCGGCGCCACGCTCCCGCGGCAGATAGACGACGCCGGCGACTCCGTCCGGCGAGAGATAACGGGCGGCCGCTTCGCGCACCTCCGCCCCCGTGGCGCCGGCGATCGCGTCGTACTCCCGATCCAGGATCTCGACGCCACCCAGCGCTTCGGCGGCCGCGAGCGCCGCCGCGCGACCTTCCATCGACTCCAAGCGCCGCGCCCACCGCGCGAGCATCAGCGTGCGCGCGCGCTCGAGATCGTCCTCTCCGGGTCCGAACGCGGCGAGCCGCGACGTCGCCTCGGCGATGCCCTCGAGCGCCGCGGGCAATCGCTCGGGCTCGAGATCGGCGCCGATGCTGAAGACACCGAGCTCGGTCGGGGCGTAGTTGTGGGCCGCGATCCCGGTGACCATCCCGGTCTCGCGCAGGGTCCGGTACAGCCAGCTACCCCGACCCGACGTCAGCACCGCCGCGCCGAGGTCGAGCGCCGCGGAATCGGGATGGAGCGGCGGGACGGTCCGCCAGCCGAGCACCAGCTCCGCCTGAGTCACGTCGCCCCGCAGAGTGCGCGCACGGACATCGCGACGCGGCGGCTCCTCGGGCGAGGGATCGTGCGCGCCCGGTGCAGGCGGCCAGTCGGCGTAGATCCCGCGGGCCAGGGCGAGCGTCCGATCGACGTCCACGTCACCGACGATCGACACGATGGCCCGCTCCGGCACGTAGCGCGAGCGATAGTAGGCCCAAAGGTCGTCTCGCGTGAGGCGCGCGAGGTCGGCGTCGTACCCGATGCGCCAGCGGCGGATCCGGTGCCGGTCGAACATGACCTCGTGCAACGTCTCGTAGGCCACGGCGGCCGCGCTGTCGAGCTTCCGCTTGGCTTCCTGGATGATGACCTGCAGCTCGCGAGCGAGCTCGTCCGCGTCGATCAGCGAATGACGGAGCGCATCGGCCTGGATGTCGAGCGCCGTCCCCAGCCCGCCGGCCGGCAGGACCGCGAAGTAGCTGGTGTGATCGTAGCTCGTGCTCGCGTTGAGGTAGCCGCCCAGGGCCTTGGTCTCCCGCGCAATAGCCCCGACGCCACGGCGCGGCGTCCCCTTGAAGAACATGTGCTCGAGGACGTGCGAGATCCCGGTCCAGCGGTCGGGCTCATCGAAGAATCCCGCCTTGACGTGCGTCACCACGGCGACGACCGGCGCCGAGTCGTTGCGCTGGATCAGGATCGTGAGCCCATTGGGTAGCATCTCCCGCCGAACGCCAGTCGACCAGCGTCCGCTCATGCACGAGCCCCCGATGCCAGCGCACGCCAACGGAGCATCGCGAGCGCGCCGAGCACGAGCGCGAGACCGTAGCACCCGGCGTGGAGCAGCCCCGCTCCATCGGGTATGGGGTGGCGCGGGCCGACCAAATGGAACGGCGGGAGCGCCGCATAGAACAATCGACCGACGGGCCCGGAGGCGAGTCCGATGGCCTGGCCGGCGGACAGGGAGCCGTGAAAGACGACGACGAAAAGCGCGACCAGCCAATCGCGCCGAGTGAAGGTGGAGAGCACAAAGACGAGGCCGCCGAGCAGGAGGTACTCCAGACCGGTCTGGGCGAGGAGCGCGGGGTCGATCATCGGGGTATGGAGCCGGGCCGAAACCGCGAGCCCCACGATCACGACGGCGACCGCGACAACCACTCCGCCCAGCAACCACCGCTCGAGATAGTACAGCGCGGGACTCACTGGCCGCGCGAAGAGATTGCGATAGTAGCCGGCCGTAGAGTCCGCGCTCACGATCCCGGCCGTGGCGAGGAGTACGAACACCGTCGTGGCGGCATCCACAATCCAGAGAAAGACGCTACGCTCGCCGCCGGGATCGGTCGTCACCACGGAGAAGCGCGTCACGACGAACGCGGCCAGTGCCGCCACGACGAGCATCGCGAGCCCGGGCCCGCGGGCCAGGTCCGACAGCATCCATCGGGCGTACCGAACCGGGAAGCGGCTCACCGGTCGGCGACCGCCGCGCGGAATTCGGTTTCCAACCGACTCTCCTCCGGCGCAAAGGCGACCACGACCGCGCCGGCCGCGAGCAGTCCGCTCAGCGCGCGATTGAGGTCAGCCAACTCGGCCCGCACCCGCCACTCGTTCGGCCGCCCTTCGACGGCGGTCGCCTCCGGAAAGGCCTGGGCCAGGGCGGGGTGCTGCAGCGCCAGCCGGAGCCGGTAGGTCACGGCGCCATCGCCGGCGGGCGCCGAGCCCGGCGTAACCAGCCGCTGCAGCCGACCCAGATTCAGGATGGCAACCCGATCGGCCAGCCGTTCCAGCTCATCCAGATTGTGCGAGGCGATCAGCATGACTCGGCTGGGCCGTCGCAGGTCGCGCACGACGTCGCGAAACTGCTGGGTCCACACCGGGTCGAGCCCGTGAGTCGGCTCGTCGAGAATCACCAGGTCGGCATCGCCTAACAGGGCCTGGGCCAGTCCCAGCCGCTGCAGCGTGCCTTTGGAGAGCTGACGGACCTCCTTGACGCGATGCTCCTCCAGACCCAGTCGGTCGATCGCGGCGTCGACCCGCGAGCGCACCGCCGCGTCGGGCACGTCCGCCAGGATGGCGTAGCGCTGGAGCGCCCGCTCGACCGTCCATCGCGGTGGAATCGCGACCAGCTCGGCGAGATACGCCGATCCATGCCGCTCGACGTATGCTCGAGGCGCGAGGCCATCGATGCGGGCCGTGCCCCGGGTGGGATGGAGAAAACCAAGCAGCAGCGAGATCAGCGTGGACTTGCCGGCGCCGTTCGGCCCCGCAACGCCGACGACCTCACCCCGGTTGAGCGTCAGGGTGAGGTCATCCAGCGCCTGCACTGCTCTGCCGCCGAGGAGCGATCGGTAGGTCTTGGAAAGGCCCTGCAGTTCGATCACTGGATGACGCGCAGCACGCCCGCCTCGACACTTCCTCGGATGAACGCTTCCGCATCGGTGACCGGAATGACCACGCCGGTCTCCGCGCGTCCGCGGCGGGCTTGACCTACCATGAATTCGGTGAGGGAGGCGTCGGACCATTCGCGATCCGCGGCCTTCATCTGCAGCAGGATCTCGTCCCACGTGCCACCGAAGGTCTGGCCGGAAAGCGTGCCCACCATGTGGGGGTCTCCGACGTGGCCCGGCCGCCGCTGCATCGCGTGGAGCTCGGTCAGCAGCGTGCCGAAGAGCTCAAGCTGGTGCGGATCCCTGACGGTGCCGTCGGGTTGCTGTGCTTCAACCTCCGCGAGGAGCAGGTCGATC
>JBGPVE010000069.1:0-12035 GCA_041491545.1 Gemmatimonadota bacterium | reverse complement strand
GGTATATTCGGGTGGCGGTCCCTGGATCGGCGGCGGATGGGGCGGTGGTGGCGGGTTTGGCGGGGGCGGTGGGGGCGGCGGCGGATTCGGGGGCTTTGGCGGCGGCGGTGGCTTCAGCGGGGGCGGGTCGGGAGGACGGTTCTGATGCCCGAATCAATCAGCAGCATAGTCGACCCCTTCCTCGCCGAGGCCGACCGCGTCCTCGGTGGGGGCTACACGGCCCTGCTCTTCGGGTCTGCCGCGCGCGGCGAGCACATTCCCGGCCGGTCCGACGTCAATCTCATGCTCATCGTGCCCAGCGCTTCCCCTGCCACCCTCCGGTCGCTGCACGGCGCATTCGAGGCCTGGCGGCGCAAGATGCCGGTCCTCCCGCTGCTCATCACTCGGGAGGAATGGCTTCGCTCCGCCGACGCCTTCCCCATCGAGATCGCCGATATGCGGATGGCATACAAGGTTCTTCGGGGGCCGGACCTGCTCGCGGGGATGAACCCCGAGCGGGCCGATCTGCGCAGTGCCGTGGAGAAGGAGCTGCGGGGCAAGCTGCTCCGGCTGCGCCAGCGCTACGTGGCCGGTGGCCGGGACGACGAGCTGGCCAACTCGGCCACCGAGAGCATCGCCACCATGCTACTGCTCTTCCGGTGCCTCCTCGTGCTCTCGGCTCAGGCCGCGCCGCCCGGCGGCCAGGAGACCATTCGCGCCACCGCGGCGCTGGTCAAGTTCGACCCGGAGCCCGTCATCCGAATCTTCCAACGGCGCGCCGATCGGCGCGCCGCCTTGGGCGTAGCGGACTTCGAAGGCTATCTGGACGCCGTGGAGCGCACGGCACGTTACGTGGACCAACTTCAGCCGGGAGATCAGCAGTGATCAAGCTTGCCACCCTGCCGCCCCCGCGCCGCGCGGCGCTCCTCGCATTCGCGGTCATTGTCGCTTCGGGCTGCGGCTATAACACGATCCAAACCCTGGACGAGCGAGTCAACCAGGGCCAAGGCCAGATCCAGACCCAACTGCAGCGCCGGGCCGATCTGATCCCGAATCTGGTGAACACGGTCAAGGGCGTGACGAAGCAGGAGGATACCGTCTTCATCTCGATCGCAAACGCCCGCGCCCGGCTCTCCGGTGCTGTGCAGGCTGGCAACATCGAGGAGATGTCCGCCGCCAATCAACAGCTCAGCCAGGGGCTCGGCCGCCTGCTGGCGATCTCGGAGGCTTATCCCCAACTCCGCTCGAGCGAGAACTTCAAGCAGCTACAGGATCAGTTGGAGGGGACCGAAAATCGGATTGCCGTGGCCCGCACCGATTACAACGCGGCGGTGAATGACTTCAACGCCTATATCCGGCGCTTTCCGTACAATATCACGGCGAAGGTGTTCGGGATGGGCAAAGCCAGGCCGTACTTCCAGGGCCAGGCGGCGGCGCAGGAAACACCCAAGGTGCAGTTCTAATCGGTTATCACGCCGTCCGGCATGACGTAGCGGAGGGGATCGACTGGACGGCCGTTGACGTGCACTTCGTAATGGAGGTGGGGGCCGGTGGCCAGGCCGCTGTTGCCCACCAGCGCGACCCGCTGGCCCCGCTTCACCCGCTGCCCCACGCTCACCAGAATGCGCGACGTGTGCGCGTAGCGCGTCACGACGCCGTATCCGTGATCGATCATCAACGTATTGCCATAGCCGGTCTCCCAGCCAGCGGAGATCACCCGACCGGAGGCGGGGGCCTCAATGGGGCTGCCCATGGGCGCCGAGACGTCGATCCCCTCGTGGGGACGCGCGACGTGCAGAATCGGGTGCTCCCGCATCGATGCGAACGCACTCGAAAGCCAGCCCTGGGTTGGCATGATTGAGGGCGTGGCGGCGAGACGCTCGGTGTGGGAGGCTAGGCTGTCGGCGGCGGCCCTGAAGGACGAAGCGAGAAGGTTGGCGCGGCGGATCAAAGCGTTGACGTCGACCCGAACCTCCGCCGTTCGCCGGATCAGGGGGCTCGAGCTGGCGGCGGCCATCAGCGTGGGAGAAGTCGGACCACCGATCCCGGCGGCCCGCACCTGCGGATCGATGGGGTCGAGGTTGGCGAGGATGCGAATGCGCGCATCGCGTTGGGAGATCTGCGCGATCGTATCGGACAGATTGCTCAGCCGCCCGTGAATGTCTCCCAGTTCTCGGGAGAGGCGGGCATTTTCATCTTCCAACCCCTCGGCCCGCGCAATATCGACCCGCCGCGACACCGTGGCATATCCCACCAACAGCGCACCGATGCCGAGGATCACACCCAGGCACGTTGCAATACGTAACACGTTGTACGACACCTCGATAACCTTCGACGGCTCCGCGCTGTGGGGCACGAGAACAATGGTCCAACGGCGTTTGGCCATATCACCACCTGAGACGAGGTACCGTACTACCTGGGAGTTGCCCTAGGCTGCGGCGGTACGGACCCTCGATGAGCAAAAAGGGTGCTGCCGGCCAGGTCAGGCAGACTTAAACTTGAGCAATTGGCCGGCCGAAGGGCGTGACTGGAGTCACTTTAGGAACGCTAAACTTGGCGCGGATCTGCGGCTTGTCAAGCCGATGTTTGCAGCGGTTAAGTCTTTGACGGACAAAGACTTTTGACTCAAAATCCGTAAGTCTTATACCGGGAGGGGCTTGGGGAACAACACCTCAGGTTTCTTGGTAGGTCTCCCCGCCACCGGGGGGTCCGGCAGCGAGGCCCACGGGGCCAGCTCGGGCCGCCCTTCGCCCCCGAGCGCGCCCCACAGAACCGCCGCTTTGGCCGGGATGAACGGGCTGGTCAGGACCGCCAGCCGGTAGAGGCAGCGGGCCAGCGCGCTGAGCACCTGGTCAAGTGCCTCGGTATCCCCGCCTTTTGCCAGGGTCCAGGGGGTCGAGCGCTGGATGTACAGATTTGCTTCACCGACCAGAGTCCAAACGGCTTCGGCCCCACCCCGCAGGTCCAGGCCGTCCATAGCCTCCGCATAGCGGCGGATGGCTTCCAGGCCCGCGGCGTCCAGGGGCGTATGCCGCTCAGACGCCGGCACCAGGCCGCCCCGGTACCGCTCCAGCATCGCCAACGAGCGGGAGGCGAGGTTCCCCAGGCCATCGGCCAGATCGGCCGTGTAGCGCTCGTCGAAGCGCTCCCAGGTGAAGTTGCCGTCCGCCTCGAACCCCACCTCCCGCAGCAGGAAGTAGCGGAGCGCATCCGGCCCATGCCGCTCGATTGCGGCGTCCAGGCTAACGGCGGTCCCCGCCGTCTTGGACATCTTGGCCCCTTCCCACTGCACATACCCGTGCGCCCACACCATCCGGGGCAGCGCGAGCCCGGCGGCGAGCAGCATGGCGGGCCAGATCACGCAGTGGAATCGGGTGATTCCCTTGCCGATCACGTGCAGGTCGGCGGGCCAAAGTCGATCGTATCCGGCCGCGGGATAGCCCGTCGCCGAGAGGTAGTTGATCAGCGCGTCCACCCAGACGTAGACCGTTTGGTCGGGGTCCCCTGGGAAGGGGATGCCCCAGGGGAAGCGCGACCGGGAGATCGAGATGTCCTGGAGCCCGTCCTCCAGCAGCCGGAGCACCTCGTTGCGGCGGATGGTTGGCTCGACCCGGAACTCACCCGACCGGATCCGCTCGAGCAGCGGTGTTGCGTAGCGGCTCATCCGGAAGAAGTGGTTGACCTCCTTCATCCGTACCAGCGTCAGCGTCGGATGCTCGATGCAGCGCCCGTTCACGATCTGCGCTTCCTGCTTGAACTCCTCGCAGCCGGTGCAGTACAGTCCCTCGTATTCTCCCACGAAGAGATCGTCCGGACTCCGCGCCTGCATTTGCTGGATCAGTGCCGTCGTCGCTGTGAGGTGGCGCGCCTCCGTGGTCCGGATCCAGTCGTCGTTGCTGCAGTGGAGGCGGCGCCAGAAGCCCGCGAAGCGCTGCGACATATCGTCGACCCACGCCTGCGGCGTCACGCCGTTCGCCTCGGAGGCCTGCACCACGCTCTGCGAGTGCTCGTCCATCCCCATGAGGAAATGGACGCCGTCTCCCCGGAGCCGGCGGTAACGGGCGATGCAGTCGGCGCCGATCTTCTCGAGCGCGTGGCCCAAGTGCGGATCGCCGTTGGCGTAGTCGATGGCGGTGGTGATGTAGAACTTCGACATTCAGCTCTCGGGGGTGCCCTCGCCGTCCGTGTCTCCATCGTCGCGGCGTCGGTTGCGTCGGCGTCTCGAAGGACGGGCTGCCTCGTGGCCGGCGCCGTTTCCGCTGGCCGGAGCGGGGGCGGCGGTGGCGACCGCGGTGGGGGCGATCTCCGCTGGTTCCAGGCAAGCGCGGTTCTCGGCGGTCTGGAGCACGGCGCCCAGTCGTTCGACTTCCTCCTTGAGCTGCAGCAGCGGAATGATGCGCGACCCGTGCTCCTCGCTCCTCAGGAAGACTCGTTCGCGAAAGATGTCCACCGCGATGACTTTCTCCGGTCCAAGCGACGTCGTCACTGTCTTCCCCTCTTTGGGGAACCGCTTGCGCGACGCCACGTAGAACTCGTGCTCGTACTTGAGGCAGCAGAGCAGGCGTCCGCAGCCACCCGAGATCTGGGAGGGATTCAGCGAGAGGTGTTGGTCTTTGGCGAGACCGAGGTTGACCGGCGAGAGCTCGGTGAGCCAGGTCGAGCAGCAGTATTCCCGCCCGCAGCGTCCTACTCCCGAGAGCCGAGCGGCTTCGTCCCGCACGCCGATCTGTCTCAGCTCGATGCGGGTCCGGAAGAGCGACGCGAGATCCCGCACCAGGGCGCGGAAGTCGACTCGTTTCTCGGCGGTGAAGTAGATCGTGAGCTTATTTCGATCCCACTGCCACTCGGTGTCGCTCACCTTCATCGCGAGGCTGTGTGCCTTGACCCGCTCGATGACTTTGTGGCGGACCTCCTCTTCCGAGCGGCGGCCCTCGTTGTGGGCCCGCACGTCCTCCGAGGTGGCACGGCGGAGCACCGGCTTGGGCTCCTCCTTCTCGTCGAGACCGCCGATACTGCACCCCGTCGAACAGGACGTGCATTTCTTCTCGGCGACGTCACCCGTGGCCGTGATGCGGCCGAAATCCTTGCCGCGCTCCACCTCGACGATGACCGGCTCCTGCAAGCGCAGCGGCTCTTCGGGGTCAGCCCAAACGAAATAGGCCTTCCTGGTCCCCTTGAAGCGAACCTCGACCGTCTGCGACATCACGCCTCGCTGACGACGCCCATGGCGGCGTACTTTTCCGCCCGCCGGCGGACCAGCTTCTCCGGCCTGATCTTTCTCAGTTCGGCGAGGTGACGGATGAGCGCCTCCCGGAGCGATTCTCCGGTGGCATCGGGATCGATGTGCGCGCCGCCCACCGGCTCCGGGATGATCTCATCGATCAGCTTGAGCCGGAGCAGGTCCTGCGCGGTGAGCTTGAGCGCCTCCGCCGCGCGTTCCCGCTGGCTCGCGTCCTTCCACAGGATCGCGGCGCAGCCCTCCGGCGAGATCACCGAGTAGACCGAGTTTTCCAGCATGAGCACGCGATCCGCCACACCCAGCGCCAACGCGCCGCCGGAGCCGCCCTCGCCGATCACACAGGCGATGGTGGGCGCTTCGAGCGCCGCCATTTCGAGGATGTTGCGGGCGAGTGCCTCCGACTGACCCCGCTCTTCCGCGCCGATGCCGGGATACGCGCCCGGGGTGTCGATGAGCGTGATCACCGGCGCGCTGAACTTGGCCGCCATCTGCATCAAGCGGAGCGCCTTTCGGTAGCCTTCGGGGTGGGGCATGCCGAAGTTGCGCTTCAGGTTCTCTTTGGTGTCGCGGCCCTTCTGGTGGCCGATCACCATGACCGAGATGCCGGCCAGTCGAGCCCAGCCTCCGACGATCGCGGGATCGTCGCGGAAGAGGCGGTCGCCGTGCAGCTCGATGAAGTCGGTGAAGATCGTGCTGAGGTAGTCCAGCGTGTACGGCCGGCGCGGATGCCGGGCGACCTGCACCCGCTGGAACGGAGTGAGGCTCTGGTAGATCTCGGCGCGCAGGGTCTCCAGCTTGGACTGCAGCCCTTCCAGCTCCCCTTCGATGTCGATCTGCCGCTCTTCGCCCAGGCGCTTGAGGTCCTCGATCTGCCGCTCGAGCTCGAGCAGCGGCTTCTCGAAATCCAGGGTGTACGCTGAAGCCATCGCTCAGCCCGCTTTCACGTAATGGACGGCATCGCTACCCAAGAGATCGCGGAGCGCGCGCATCAAATCGTCTCCGGCCGCGACCTTGAGTCGCCGCGAGCGGAGCCGCACCGCCTCCCCATTCCCATCGGACCATTCAATATAGACCGGGACTGGGCCGGGGTGGGCGCTGCAGAGCGCCGCCGCCGCCTTGAGCGTGTCGGGCTCCGGGGCTTAGGGCGCCTGCCACCGGAGGCTCAGCCCCACGGCGCCCGAAGTCCGAAGCTCGTCCAGCGTCCGGGCCCCCTCCACCACGAACGGCGCGTGATCCTCGCCCCGGTCGCGCGGGCTGTAGCCGCCCGTCAGGAGAAGGGCGCTGTCGGGCACCACGGTCTGGCTGAGCTTGCCCCAGGCGTCCGGAAAGACGATCGCTTCGGCGGTGCCGTGGAAATCCTCCAACGTGAGTCGCGCGTATTCCTTACCCGTTTTCTTGGAGATCTGCCGCTTCACGGCGGTGACGACGGCGGCGACGGTCACCGGATGCTCGCTCCATTCGCCGAGCGTGGCCGTGCTGCGGGTTCCAAACAGCTCGACCTCGCTGCGGAAGCGCTCCAGCGGGTGCCCCGAGATGAAGAACCCCAGCACCTCCTTTTCCCGGGTGAGCCGCTCGGCCTCGGTCCAGGCCGGGATGTCGGGCAGGGGAGGGGCCGGCGCGGGCTCGGCCCCGGCCCGATCGGCCGCGGGACTCTCCCCGAAGAGCGTTCCCTGGCCGGCCTCCCGTTCCTGTTGCTTGAGCTGAGCCTCCGCCAGTATCCGCTCCAGCGCCTCGACCAATTGCTTCCGGTGGCCGCCCAGCGAGTCGCAGGCGCCGGCCGCCACCAGCGACTCGATGACACGCTTGTTGCAGAGCCGCAAGTCGATCCGCTCCGCGAAATCGGCGAGCGTGGTGAACGGCCGGCTCTCGCGCCCGGCGATGATCGATTCGATCGCGCCCCGTCCGACGTTGCGCACGGCGCCGAGCCCGAAGCGGATGCGGCGCTCGCCCACGACGGTGAACTTCCAGCCCGACTCGTTCACGTCCGGCGCCAACACCTCGATGCCCAGCTCGCGGGCCTCGTTGATGTACTGCACCACCTTGTCGGTGTTGCCGATTTCCGACGACAGGAGCGCCGCCATGAACTCGGCCGGGTGGTGGGTCTTGAGCCATGCCGTCTGATACGACAGCACCGAGTAGGCGACCGAGTGCGACTTGTTGAACCCGTAGCGGCCGAAGGTCTCGATCTGCGCGGCGATCTCCTCCGCCCGCTTGCGGTCGACGCCCTGCGCCACGGCTCGCTCGACGAACTTGCCCAGCTCCTTGCGGATGAGCTCCGCATCCTTCTTGCCCACCGCCTTGCGGAGCACGTCGGCTTCGGCCAACGAAAAGCCGGCGAGCACGTTCGCGATCCGCATCACCTGCTCTTGGTAGGTGATGACGCCGTAGGTCGGCTCCAGCACCTCCTTGAGCAATGGATGCGGGTACGTCACCCGCTCCTGCCCCAGCTTGCGCTTGATGAACACCGTGTGCATGCCGGCGTCGAGCGGGCCCGGCCGGAGCAGGGCGTTCGAGGCGACCAGATCGTCGAACCGATCGCACTTCATGGCGCGGAGCGTTTCGGTCGCGAGCGGTGATTCGAACTGGAAGACGCCGGCGGTGCGGCCCTGGCGCAGAAGCTCGTAGACCTTCGGGTCGTCGAACGGGAGCGTGTCCATGTCCGGCTTGGTGCCGGTCCGGGCCGCGATCATGTTCGCCGCGTCGTGAATCACGGTGAGCGTCTTGAGGCCCAGCATGTCCATCTTGAGCATGCCGACCTTCTCGAGCGCCACCATATCGTACTGGGTGATGATCGCGTCTTCGCCGTCGGTCGACTGCCCGGCGCCCTTGGTCGGCGCCGTGCACACCGGCACGTAATCGGACAGCGGGCCCGGCGCGATGACCACGCCGGCCGCGTGGACCGACATGTGCCGCGAGATCCCCTCGATTCGCGAGCTCAGATGCAGCAGGCGGCGATAGCGCGGGTCGCTCTGGGCCAGCGCCTTGACCTCGGGAATTTTCTCCTGGGCCTCGGGGATGGTGAGGCTGTACGCCGGGCCCGAAGGGATGAGCTTGGTGAGCTTGTCGGCGTCGCCCGGCGGAATCCTGAGCACCCGCGCCACGTCCTTCACCGCCGCCCGCGCCTTCATGGTGCCGAAGGTGACGATCTGGCCCACGCTGGCGCGACCGTACCGCTCCCGCACGTACTCGATCACCTCGCCCCGTCGCTCGAAGCAGAAGTCGACGTCGATGTCGGGCATCGACACCCGCTCGGGATTCAGGAACCGCTCGAAGAGGAGATCGAATCGGAGCGGGTCGACGTTGGTGATGCCCAGCGCGTACGCGACGAGCGAGCCGGCGGCGGACCCGCGTCCCGGACCGACCGGAATCCCGCGCTCGCGCGCCGCCGCGATGAAATCCTGGACGATGAGGAAGTAACCCGCGTAGCCGGCGGTGTTGATCACGCCGAGCTCGAAGTCGAGCCGCTCCTTGACCGGTGCTGGAAGCGGGGTGCCGTAGCGGTTCGCTGCGCCCGTGGCCGCCAGGTCTTGCAGCAGCGCTTCGTCGGTCGCGTACTGGGACGGACGCGGAAAGCCGGGCAGGAAGTATCGCTTCTCGAAGGAGAACTCGCAGAGGTTCGCGACCGTCGCGGTGTTGGCGAGCGTCTCGAGGTGGTCCGGAAAGAGGGCGCACATCTCCTGTTCGGACTTGACGTACGACTCTTGGCCCACAAAGCGGAAGCGCTTGGGGTCGTCCAGATCGGCGCCGGTGCCGATCGCGAGCAGCACGTCGTGCGCTTCCGCGTCCTCCCGCTTGAGATAGTGCGCGTCGTTCGTCGCCACCACGCCCAGACCCAGCTCCTGCCCCAGCCGAAGCATCCCTTCGGTGACCAGCCGTTCCTCGGGAATTCCGTGATGCTGGATCTCGAGCCAGAATCCCTCCGGCCCGAACGTCCGCGCGAACCACTCCGCGCTCTGCTTGGCCTCGTCGTACTTCGCTTGACGGAGGTAGAGCGCGACTTCACCGGAGAGGCACGCCGCCAAGCCGATGATGCCCTCGCTGTGCGCCGCCAGCACCTCCCGGTCGATGCGCGGCCGCCGGTAAAACCCCTCGGTGAATCCGATAGAGCTGAGCTTGATGAGGTTCTTGTAGCCCGCGCGGTTCCGAGCCAGGAGCACCAGGTGGCTGTAGCTGGCCGGCGCCCACGCCGGCTTCTGCTGCTCCTGCCGGGGGCCGAACGCCAGGTAGGCCTCGAACCCGAGGATCGGTCGGATGCCCTGCGCCTTCGCTTCTTCGTAGAAGGTCCACGCCGCATGCAGGTTCCCGTGGTCGGTCACGGCCAGGCTGTCCATGCCCAGCTTCCTGACGTGCGTGACCAGCTCGGGAATCCGGTTGGCTCCGTCGAGAAGGGAATACTCGCTGTGGGTATGGAGATGGACAAAGGGCATGGAGCGATCAGCTCACAGCGGACAGCTGTTTACTTACTCCTCTCTTCCAGTTCCTGCCAGACTCGATCCAGTGGGATGCCGCGGGCCTCGAGCAACACGAGAAGATGGTAGAGCAGGTCGGCCGACTCGGCGACCAGGCGTTGATCCTCCTGTGCGAGCGCTGCGACCACCACCTCGACCGCTTCTTCACCCACCTTTTGCGCGATCTTGATCGGACCGTGATCCAATAGTCGCACCGTGTACGATCCAGCCGGCCGCTCCTCCGCCCGGGCCCTGATGCGGGCGCCGAGCCGCTCGAGGGCGTGACCGCCGGGGTCCGGCGTGTGGTCGGTATCTCCGCCCGGCGTCACCACTCGGGCGAAGCAGGTCGGATCGCCCGTGTGACAGGCTGGGCCGGTCTGCGCGACCCGATAGAGGATCGCATCGCCGTCGCAGTCGACCCGGATTTCGGCGACCCGCTGCTCGTGGCCCGAGGTTGCCCCCTTACGCCACAGCGACTTGCGGGACCGGCTGTAGTAGTGGGCGAGGCCGCTGGAGCGGGTGCGCTGGAGGGCCTCCTGGTTCGCGAAGGCGACCATGAGGACGTTTCCGGAGCCGCTCTCCTGGGCCACCACGGTTACCAGCCCGTCGGCACCGAATTTGATGTGGGAGAGCCAGGCGTCGTCGGACACGGTGAGAAGGTATCGGGAGGTCCGATGATTGTCAAAAGACGTTGTGCTATCGTATCTTGCCGCGGTTGACCGCAGTTGCACCGCCCGCCCGGAGCCGCTTCTGTGACCCGAAATCAAGTCGCCTCGCTGTCGACGTTTGCAGCCATTCTTCTCGCGTCTTGCGGCGCGGATACCACCGGTCCTTCGTCAGGGCCTTCGCTCAACTGCGCCCAGGCCCCGGCGACAATTCTTACAGCCGGCGCCCTTGCCATTCTCGACCCGACGGCCTTGACCGCTTGCGTGTCGCTGCCGGCCGTGCCGGCGGCCGGCCCGACCGGGGCGGAGTATCTGTACGTGGCGCTCGGTACCGCCGGCCAGCAGGCGGCCACCGCGATCACGGCGCCCTACAAGATTGCCGGGAGCAGCGCGGGAGCCTCAGCCGACATCGCCGGGCTGCCGTCCCCACTCGCGACGGCGTTTCGGCCACCGGCCACCGCCCAGGCGTTCCATCACATGCTCCGCCTGCGGGAGCGGGCGGTGGCTCAGGACCCCGGCACCCAGCTCTTCAGCGCCAACCTGGCCCGGACGCCGTCGTTCACCATCACCAAGCCCGTGGTGGGTGACGTCGCCAACTTCCAGGTCTGCGGCGACACCGACTGCAAGAGCACGACGTTCGTCACCGTCACCGCGACCGCCAAGCACGTGGGCGGCAAAGTCGCCATCTACCTCGACAACAATCTTCCGAGCGGCGCCGGCTACACGCCGGCCGAGATCACCTCGGTCGGGCAGCTCTTCGATCAGTATCTCTATCCCATCGACACCCTCAACTTCGGCCGCGAGTCGGATATCGACAGCAACGGCGTGGTGAAGGTCTTGCTGACCCCGGCGATCAACAAGCTGAGCCCCAATTGTACCGCCAGCGGCAGCGTGATTCTGGGCTACTTCTTCGCCAACGATCTCACCAATCAGCCGAACTCCAACAAGGGCGAAGTCTTTTACAGCATCGTGCCCGACCCCAACAGCACCACGTGCCGCATCTCGAAGCGCTTCGCGAGCTTCAATTTGGCGCCGACATTCATCCACGAGTTTCAGCACATGATCAGCTTCAACCAGCATGCGCTGCTCCGGGGCGGTGCCTCGGAGGATACCTGGTTGAACGAAGGTCTGTCGCACTACGCGGAGGAGTTAGGCGGACGGCTGATTCCGGACACGACGAATCAGCAACCGGGCGCCACCTACACCCAGTTTGCCGGGTCCGACTTTCAGAACGCGTACGAGTACTTGGCGAACCCCGAGGCCAGCGCCCTCATCGAATCGGATCAGTCGAACGGCGCGCTGACCGAGCGCGGGGCCGACTGGCTCATGGTCCGGTGGCTGGCCGATCAGTTCGGGACGGCGACCGGCAACAAAGCCGCTCTGACGGTGAAAGGCACCGACTTCACCCGCAAGCTCGTGCAAACGAGCCTGGTCGG
Source organism: Gemmatimonadota bacterium (assembly GCA_041491545.1). Taxonomy (GTDB): domain Bacteria; phylum Gemmatimonadota; class Gemmatimonadetes; order Gemmatimonadales; family GWC2-71-9; genus DASQPE01. Next base: position 268 of record JBGPVE010000069.1, on the reverse strand, counting down.
CTCGGCCAACGTGGCCGCTCAGACCGCCGAACAGTTCCCGGATCTCGTCACCCTCTGGCAGATGGCCAATTACCTCGATGATCTGCCGGGGTTCGTCCCGGCCGATCCGAGGCTCCAGTACCAGGATCTCAATCTGCGGGCACAGTTCGCTTTCTTCAACGCCCATGACGTGACGTTCTTCGCCAACCTCTATCCGCTCATTCCGGATAGCACGAAAACCGGAACGTACCAACACACCGGCACGCTCCAACAAGGCTCGGGACGACAT
>JBGPVE010000068.1:0-12342 GCA_041491545.1 Gemmatimonadota bacterium | reverse complement strand
GGATCTTCCGCGACGACTCCAAGACGCGGGACGAGTTCCTGCGGCTCGCGTACAGCCGCCACCCCGAGTGACGGCGTTGGCCGGGCGCATCGCGCTCGTGACCGGCGCTTCGCGCGGAATCGGGGCGGCGGTGGCGGCGGCCCTGAGGGACGGAGGCGCCCGCGTGGTGCGCCTTGCGCGCTCGCTCACCGATGGGACCAGAGACGGCTTTCGGGACATCCCCTGCGACGTTACCGACAGCCGCCAGTTGGGCATGGCCATCGCCCGGATGGAGACCGAGTTGGGCGGCCCCGACATCGTCGTGAGCAACGCGGGCAGCTTTCTGCTTCGCCCACTCGAGGCCACCGACCCTCGGGATTTCGACGCCCAGCTCACCGTGAATCTCAAAGCGCCGTTCGAGCTCGCCCGGCTCTGCCTCCCCCGAATGCGCGCCGCGGGCCGAGGTGTCTTCATCACCATAGGCAGCATCGCGGACCACGTCGGCTTTCCCGAAAACTCGGCCTACGCGGCCTCCAAGTACGGGGTCCGCGGCCTGCACGAGACGCTCGTCGCCGAGTATCGCGGGAGCGGCGTGCGCCTCACGCTCGTCTCTCCCGGTCCCACCGATACCGCGATCTGGGACGCGGTCGATTTCGACGCACGCGAAGGGTTCATCCGGCGAGCGGACATGCTCCGCCCGGCCGACGTGGCGGAGGCCGTGCTCTTCGTGGCGACTCGGCCGCCGCACGTGCACGTCGATTGGCTCCGGATCGATCCGGTCTCGTGATGCGCGGCTCGGCGTCTCTCCGGCGTGCCGCTTGGGCCTCCATCTCGCTCCCGGCCTGCCTGGCCGCCCAGACGCCTCTCCCTCCGCTTCCCGACTCCAGCGGTTGGGGCGTGCATGTCCTCACCGCCGCCCGCGATCCCGGCGGCACCATCTGGCTCGGCACCTACGGCCAGGGGATCTTCAAGCTCCCGCCCGGGGCCGCCACCTGGGAGCGGATCCGCCACGATTCGACCGCCGCAAGCTCCATCTCCTGGGATTTCGTTCAGGCGATCGCGTTCGGGCCGCGCGGTGAGATCTGGTACGGCACGCTGGGCAACGGGTGGGGCGTCTCGACCGACGGCGGGCGGAGCTGGCGCAACTGGACCCATCAGGAGCTGGATCGCGAATGGCAGTACGTGGTTCCCGATGGCATCGTCACGCGGGGTGACACGATCGTGGTCGCGACGTCGGACGGCCTGCAACTCACCGCCGACGGCGGGGGGCATTGGGTCGCGATCGTCGACTCGCTCGGCCCGCCCACCCGGGGTCCGGCCGAGACCGCCGTGCCGCTGCTCGCGAGCGAATACATTCGCCGCGTCCGCGCCGACGGACGGGGATGGCTCGTCGCCACGCTGCACGGCAACGAGCGGATCCATCGAACCGAGAAGGGGTGGGAGAGCCAGCCCGTCGCGGCCGCGCCATTCACGTCGTCCGACGCGCTCTTGATCGGGCGGGTGCTGTATCATGGAACGCAATGCGGCTTCCGTCCGTTCACCGACACGCTCCCGTGCGTCAAGAGGGCCGCCACGCCGGCCGATGCACCGCGCCCCCTGCTGACCACCTGGTTTCGCCGCCCGATCGACCTCACCGACAACGCCCAGATCGACCAGACGTATCGGTACGGCTCCACCATGGGCGGCAACTTTCAGGAGCATCAGGGCGTCGAGTTCAACAATCCCGACGGCACACCGGTCTACGCCATTGGTGATGGCACCGTGGTCTACGCCGGTCGAGCCGAGCAGGGCGCGCTCACCGTCGCGATCCGGCACGATTCGATCGTCACCATAGGGGACAAACGCCGCGCGCTGTTCTCGGTCTATTACCACAACTCGTCGCTGGACGTGAAGCGGGGACAGCGCGTCACTGCCGGCCAACGGATCGCCCGGGTGGGCAACACCGGCCGCGCCACCAACGACCATCTCCATCTCGAGGTGCACGTCGCACCCGCGGACTCGGTTGTGGCGGTGGTCGACTCGCTGCAACGATTCCCCCGCTACACGACGAACCCCGAGCTCTGGATCACGCCGATGCCCAACACCGGCATCGTCGCGGGTCGGGTGTTGGACAGCTCCGGAAGGCCCGCGCCCCAAGCTCGGATCTACGGCATCACCAAAGCCGATCCCCGGGAGACTCCGTACTCCTACGCGGAGACCTACGGCGAGCACGGCCACCCGCACCCGCTCTACGGCGAGAACTTCGCCGTGAGTGATGTCCCGCCCGGAACTTACGTCCTCGGCACGGAGGTCTCGGGCGCTAAGCTCTATCGCAAGATCACCGTCGAGCCCGGCAAGTTGACGTGGGTAGTTTTCAAGTCCGGCGATAAGTAGCGCCTCTCACTCCATTCACTCCATTCGCCTGTCAGCCTTCACCGTGTTCATCGAGCTCACTGACCACCTCCGCTGTCCCGCCGATCACCCCGAGCAGTTTCTCGTCCTCCTGCCGGATGAGATCATCGCCCGCTCGGTGCGCGCGGGTCGTTTGGGCTGCCCCGTCTGCGGGCGGACCTACGCGGTGGTCGAGGGGGTCGCTGAGCTGGGCGAGGCGCCCGGTCTCACGCTGGGTCGCGCGCTCGACGCCGGGGCGGCGCACGTCTTCCTGGGCCTGCAAGGGCCGGGCGGCTACCTCGTGCTGGTGGGGTCCGCGGCCGCCGGGTGGCGCGAGCTGTCGGAGCTGAACCCCGGCGTGGCACTGGTCGCGGTGAATCCGCCCGACGGCCTCGCGGAGGCGGCGCCCGTGCTGAGCGTGCTCCGTTCCCCGATCATTCCCGTGAAGACCCGGTCGATGCGCGGGGTGGTGCTGGGCGGTGAGTTCTCCGCCGATCCGGCCTGGGTCGCCGAGGCGGGACGAGTGACGCTGCCGGGACTTCGTGTCGTGGGATTGGGGCCGGAGCCCGACGTGGCGGACCTGGAGGTGTTGGCGAGCGCGGAAGGATGCTGGGTCGCCGCGCGACGGTGACTAGTCCCGGTACAGCTTCTCGATCTCCTCGGCGTAGTTCCGCTCTACCACTCGCCGTTTGACCTTGAGCGTCGGTGTGAGCTCGCCGCCCTCCATGCTGAAGTCGGTAGGTACGAGCAGGAGCTTCTTGGGCACTTCGAACTGCGCCAGATCCCGCAGCGTCTTCCGCACCTCCCGCTCCATTTTCTCTCCCACCTCGGGCAAGAGCAGCAGGCTCCGATCGTCCGGCGCGACGAGTCCTTTGTACGCGGCCCACCGCTTGAGTAGATCCATATCCGGCACGACGATCATGATCGGATACTTCCGCTTGTCGCCGATCATCACCGCGTTGGAGACGAACTTGCTCGTCTTCACGCTGTTCTCGATCGGCTGCGGCGCGATGTTCTTGCCGCCCGCCGTCACGATCAGATCCTTCTTGCGGTCGGTGATCTTGAGAAATCCGTCGCCGTCCAGGATCCCGATGTCTCCGGTGTGAAACCAGCCGTCCGGCTCGATGGCCGCTCGCGTGGCCTCGGGGTTGTTGAAGTACCCGGCCATCACATGTGGCCCGCGGGTCAGGATCTCGCCGTCGTCGGCGATCCGGACTTCGACACCTGGGATCGACCGTCCCACCGTGCCCAGCTTGACGTGCTCGAAGGTGTTGCAGGAGATGACGGGTGACGTTTCCGTGAGCCCGTAGCCTTCGAGGATCGGCAGCTCGGCCGCATGGAAGAACTTGGCGATGTCGGCCGAGAGCGGCGCGCCCCCCGACACGAAGAAGCGTATGCGGCCGCCGGTACGCGCGCGCAGCTTGGCGAACACGAGCCGGTCCGCCAGTTGCTTCTTCAGCGCGAGCGACCTCGGTACCTCCCGCCCGGCCAATCGGTACTCCACGAAGGTCTCCGCCTGCTTCCGAGCCCAGAGAAAGATCCGTCGCTTTGCCGGCGAGCTGGCGAGTGCGTTGTCCAGTACCCGCTGGTAGATCTTCTCATAGAGCCTCGGCACCGCGGCCATCACGGTGGGCCGCACCTCTGCCATCTCCGCGGCCACCGCCTCGGTGCTGGACCCATAGTTGATGACGACGCCGCGATAGAGCATCGTGTAGTAACCTACCATCCGCTCGAAGATGTGGGACAGCGGCAAGAACGAGAGGCACTCATCGGTCTCGGAGAGGCCCAGCACCTGGAGGCTGGACACCACGTTCGAGGTGATGTTCCCGTGGGTGAGCATGACCCCCTTTGGGTCGCCGGTCGTGCCCGAGGTGTAGATGATCGTGGCCAGGTCCTGCGCCGTCGCTCGGAGCGCATCGGCCCGCCACGTCGAATGCCTGGCCCGCGCGAGGCGTCCGCTCGCGCCCAGCTCCGCGATCGGCACGAGGCCCTCGCCGCGCGCCTCTTCGTCGAAAACGATCAGGTGCCGGAGCGCGGGTAAGTGCGGCCTGATTTCCAGCACTTTGGCGAGCAGCGCCCGATTCGAGACGCAGATCGCCACCGCGCCCGAGTCGCGCAGAATGTACTCGATCTGCTTGGGGGGGAGTGTGGGATAGATCGGCACGTCGGCCGCTCTGAGGGCGAGGCAGGCGAAGTCGGCGATCGCCCACTCGGGACGGTTCTCCGAGAGGATCGCCACCCGATCGCCGGGTCCGATGCCCAGCTCGCAGAGACCGAGGCTCACGTCCTGCACCCGGTCGGCCAGCTCGCTCCAGCTGATGTCGATCCAGCGCTTGTGATGCCGTCGCCGCATCGCCACCGGGCGCGTCGCGAACCGCTCCACCGCGGAGAAGAAGATGTCGTTGAGCGTGCGCGGGTCGGCCATCAGGCCCCTACTGGAATCGAATGATGAATCGTTGGCCCGACCCCGGCACCGCCGCGCCCGTCGCGGTCGCGGCTGAGACGACGACGATCGCGCTGTCGGGTGCGGGCCTGCCGATCACCCGGTTCACGGTGACGGATGAGGCCGGCGTGCCGTCGGCGCCCGTGATCGCGGTGAGGGCAAGCACCCCGCCACTGAGCTCCACCGTGCGTGCCGCGGGACTCGTGAATGTCGGGGCGGTGATGGTGTACACCAGGGGGCGGTCGCTCAGCCCTTGGGGCGGGTTGATTGTGCGCACCGAGGCGAGGAGCGGCGCGGAGACATCCGTGCCGGTCAAGACGGTGAGCACCGAATCGCCGACGAGCTGCAAGGTATCGGCCTTGTAGTTCACCGTGAACTGCACGAAATCCGAGACGACCGAGCCGGCCTGCGCCTGGACGCGCGCGGAGGCGCCGCCGGTCTTGCCGGTGAGCTGGCCATCCGGGGTGAGCGTGACGCTGGCGTCCGGCGTGAGCCAGAGGATGTGAGCGGGGATGCTGTCGCCGCGGGCGTCCAGGGCCTTCGCGTGCAAGGTGATCGTTTGGTCCACTTCGACGACGGCCGGCCGCGGGATCCGTAGCTCGAGCCCGGCGATGCCGCCTGTTTCAGTCAGATTGCTGCAACCCGAGCCCGAGCCCCACCAACCGACCGTCACGAGCACGACCAGGCGGGGCCGCCACTTCACAGCGTCTCCGGTGCCGGCGAGCTGGCGATCTCCCGGAGCGCGGCCTCGGCGTGCCGGACCCAGCGCTCCGCATCGGGTCCCTTGGGCGGGCGGGCCAGAAAAGCGCGCAGGTGCTCGGCCGCTTGCTGGGTGTCGCCCCGCTTGAGAAGGAGGAAGGCCACGCCGTAGTGCGCTCCACCGAGCGTCGGGTCCACCTCCAGCGCCCGCCGGTAGTGTCGAATCGCATCTTCCGGTTGGCCGGTCTTGGTGAAGGCGATCGCCATGTTGAGCAGAATACGGGAATCGTTCGGGTGGTCTCGGAAGGCCAGCCGGTACGACGTAAGGGCAGCCTCGAAATCGCCCTGCCGCTCCAGGGCGAGGCCTTCGTTGAGGTAGTCTAAGCGCTGGGGCTTCAGGGCCTCTTTCGGCGGGTTGCCGAACAGCCGTTGCCAAAAGCTCATTATGTCGCCGGCGCCGTCGATGGAAGTCCTTAGCTCGCCTGAGATTACGTGTTCCGGCCAATTATAGTCCAAGCCCGCGGAGCCCGCAACGCAGTTGCTCCCCTCCGGCGGCGCCCGTTAGGTTGGGTCAGCCGTCGACTGCACGGCGGAAGGCTCATCTGTCTGGGAGGTTCGGCATGCGCCGTACACCGACGCCCGCATCCCGCGGGGTGCTCGAGGTGGACTGGCCCTTCTTCGGGGAGATCTGTCGTGCGCTCGCCCTGCGAGTGGCGCGGGAGTATCAACCCGAGGTGGTGCTCGGCGTGGCGAAGGCCGGCGTGATTCCCGGAGTGGTCGTCGCCTCGATCCTGCAGTGCGACTTCGCGTCGATGGTGGTGACCCGGAAGGAATCGGACAGCGATCCGGTGGTCGTGACCGGCCCGCCCGCGAGCATCCGGGGGCGGCGCGTGCTGGTCGTGGATGAGACCTGCGAGTCCGGCAGCACGCTCAGGCTCGCGCTGAGCGAAGTGCGGGCGCTCCGGCCAGCCGAGGTGCAGACGGCGGTGTCGTTCAAGACGGGTGACTACGCGCCGGACTTCTTCGCCTTCGAGACCGAGAACTTCATCATTCTGCCGTGGGATCGCGAGATCATTCAGAATGGCGAGCTGATCGTGCGGCCCGATTACGCGGCGCGGCTCGGGCTCTAGCGCCGCTCGCCCGGGCGGGTGTCACCGGTCCGTGGCGCCGAGCGCACCGGCCATGTCGGCCGCGGAGGCCCAGCGATCCGCGCGGTTCTTGGCCAGCGACTTCGCGATCGCCGTCGCCAGCCGCTCCGGCGTATCCTCCCGGTAGACACGCACGTCCGGAGCGGTTTCCCGCAGGTGCAGCTGCATCACGACCACCTCGTTCGGATGGCGGAACGGGGGCCGGCCGGCCAAACTCTCGAACAGCACGCATCCCACTGAGTACAGATCGCTACGGTGGTCGATCTCTCGGTCGGCGGTGATCTGCTCCGGACTCATGTAGGTCGAGGTGCCGACCGTCATGCCGGAGCGGGTGAGATTGCCCGAGGCGGCCGCCTCGATGGCGCGCGCGATGCCGAAGTCGAGCAACACCGCGCCTTGACGCGAGAGGACGATGTTGTCCGGCTTCACGTCCCGGTGCACGATGCCGAGGGCGTGCGCCGCCCCGAGCGCCCCGAGCAGGTCCTGTCCTATTCGAACCGCGTCCTCGATCGAGAGCCGGCGCGCCCGGTCGAGATGGGCACGGAGGGTGGGCCCTTCAATGAAGGGCATGACGTACCAGACCAGCCAGCCGGCTTCGCCGGAATCCAGCACCTTGGTCACCAGCGGATGATCGATCCGCGAGATCATCTTGATCTCGCGCAGGAACCGCTCCGCCGTCACGCTGACCTGGAGCTCGGGGTGAAGGACCTTGAGCGCGAGCGGCCGACCCGCGGGATCTCGGGCGAAGAAGACGCGCGCGGCCCCGCCCCGACCGATCTCCCGTTCGATGGAGTAGCGGTCGCCGAGTGCGTCGCGGAGCAGGGGGAGAAGATCGCGCCTAATGGCCGGGCTTTCGACCGGGACCCCGCAATAGTCGTGATCGCGCACGGCGAGCGCAAGCAGCGGCGCCCGCCCGCCGCTCAAGAGGCGCGCGACCGCCGCGCCTTGGGCGCCGACGCCTGGCGGGCCAGCCGCTTGACCGTGCGATCGTGCTCCTGTCCGATCTCACGATAAAGCTTGAGCATGATGCGCTCGGCGCGCTGCGCGCGTTGCTTCCAGGTCAGCCCCTTCGCGTTGAGCACGCTCTCGTCCGCCTCGAGCCGGCGAGCCAACCGCGGATCCGCGCGCCCCGCGAATTGCCGGAGCGCGATGTAGGTGTACTCCAGCTTGCGCTGAAGATCGAAACAGTATGCCGCGCACAGGTAGAACGATTCGGCTGACCCGGGCTCCACCTGTGGGAGCTTGCGCCTCAGATGCGTGATCGGTCGATCCGCGATGAGACACAAGTTCCCCAGGCTTCGCTCGATTTCCTCGAGGTCCTCGATGTCGTCGGGGCGTCGCTTCGGCGGCATGGCAGTCTCCTTCCAGAGTGGCTAGCGTTGCGGGAAGATCACTAACGTAATTGAGCCTCGAGCCGGCGGGCCTTTGGGGCGTAGATGATGTCCGGCACCGACCAGCCATGCGAGAGGGAGGCGAGCCAGCGGCGGCTCTCCGCGTAGTCGCGGCGCCCGGCCGCGAGCTGAGCCAGGAGGAATCGCTCCGGCGCCATCCCGATGAGCGGCCAGTAGGTGACGTACCCCTCGGGAATGCGGGCAACGGCGCGTCGAAGGAGCGACTGCGCCCGCACCGTGTCGCCGGCGAGGAGCGCGAGCCGGGCATCGAGCGAGCCCTGGAGCATCGGCCGCACCGGGTCGACCCGGCCCTCGCCGCCGGTGCTGCGCTGCATTCGAACGACGAGCCACGTGACCTCGGCCGAATCGGCGCGCAGCGCGGCGCGATGCACCATGGCCTGAAACGCCTGCTGATATTCGTGATTCGGTGGCAACGTGAAGTTGGACGCGCGTCCGTCGGCCGTTGCCGCGTGCGCCCACACGAGCATCGAGACGGCGATCGTGTCACCGATCTCGCCCGCGAGCCCGGCGAGCACGACCCACGGGTCGAACGACGTCCCATCCGCCCCGGCGTGCCAGGCGGCGATCGCCTCGGATCGTCTGCCCTCCGACATCAAGATGGCGAATCGATATTGCGCGCCGCGGCGGCGATCGTCGGGCGTTCGATTCGGGCCGACTAGAAGTTGTGCCACCGTATCGGCCAGCGGGAGCGCTGCCGAATCGCGCACCAAGAGCGCGACCACCTCGGACAGCGCGTAACGGTCGGCGCCGGCGAGCCGGCGCAGCGCGGCGGTGTGCGTCTCTCCGCCGGCGCTCCGAAGATCGATCAGAGCCGCACGCGGCGCTCGCGTCGGATCGTCCGGCCGCACGCTCACCAAGAGGCGGTGCGCACGGGGCAGGTCGCCCTGATAGAGCGCGATATCGACCAGATGGTCGTAGATCGGGGCAAACACGCTGTCGAGCGCGACGACCCGCTCGAGCGCGGGGCGCGCATCCTCGGGGCGGTGAGCCGTCGATTCCGCGAAGTGGAAGAGCGCCTCGCCCAGACCGAGCCAGCCGTCGACGTTGCTCGGATCGTCCACGACGATCGTCTGGAAGCCCGCGATGGCGCTGTCACCCTCCTGGAGCACGAATTGACGCTGCGCGTCGAGCAGAGCCAGCCAGCGGGGGGCTGGTTTCGGCATGACCGCGAGCCCCGCTTCGGCGGCCGACAGCGCGCCGCCGTTGTCGTGCCGCCAGATCTGGGCGACGCTCAGCCGGTGGAACGCCAGCGCGCACTGTGAGTCCGCTTCGATCGCCGCGCGGAATGCCTCGGCGGCGGCGTCGAAATCGCCGCGCCAGAAGCGGGACTGGCCCTCGACCAGATGCCCCAGCGCCAGCGACGATGACGTCGCGTCCAGCAAGAGCGAGCGCGGTCCCCGGGCTAGGCCCTCCCGCTCCGCCAGCGCCCGAACCACCCCCATCGCCGCCCGCGCCAGCGCGGGAGCGGGGCGCTCGACGGCGTACGGCGTCTGCATCCGCACGACGCGCTCGCCCGAGCGGGTCGCGTAGAGATCGACGGTGATCTGGGATCCGGCACCGGGCTCCGCGACGCCCGTGACCAGATACCGCGCCCCGGCCCGATCCAGCTTCGCGAGGAGCGGCGGAGCCACGGTCACGTCGGGTCCCGCGCCGCCGCCGGCGAGCGCGGCCCCGTTCACCGCCCGCACACCTGGAAGCCACTCGACGGCACCCGCCAGCGCGCCGTACATCGCGCGGCTGCCGAGTCCGGCCGGCTCGGCGGCGCCGGCCTCCGCCGTCAGGGGCAGCACGGCGACGGTGACGCCCGGAGTTCGGGCCGACGTCGGGTGACGCCGCAGGAGTCCACTGGCGATGAGTCCCACCAGACCCACGAGCGTCACGGCGGCGACCATCGCTCGCGACGGTCCCCAGGCCGGCGCGCGCGAAAGCCGGCGCCACCCGGCCGTATCGAGCGCCTGCTCGAACTGGAGCGCGGTCGGAAACCGATCGGCCGGAAGCTTGGCGAGTACCTTGGTGACCGCCTCGTCCACCTGAATCGGAACCGAAGGCCGAACCCCGCGGACCGGTGGGGCGGGGTCGGTCGAGTGCCGAGCCAGCACCGCCTGCGGCGTGGGACCGGTGAAGGGCGGTGCCCCCGTCAGCATCTCGAAGAGCACGCAGCCGAGACTGTAGAGATCGCTCCGCCCGTCGACCGACACGTGGCCGCCGGCCTGCTCGGGGCTCATGTACGCCGGGGTTCCAATGGCGAGCCCCAGCTCGGTCAGTGTATCACCCTCGGCCGCGCGTCCGGTTCCGCCGGCCCCGCCAGCTCTCGCGCCCGCCGCGGTCGCGATGCCGAAATCGGCGACGACCGCGTGCCCACCGACGAGCAGGATATTGCCCGGCTTGATGTCGCGATGCACCACGCCCTGCGAGTGGGCGTAGGCCAGGGCATCGGCCACCTCCCGCGCGAAGCGGAGCGCGTCGTCGATCGGGAGCGGCCCCTCGCGGCGGAGCCGGTTCCGGAGCGACTCGCCCTCGACGTAGGGCATCACGTAGTACAGGAGCCCGGCGGCGTCGCCGGAGTCGTGGACCGGGAGGATGTGTGGATGGGTGAGCCCGGCGGCGATGCGGATCTCGCGCAGGAAGCGCTCGGCGCCGAGCGAAGCAGCCAGCTCGGGCCGGAGGACCTTGACCGCCACCGCGCGGTCGTGCTTCAAGTCACGGGCGAGGTACACGATGGCCGTGCCACCGCTCCCGATCTCGTGCTCGACAGCGTACCGGTCCGCGAGGGCAGCCGTAACGCGCGAGGTCAGGATACCGCTCGCTCGCCCGTCAGCGCCTCGAGGCGGCGCTTCACTTCGGTGATCTCCGGTTTGAGCTCCGGATCGGCGTCTTTCCATAGCCGCACGAATTTCGCGTAGTACTCGGCCGCCTTCTCGCGCTTTCCCCGCTCCTCATACAGCTCACCCAGGCGGTGATAGGTCCGGGCCAGCCAGATCGCGTCCGAAAACATGCGGAACACGAACGGAGTGGAGAGATACCGCTCGTATGCCGCGATGGCCGAATCCGGCTCGCCCGCGGCGTCATAGGCCCGGCCCAGACTTCCGAGCGCGCAGATCGGACAGTCACCGTCATCCTGCAGCTTGGATTCGGCGACGGCGTCGCGCGGCCGCCGCTCGGCCAGCGCGATCGAGCCCAGCACACCGTGCCGGAACGGCTCAGCCAGCCGGCGCGTGCCCGGCGACGATACCCGATCGAACTCGTTGATCAGTCCCCGCGCGCGATCCAGCCGCCCGGCCTCGGCGTAGAAGAGCGCCAACGGGAGGTAGGGCCGATCCATGGGGTTGAATCCCGAGAGCGGCCGCCGCGCGAGCGCAGAGTCGGTCAGGCCGACCGCGCGATCCTTGCGTCCGCGGTACCACACGTCGAGCGCGGCTCGTCCCACCTCGTACAGCAGCGCCGTCTCCGGCTGCCCCTGCGCTTGAGCGGCTTCGGCGGCGTCGCGGAGATCGTCGTCCGCCTCCGCGAGGCGTCCCTGCGTGGCCGCGAGCACCGCCAGCTGCGAGCTCGCCATGCTGCGCCAGACGGGACTCTCCCGATGCGTCTCCCTCACGCGCTTCAGCCGGGCCGTGGCGCTGTCGTAGCTTCCGCGGAGCGTCGCGAAGGCCGCTTCGATCACCTCGCCATACGGATCGCCGGGCGTCTTGCTTCGCATGATCCGCAGCGTCTGCTCGGCGCTGTCGATCCGGCCGAGGCCGATCTGCGCGCTGATGAGGTTCATGTAGAAGGTGGGATCGTCCGGAGCCACCGCGATCGCCCGCCGCGCCAGATCCTCGCCCTGTGCGTAGTTGCGCAGGTCGATGTAGCCGATGCTGAGGTTGTTGAGGGCGTACGTGTCGGTCGGGTAGAGATCCAGGAGCGAGCGATACGCGGTCAACGCCTTCTCCCGGTCGCCGGCCACGTAGCCCTGATACGCGGCCTGCGTGAGGTAGCGCTCGCGGTCGGTCAAGCGGTCACGGTATTCGTACGCCCAGGTGAACGCATCGACTTGCTCGCTCCGGCGGCCATCGGTGTTGCTCAGCACGACGCCGAGCTTGCGATACGCCATCGCGAAGCCGGAGTCGAGCGCGACGGCCTCGCGCAGCAGGGCGATCGCGCGCTCGGTATCGCCCTGTCGGTTTGCGCCGAGCGCCAGTGAGTACTTGCGTAGCGCGACGAGCGAGCTCGTGGTCACCTGCTCCAGCGACTCGTTCGGTTTGAGCGTGCTCAGCGACTCACCGATTCGCTGCCGCATCGCCCGGCTCAGCCG
>JBGPVE010000067.1:0-12386 GCA_041491545.1 Gemmatimonadota bacterium | reverse complement strand
TGCGACGTGGCTCGCGAGGCGGGCGCGGTCGTGGCGGCGGGCGTGCCGGTGGCGCGCATCGTGCCAGGTGAAGGGGTCGAGCTGGCCGGTGGCGAGCTGATTCGCTCGCCGCGAATCGTGTCCAACGCCGATCCGCGCGTGACGCTCGACTTGCTCGGCGCCGCGGCCGATCCCGCGTGGCGCACCCGCGTCGAGTCGGTGCCCATCGAGGGCGTGACGGTCAAGGTGAATCTCACGCTACACGAGCTGCCCAATTTCACCGCGCGCCCGGGCACCTTCGAGCCTCACCACACCGGTCAGATCAACACGCCGCTCACCAAGGCGGAGTGGAAGTCCTGTCACGCGACCGCCCGCGCGGGCGAGCTGCCCGAGCGCCTCTGGGCCGAGCTGTATCTGCAGACTGCATACGATCGCAGCGTGGCTCCGCCCGGCGTGCACACACTGAGCGTCTTCTCGCAATACGTGCCATACCGCTTCCGGCGGGGAACGTGGGACAGTCGCCGCGAGGAGGTCGGCCGTACGGTCATCGGATCGATTGCCCGGTTCTGCTCCAATCTTCCCGCCGCGGTGATCGACATGGAGGTGCTCGGGCCGCCCGATGTCGAGCGCCGCGTCGGCCTCACCGGCGGTCATATCTTCCAAGGCGAGATTCTGCCGCAATACATGTGGGACCGGCGGCTCGCGGCGCGCACGCCGATGCCCGGAGTCTATCTATGTGGTGCCTGCACGCACCCCGGCGGCAGCGTGATCGCGATCAACGGCCGGAACGCCGCGATGGCAGTGCTCGAGGACGCGAGCTGAGCGCTCTCACCGCTGCCACACGTACAAGCCGTACAGCCCGATCGCGGCACCGCTGATCGCGATGATGGTTCCCCCGGTATCCCCGATCAAGACGCCCGCGATGACCGCCGCCCCGCCCACGATCGCCAATACGCGGCCATCTCGCCGGCTTGCCGCCGCGGTTGCTTCGGGATTGACCGTGGTCGGTACGTTGTCGGGATCCGGCGCAATACCCAAGCGGGCACTCGCGATCGTCGGCGCGAACGAGACGGAAGCGAGCGGCACGGAAGCGAGCGGCGCGGAGGATGCGATCGTCTGGCTCTCCTGCGCCGCCAGCGGCCCTGCCATCCCGAGGGTTGCAAGCAGCGCGGCAACATACCATAAGCCATTGGCTCGGATCATCTTCTCCTCCAGGTGCACGGGGTGATCCTTCAGTGGCAAACAGCCGACAGATCCACCCATGATAGCGGGCAGCGTGACGTAGCGCACGGGCCGGGGCGCCCCGAGGGGCGACATTCAGCCCGCAATGAGCACGAGGAGCCATGTCCAAGTCACTGAGCCCAGGAGGACGAACGTGCGCGCACTCACACTCGCCGTGCTGGCCACGGCGCTCGCGGCTGGTGCCGCTTGCCGAAAGACGGGCGAAGGGCAGTACGAAGTCGACAAACCGGTGATCGGTACCCAGAAGGACACCGTGAACACGCCATCGGTCGACGTCGGAACCAGACGGGATACCATCACCACGCCGACGGTCGGCACCAAGAAGACCGAGGTGAAGGTGCCGACGGTTGACGTGAAGCCGCCCAAGAAGGACAACCCGTAACCCAGCCGTAAGGCCGACGCAGCAAGGCCCCGCAGCACGACGACCGCCGTCACCCGTGGAATGAACCCGCGGGTGACGGCGGTCGTCCTGTCGAACCCTTTTGCCCCTCCGTTACCTTTATCCTTCCGCAATACAGCGACACCCTGAACACCCAGGACCTCGGAGCACCTCGTGGGCAAGCGGCAGACGGTGGAGTCAGCGAGCGAAAGCCGGTTCTTTCCCGACCGGGAAGCCCTGGGCACGCTGCTCGAGCTGGCGCTGCCGGTGATCGTGGTCCAGGTGGGATTGATGACCATGGGCGTCGTCGACACCATCATGGCCGGACGCCTGTCCGCCACGGCGCTCGCCGCCGTGGCGCTCGGCAACATCTATTTCTTCGGGCTCGCGGTGTTCGGCATGGGCGTGCTGATCGTGCTCGATGCGCTGGTGTCGCAAGCGGTGGGAGCGGCGGACCACGCCGCCATCGCCCGCGCCGTGCAGCGCGGGCTCCTCTTGGCGCTGCTCCTCACCATACCGACGGCCCTGCTGCTGCTCACCGCCGGGCCGTTTCTCACCTGGCTGGGCCAGCCAGTGGACGTCGTGCCCGGCGCGGCCGGCTATGCGATGCGCATGATCCCCGGCGTCCTCCCGTTCTTTGTGTTCGTTGTTTTTCGCCAGGCGCTGCAGGCGATGGGGCATATGCGGCCTATCGTCGCGATCATCGTGCTGTCCAATCTCACCAACGCGGCGCTCAACTGGGTGCTCATCTACGGACATTTCGGCGCCCCGCCGATGGGTGTGCTCGGCTCCGCGTGGGCCACGACGCTGAGCCGCTGGCTCATGGCATTCGGCCTCCTGGCCGTCGCGTGGACCCCGCTGCGGCCGCAGCTTCTGCCGCTCAGGCCCGAGCTGTTCGAGTGGCGCCCGCTGCAGCGCATGCTCGCGCTCGGCATGCCGATCGGCTTGCAGTATCTCTTCGAGTGGGGCGTTTTCGGGACGGTGGCGCTCTTGATGGGCCGGCTCGGGACGGTCCCGGTGGCCGCGCACCAGGTGGCGATCAATCTCGCGTCGCTCACGTTCATGGTGCCTCTCGGCATTTCAGGCGCGGCGACCGTCGTGGTGGGGCGTGCCGTGGGCCGCGGGGATGCGCTCGCCGTGCGGCGCGCGGCGCAGGCCGCCGTCGTCTGCGGGGTGGCGTTCATGTCGCTCACGGCGCTCGCGCTGCTCGGCATACCGACGCCGCTCGCGGAGCTCTATTCGCGGGATCCCGCCGTCATCGCGCTCTCCGCGACGCTCCTCCCGATCGCGGGGGCGTTTCAGATCTTCGACGGGCTTCAGGTGGTTTCGATCGGCATCCTCCGCGGACTCGCCGACACGCGGGCGCCATTCGCGATCGGGTTACTTGGCTTCTGGCTCATCGGATTTCCCGTGAGCCTCTATCTCGGCTTCCATACGAGCTTGGGGGCCGCCGGTCTCTGGTGGGGGTTGGTGGTGGGGCTCGTCGTCGTTGCTGGGCTGCTCCTGCTGCGAGTGCGCAGTCGGCTGCGCCGAGACGTCGAGCGCATCGTCATCGATCATACCGCCGAGCACAGAGCCTCCAGTGCGATGGCCGAAACGGCGTGAGAGGGCGGCTCGGTCAGCCGAACCCTCCGGGCCGCACGCGCCGCTCACACCATCCCAGGACTCCGTCGACCGCCAGGGCGAGTAACGCCGCCGGGATTGCTCCCGACAAAATCATCCGCGTGTCCGAGAGCGAGAGCCCGGCCACGATGGGATCGCCCAATCCGCCGGCGCCGATGAACGCCGCGAGGGTGGCGGTCCCCACGTCGATCACGGCCGCGGTGCGAATGCCGGCCATGATGATGGGCGCGGCGAGCGGGAGTCGCACCTGCCGGAGCACCTGACGCGGCGTCATGCCGAGCGCGGTCGCGGCCCGCACGGCGTCGGGGTCGGCGTCGCGGACGCCGACGTAGGTATTGCGGAGGATCGGGTAGAGCGAGTACAGGAAGAGCGCCATGAGCGCCGGAACCACCCCGATGCCGACGAGCGGTAGCATGAACGCGAGCAGCGCGATGCCCGGGATCGTCTGCAACAGCCCCACGGCTCGAATGGTTGTTTCCGCGCCGTGCGGCGCGCGCTCCAAGCCAAGTCCGAGCGGGACGGCGACGAGCGCCGCCGCTGCCAGCGACAGGGCCACCAGCAGGAGATGGCGCAGGGTGAGATGGAGTAGCGTGCCGCGTTGCTCCACCAAGTAGGCCAGGAGCGAGCCCCTCGACGGCAGGGCGCCCGATTCGGCCGGCGGTCCGCCGTCGATCAGGCGGAGCGCGCGAAGCGCGTGGCGCGCCACCTCGGGAACGCGCGCTCCGTCCACCTCGATCCGCCGGTTGAGCCGGCGCATCGTCGTCACGTCGAGCCGGCCGCTCAGCTCGGTGAGGGCCAGAACTGCCGCCGGTGCCGCCCGCTGCAGGCCGGCGCCGACCAGCGCCGCCGCTTCGTACGGCGGGAAGAACCGCCGATCGTCGTCCAGCACGACTAGATCGTAGCGTGAGATGAAGCCGTCCGTCGCGTAGCCGTCGATTACGTCGACGCGGCCCGCGGCGAGCGCCTGATACTTCACCGCCGGAACCAGCGAGTGCACCGTTCCGAGCGCAAGCCCGTACGCTTTGGCGAGTCCCGGCAACCCGTCGGGCCGCCCGATGAAATCCGGCGTGAACCCGGCGGTGAGTGTCGGCCCCACCCGCGCGAGGTCACTCAACGTGTGCAGGCGGAGCCGTTCGGCGGTCTCCCGTCGTACGGCGATGGCGTAGGTGTTCTCGAAGCCCAGCGGCGGCAGCCAGCGAATGCCGAAGCGCTCGGTGAACTCCGTCTGGACCCGGTCGAAGGCGGCCCGCGCATCGGCCCGCACCGAGTCGTGCAGGATCGCGAGGAGACCGGTGCCGGTGTATTCGGGATAGACGTCGATCGCGCCGGCCTGGAGCGCGCTGAACGCGATCTCCGTCGCGCCGAGGCCCAGCCGCCGGGTCACCGCGAAGCCGCGCTGTTCCAAGAGCTGCGCCATCATTTCGGCCAGGAGATACGACTCGCCGAAGGGCTTCGATGCCACGACGACCGGTCTGGTCGGCTCCCGCTGCGCCGCCCCGGTCGAGACCGCCGGGAGCGCGAGCAGCGCCCAAACCGCGAGCCGCCTCACGCGCGCACCCGCGCTCTAGCCAACAGCTCCGCCACGTAGTCGGTCGCCGGCGCTGCGAGGAGCTCGCTCGGGGCGGCGATCTGCTCGATCTGGCCCCGGCGCATCACCACCACTCGATCCGCCAGATCCAGCGCCTCCCGCAAATCGTGCGTCACCAACAACGAGGTGAAGCCCAGCTCCCGGCGGAGCCCGCTGAAGGCCGTCTGCAACTCCGCCCGGGTGATCGCGTCGAGCGCGCCGAACGGCTCGTCGAAGAGGACGATGGCTGGCCGCGAAGCGAGGGCGCGGGCGATCGCCACCCGCTGGCGCTGGCCGCCGGACAGCTCCCGCGGCCAGCGCATCGCGAATTGCCCGGGATCGAGTCCCACGAGCTGGAGCGCTTCAGTGGTCCGTACCGCGCGGGCTGGGTCGCGCTTGAGCCACGGTACGAGCGCCACGTTGCGTCCGACCCGCCAGTGCGGTAAGAGCCCGCCTTCCTGCGGCACGTATCCCATCTCGCGCCGGAGCACGATCGCATCGAGCGTCGCTCCGTCGCGCTCCTCGATCAGGACCCGTCCGCTGTCCAACGTGACCAGTCGGTTGAAGCACCGAAGCAGCGTCGACTTGCCGGCCCCGCTCTCGCCGATGAGGGCCACGCATTCACCCCGCAGGACGGCGATGGACACACGGTCGAGCGCGACCCTGTCGCCGTACCGCTTCGACGCCGCCTCAGCGGCAAGGATCACGTCTGGCGACACTTTCTAACCTCCAAACACGTAGTTATTGGTTATAGTATGCTGAATAGCCTGCGTGAGGCACTCGCCCGCCGTTACCGGGTCGAACATGAGCTCGGCCGGGGCGGCATGGCGACCGTCTACCTGGCGCAGGACATCAAGCACGGCCGGCCGGTGGCCATCAAGGTGCTCGATCGGGCGGTGGCTACCGGCGCGGTGCCGGAGCGCTTCCTGCGCGAGATTCGGATCGCGGCCAAGCTCACCCATCCCCAGATCGTTCCTCTGCACGACTCCGGCGAGTCCAACGGCTCGCTCTACTACGTGATGCCGTACCTCGGCTGTGAGTCCCTTCGCGACCGGCTCCGGCGCGAGGGCCGGCTGCCGGTCGCCGAAGCGCTCAGGATCGCCCGGGCCGTTGGGGCGGCATTGGACTACGCGCACCGGCAAGGAGTCGTGCACCGGGACATCAAGCCGGAGAATATCCTGCTGCACGAGGGCGAGGCGATGGTGTCCGACTTCGGCGTCGCTCGGGCGGTCTCCGGCGTCGCTCGCGAGGGCGTGTCCGAGCCCGGGATCGCGATTGGGACGCCCGCGTACATGAGCCCCGAGCAGGCCAGCGCCGACCACGAGCTCGACGGCCGCAGCGACATCTACAGCCTCGGCTGCGTGCTGTACGAGATGCTCGCGGGGCAGCCGCCCTTCGCTGGCACCAGTGCGCGCGCCACGATGGCTCGACACGTGGTAGAGCCGCCGCCGGCGCTCCGCGCTCTCCGGACCGACGCTCCGGTCGCCGTCGAGCAGGCGCTCATCCGGGCGCTCGCCAAAGATCCGGCCGACCGCTTCGCCACGGCCGCGGAATTCTGCCGCGCCCTGGACGCGTCGCCCGCCGTCGCGGGATCTGCCACCGGCGAGATCGAATCGGTTCCGGATCGTCGCGCGATCGCGGTGCTGCCGTTCGTCAACGCCAGCTCCGATCCCGATACCGAGTACTTCAGCGACGGCATGACCGACGAGCTGATCGACGCGCTCACCGAGGTTGCCGGCCTGCATGTGGCCTCGCGCACGTCGGTCTTCGCCTACAAGGGAAAGCAGACGGACATCCGCACCATCGGCGCGCTGCTCAATTCAACTGTCGTACTCGAGGGCACCGTCCGCAAATCGGGCCGCCGGCTTCGGATCAGCGCGCGGCTCACCGACGTGGCCCACGGACGCCATCTCTGGTCCCAGCGGTACGATCGCGACGTCGAGGACGTGTTCGCGGTTCAGGACGAGATCGCCCAGACCATCGTCAATACCCTGCGCGCGACGCTCCTGGGCGAGCTGGGCGATCCGACCCCGCGGCGCTACACCTCGAACCTCACGGCATACAACCTCTATCTCAAGGGCCGCTATTGCTGGAACAAGCGGACGCAGGAGGGCATCGCCGAGGGCATACGGTACTTCGAGTCGGCCATCGCGGCGGATCAGAGCTACGCGCTGGCCTACACCGGCCTGGCCGATTGCTTCGCCCTGCAGCTCGACTACCGCGGCGTGCCGGTCGCGGACGGGATGCGTCGCGCGAAAGAGTTTGCCTTGCAGGCACTCGCGTTGGACGACTCCTTGGCCGAGGCCCACACGTCGCTCGCGTGGGTGCGATTCATCTACGAGTGGGATTGGGAGGGCGCGGACAAATCCTATCACCGGGCGATCGAGCTGAACCCGCGCTACGCGACCGCGCATCAATGGTACGCCTGGTTCCTGGTGGCGCTAGGCCGTGTGGAGGAGGCGTTGATTGAGGGTCGAATGGCCGTGGACTTGGACGGCGCGTCCGTCTCGATTCGCCGCGGTCTCGGATGGCTGTACTACTACGCTCGGCGCTACGAGGAGGCGGCCGACCAGCTCAAGCGCGCGCTGGCGATGAATCCCACAGCCGAGGAGAGCCACCGTGTGCTGGGCCTCGTCTACACGCAGCAAGGCGACTACGCCGCCGCGGAGACCGAGCTTCGCGAGGCCATCGGGATCTCGGCCGAGAGCACCTACGCCGCCGCCGGACTCGGCTATCTCTCGGCCGTCCGTGGCCAGTCGGCCGAAGCCCGCGCGATCCTGACCCGTTTCTACACCGAGGCCCGCGAGCGGTACGTATCGCCCGTTGCCTTCGCGACGGTTCACGCCGGACTGGGGGAGGCGGACCTGGCACTCGACTGGATCGAGCGGGCGCACCAGGAACGGCGGGGCTGGCTGGTGTACCTGAAGGTCGAGCCGCTCTTGGATCCGCTGCGCTCGCACCCGCGCTTTGCCCGTCTCCTCGAGGCCCTCCGCCTTGTGACCTAGGCCCTAGCCGCCCGTATCGGGGAGAGCTATAGATAGCCGGTTGGCGGAGTCTGGACGGATTCGTTTCTCTCATGGAGGAAGACATGACACCGACGTGGAAGCTGCGGGCGCAGTGGGCGCTGTTGCTTGGAGCCGCCGGCGTGCTGCCGGGTTGCGTGGCTGCAGCCGCGGCGGGGGCGGGCACGGGTATTTATCTGACGACCCGTGGGGCGGAGTCGGTCGTCAATGGATCGGTCGGCGATGTTGCCGCGCGCGCTCGCACGGTGATGGGCGATATGGGTATCACCATCAGCGAGACGACGATGAAGGACAGCGGCGACAAGCGAGAGCTGAAGGGAAAGAAGGACGATCTCGATGTGACCGTCAGCATGGAGCGCGCAGGCGACGCGACCACCAAGACCGAAGTGACCGCCCGGAAGAATCTGGTCGAATGGGATAAGGACTACGCCCAGCAGATCCTCAACCGCATCGTCAAGTCGAGCTGACGCGCGATGTCGGTCCCTTTCCCGCGAGCAAAGCCTCCACCTCTTGCATGGCGCCTTCCTCGAGTTGGGCTCGCTCGGCCATCACGCGCGCCAACTCGCCGAGCGCGCCATCCGGCGCGGTCCGGCCCCGCACGCGGCCCACGGCGGTGATCGCATCGAGGAGCTGCTGCACCAGGCGATCGCGCGCCCGCTCGCAGCTCGCCAGGCTCTCGGTCCACGCTCCGACCGCGCCGTCGCCTTCATCCCTCCGGCGCTCCAACACGTGCAGGCTCTCGTCCAGGCCGGCGAGGTCGCTCGCCACCTCGCACCCGCGGCTCAGCAGCTCGGCCAGGTCTGCGGCAGGGGCCGCCGGCTCCGCCGCTCGCCCTGCTGCTGGATAGGCGCGCTCCGTCAAGCGGGCGAGATCGCCGAGCAGGCTCCGCGCCGCGCCGGCCGGCAGCCGACTGAGGGTTTCGACCACTTTGCGATCGAGCGGCGCCGGAAGCGCGGAGCGCCGAGTGCGCTGATTGAGCAGCGGTTGCTGCACCGCGCGATGCGCGCTGAGCAACATGAGGCCCACCAGCAGTGGCGTGGTCACTCCCAGCGTCGGCAGCGATGCACCGCTCGCCAGAGTGCCGGTGAGGAGAATCAGGCTGAGTAGCGCGTAGAGCGAAACGGGGACCATGGGCCACGCCCGTCCCACCGGTACTGCCCGCACCGGAATCCGTCTCAGGCGGAGCTGCTCCAGCACCGCGCCGGCGCTCGGCGTCGTCACCCGAAGGAGCGCCCGCGCCCCGCGCGCGGCGTTGACTACGTCGGGAGCGTGGGGGACTCCGGCCAGCATCTGCTCGAGCGAAGCCGCGAGCGCGCGGCGAGCCGGCAGATCCGCCGGCGGATCGACGTAGACCAAGGTGTCGGCTCGTCCGGACGCAAGGCCGCGGCAGTCAGGGCACGCGGTGAGCCCGCTCGCGTTGGTGGATCCACAGGCAAGGCAGAAGTCGAGCGCGGCGGGTCCGCGCAGGGCCAACGTGGGCTCGTCGGCCTTGCGCGCTAGCAGCGCCTCCCCGAGTTCCTGGGCGGAGTGGTATCGGTGTCCCGGATCGGCCACTGTGGCGTGGGCCACGATGGCATCGAGCCAGACGGGCACGTCGGGGCGCTCGATTCGCGGGTGATAGCCGTCGGGCGCTGGTGTCGGGGGCACGTGGGGTGACACCCGATCCGGCAGCCGGCCGACCAGTGCGTAGTAGAGCGTGATGCCGAGCGCGTAGAGATCGGAGCGCGCATCGCTCCGCCCACCGGCCATGACCTCCGGCGCGATGTAGGCCAGCGTGCCCACGAGAGCGCCGGTCTGAGTCATGCTGGCCTGCCCGTCGAGCCGGGCGGCACCGAAGTCGGCGAGCCGGGCGGCTCCCGTACGATCGAGCAGGATATTCTGCGGCTTGACGTCGCGATGGAGAATGCCCCGTGCGTGCGCGGCTCGAAGCGCCTCGGCCACATCGCACCCGACCCGTGCCGCGTCTTCAGGGTCGAGCACCCCGCGCTCCCGCACCCGTACGGCGAGATCGGAACCGTCCACGTAGTCCATGACGACGAAGCTCCACGCTCCATCCTCCAGAAAATCGTGAACCCCGACGATCTGCGCATGGGCGAGTCCGCGCACCGCCTGAACCTCACGTCGGAGCCGGTCGCGGGCCAAGCGCGCGCTCGCCGGCGGCGGCACCAGCAGCTTGATCGCCACCTCGCTCTCGACCTCGCGATCTCTTGCTAGATAAACCACCGAATAGCCCCCACGGCCGATCTCGCGGACGATTTCATAGCGTCCCTTGAGGAGCGCGCCGGGTGCGAGGTAGCCGGAATCCATCAAGACCCGTCCACGATGCGGTGCAGCACTTCGGTCGCGTTCGAGCGCCAGCCATCCGGGCTCTGGTAGAGCTCGAGGAATCGCTCGAGATGGCGGCGCGCGGGGTCCGGCTGGCCCAGCGCGTACTCCGACATCCCCGCGTGATAGAGCGCCATGTAGTTTTCTGGCTGATACTCGAGAACCAGCTCCATGATCGGCCCGGCGGACTTGTCGTCGCCCTGGTCGGCGACGGGATGTCCGATCCCGAACACGATGCCCGCCGCGTAGGACCGGCTGCGCTGATCGAGTCGTTCGATGGCGGCCCGCGCCTGATCGATCTTCCCCGCGAGCGCGTAGCAGGCGGCGCTGTACCCCAAACCGTCAGGCGTGTCCGGCGGGGGCGTGCGTTGCTGTCCGGTCTCGACTTCGACCGAGTTGCAGTAGGGCTTAATGGTGGAGAACCAGGCCGCGCCGCTTCCGGAACCCGCGGCAGGCGTGCCGTGAGGGGGTCTCCCGGTCGGTCGAGTCGCGTGAGGCCGCGACGGCCTCAGCACGAGCACGGCCACGCATATCGCGAGGTAACCTGCCCCTACGAAGTAGAGGAATCGCAGCATCTCGTTGTCCTCCCGAATGGTACGGCGGCGTCGGTCAGCGCGGATACGCGGGTGGCAATCCGCGTGCCCCTTGGAGATGCGCGTAACCGGCCGAGGAGGACGAGCATGAGTAGTTGTATCAACTACGACTGTCGTTCAGTGTTTGGAGCCCTGGCGCAGGCGCTTAGAGACTTGGCGCCGGTAGGATCGTACCGCGGCAGTCGCCCAGGCCGATCCGCGCGAAGCCCGGTCGCTCGCAATATCCCCGCAGGATCACTTCGTCGCCGTCGGCCAGGAACTTCCGCTCTTCGCCCGTCGGGAGCTTGAGCGGCTCGGTGCCGCGCCAGGTCAGCTCCAGCAGGCACCCCCGCGCATCCTTCGCGGCACCGGACACCGTGCCGCTGCCGAGGAGGTCCCCCGGCCGCAGGTTGCAGCCACCGCTCGCGTGATGCGCCACCAGTTGGGCCAGCGTCCAATACAACTCGGCGAACCGACTCCGGCTCAGGCGCACGGGAGGGATGTTCTGCCGGAGCATCGCCGCCGACGAGAGGTACACCTCCAGCGTGAGGTCGATCCCGCCCGACGACTGGTCCGCCCCGTTGGTGAGATAGGGGAGTGGCGCCGGATCGTTCTCCGGCCGGCGGAAGGCCGGCACGCGGAACGGTGCCAGCGCCTCGAGCGTGACCACCCAGGGCGAGATCGTGGTCCCAAAGTTCTTGGCCAGGAAAGGCCCGAGGGGCTGGTACTCCCAGCTCTGGATGTCCCGCGCGGACCAGTCGTTCACCAGGCATACGCCGAACACGTGTTGCTCGGCCTCGCTCATGGGGATCGGCCGGCCCAACTCGTTGCCGGGTCCCACGAAGCAGCCCAGCTCCAGCTCGTAGTCCAGGCGCTGGGTCGGCCCGAAGGTGGGCGGCTTGCTCGGATCCTCGCGAGTCTGGCCCAGCGGCCGGTGAATCGAGACGCCGCTCGGCACGATCGACGATGCTCGGCCGTGGTAGCCGATCGGCACGTACTTGTAGTTGGGCAGGAGCGGGTTATCGGGCCGGAATAGACTGCCGACGTTGGTCGCGTGGTATATCGAAGCGTAGAAGTCGGTGTAGTCACCGATCGCCGCCGGCAGTTGCAGCTCGACGTCTGCCATTGGCAGCAGAAGCTCGTTCGTCGCGCGGCGGCTGCGCGGCGCTCCCGACTCGTCCGCGGCCAACAGCCGGCCCACCGCGAGGCGCAGCGCCGACCAGTAGGGCCGGCCGAGGGCCATGAGCCCGTTGAGCGCCGGCGCGACGCACGATCGCGCCGCGCGCTCCGCCGGGCCCTCGAACAGATCGCGCCGCACACATGCTTCGAGGTCCAGCACCTGATCGCCTATCGCTATGCCGACGCTCGGAGCATCCGCGCTCTCCCGCCGGCGAACGACGCCGAACGGAAGATTCTGAATAGGGAACTCGGGATGGCCATTGGCCGACGCCACCCAGCTCCGGCGGTTCGGGTCGTGGGTCTCATCGAGCGGGATGGTCACAGGAGCCCAGTGCGCGAAGGTCGTCGATCGGCTCCTGGAAGGAGCACGATCCGAATGCGATGGCGAGCTGGTCCCGCGTGCGGCGAAGCTCGGCTTCAGTCAGCCGATGCTCGCGCCACGCGACCGCCTCATTCTCGAACCGGAACTCGCCCGGTAAGGTCTCGGTCAGGAGTGC
>JBGPVE010000066.1:0-12433 GCA_041491545.1 Gemmatimonadota bacterium | reverse complement strand
CGGTGGTGGACGTGCCCCCGCCCTCGGCCCCCTGCTGGGTGCTGAACCCCATGTAGCAGGAGATGAGCGTGATCGACCCGGCGAAGAAGAACGACTTGATGACCGAGTACCAGGCGTCCCACGGCCGCCAGTAGGACTGCGCGCCGTAGGTGAAGTCCGCGTTGGTCACCGGCAGCACCAGCTTCACCGACCACCACCCGGCCAGTATCCCCGTCACGTTGGCGAGGATGGTGAGGGTCGGGATCATGATGAGCCCGGCGACCACCCGCGGCACCACCAGGTGCGACGAGGGGGAGCGGCCGAGGCTCTCGAGCGCGTCGATCTGCTCGGTGACGCGCATGGTGCCGAGCTCGGCGGCGTAGCGGGCGCCGATCCGGCCGGCGAGGATGAGCGCCGTGAGCACCGGGCCCAACTCGAGCACGATGGAGGAGACGACCAGCGTGCCCACGACGTAGTACGGGATGTTGCCGGTAAACTGGTAGCCGGTCTGGAGCGCGGTCACCGCCCCCGCGAACGAGGAGATCAGGAGCACGATGAACAGGCTCCCCACTCCGATGTTCCACGCCTCCGTGAGCGCGCGGGGCCACCAGATCTTCACCTCGGTGAGCCCGCGAACGGCTTCCAGCGTGAACTGGGTGAGCCGGCCCACCTGCGCCGCGCCATCGAGCACCCGGTTGCCGATCGCCCGGCGCAAATCTAGAGTGGCTGCAGACATGGCTTTATCTTCACTCCCCATGGCCCCGAAGTCCACCCCTCGCGCCGTCCGATATTCCCAGTTTCGCCGCCTGCTTCTCCGCTGGTACCGCCGGCACGGCCGCGATCTGCCCTGGCGCCGCACCCGCGACCCGTATCGGGTGATCGTCTCCGAGTTCATGCTGCAGCAGACCCAGGTTTCCCGGGTCGAGGCATACTACCATCGGTTTCTCGAGCGGTATCCGTCGATCCACGCGCTGGCGGAGGCGGCGCCGGCCGAGGTGCGGGAGAGCTTGGCAGGCCTGGGCTACTATCGCCGAGCGGTCAACCTGCATCGCCTGGCGCAGGAGCTGGTGCGCGAGCAGGACGGCGTCGTGCCGAGCGACGTCGCCGAGTTGCGCCGGCTCCCCGGCGTCGGCCGCTACACGGCGGGTGCGGTGGCGAGCTTTGCATACGAGCGCTCGGAGCCCGCGGTCGACACCAACGTGGCCCGGGTGATTCGCCGGGCCTTTCATCCGCGAGGCGTGAAAGACGGGACAGTGTGGGAGACCGCCGCCGCGCTGGTGCCGACCCGGGGCAAGTCGGCTTGGGCCTTCAACCAGGGGATCATGGAGCTGGGCGCGTTGATCTGCACGGCGCGGGTGGCGCGCTGCGAGGTGTGCCCGGTGCGGGCGCCCTGCTCGACCGGCGCCCGCGGTGTGGTCAGCGCGAGAGCGCCCCGGCGATGAGCGCCGCCAGCGCCAGTGCGCCCGCGATCATCGACACCACCTTCTGCCGGGCCCTCAGCTCGTCGAAGTACGCGGCGGCCTGCCCCATCGGGTCGAGCCGCGCCAGCTTGGCCGAGGTCGGCACCGAGATGAAGAGCGTGAGCAGCGCGCCCACTATCCCCGCCCCTTGCATGACCATGAGCCAGGCGGTGGGGCCGGTCACCTTGCCCGAGTACAGCAGGGTGAGCACGAGCCCCGAGAGCACCGTGAGCAGCGCGCCCGGCCCGATCACGCTCTTGTACACCACGGACTGAGCCCGCACCACCGCCCCCATCGCAACTCGCTCCTCCTTCTTCGACGCGATCCCGGCGAACATGGCGCCGAGTCCGCCGCCGATCCACATGGTGAAGCCCGCCAAATGCAGGAACAGCCAGAGGGTGCTCACGTGTGGACCTCCGAGAGAATGGCGCCGTCGATCGGTTGGCGGCCGTCAAAGCCCGTGTCGAGCTCGTGCCAGTGGGTGATCCTCGGCTCGCCGAGCCTCCAGCACAAGAAGATCGCCCGGTCCTCGCGCAGCGAGTAGAAGTCGACCAACCCGGCGTCGAATCCCTTGAAGACGCAGCCCACCGCCTCCAGCTCCTGCAGGTACCCGTTGATGCGGCTGGCATGCCGGCCCACCTCGTCCCGCGCCGCGACCAGCGCCTGGGTCTCACCCCAGTCGGCACGGGCTCCGCCGGTGAGGATCTCGTACCGGCTCACCGCCGCGCGCCATCTCGGATACTCGACCTGCAAGTCCTCCACGATTCGGCTCACCAGCGGCAGCGTCCGCTCGGCCTCGTCCGGGGTGAAGAGCTTAAAGTCGGGCATTGGTCGCGATCACTTCCATATGATCTTCACCCCCGCGATCTGCTCCGGATGGCTGATGAACCCCAGCACGCAGCGGTTCTGGTCGACCACGGTGATGGTCGGACGCAGGTGTGATTCGTTGGGGTCGAGATCCATCCTGATCTCGAAGCCCTCGAGCTCGTGATCGGGGCCGACCACCGGCGAGTTGGTCCGCATCAGCTCATCGGCCCGCGTGTGCCAAGGGTGCTTGCCTTCGGCGAGGCAGCGGGTGACCAGGTCCCGGTCGCTCAACGTCCCGAGAAATCGCCGGGTCCGATGGTCGTCCACCACCGGCACGACGGAGATGTTCCGCGTCCTGAGCATGATCGCCACCTCGCTGGCCATGGTGCCCGCGACGGCGACGTGGGGATCCGGAACCATGGCATCGGCTGCGCGCAAAGGAACGTCCAAAGAAGTGGGGATTCGCAATTTGCCTGCGCTGGGGGACCGGTCAAGTGCCGCGCCGCCACTCCGCCAACGCCGCCGCGGTGGCCCGGTACCCCTCTTCGACGTACTCCGGCACGTGGTCCACCCGAAAGGTGGCTTCCCGTGCTACCCGCGGCCGCACGTACACAAGGTGCGGCCGTTCCGGTGTCGCCCGCCAGAGGGCGAGCTGGGCCCGCGTCACCGCCGCCATGAGGATGCCGGTGGCCGAGTTGTGCATCGCGATGAGTGGCGGATACGCGGGCCCCCCGGTCGCCGCCGCCTCGTCGAATCCCGGCCCGATGTCCACCGCCACGGCGAGATCGGCCGCGATCCCTTCCGCCGCCTCGAACGGGACCACGCCGCGGAGACCGCCGTCGCCGAAGCGGTGTCCCTCCAGCGGGACCGGTGGATAGAACACGGGGAGCGCGCAGGAAGCGTGGAGAACGTCGATCAACGGCGCCGGACGGCCGCCCGCCCCGAACAACGCCAGCGCGCCCGTGTCGATGTCGGCGGCCGTCACCGTGAGCGGCACCGAGAGCGCGTCGAACGACGTCACCGGCACCAGCGCGGCGACCGCCCGGCGGAGCGGCGCCCCTTGGAGCAGGGAGCGCAGGTACACTCCTCCCCACGGCGCGAGCCGCGAGCGCACGATCCCCATCGGACCCACCTGCTGGATTCGCTCCAGGATCATCGCCGGCGTGAGCCCCGCGGCGTGACAGGCGCCCATCACGGCACCCATCGAGGTGCCGACGATGTGCGCCGGCCGGAGCCCCGCCTCGTCGAGCGCCCTGAGCGCGCCCACATGCGCCGCTGCCTTGGCCCCGCCGCCGCTCAGGATGAGGAGCACGCGTGGCGCGCTCATGCTTGCTTGGACCGCTCCCGGTGGATCCGCGCCCGCTCGTAGCGGGCCCGCTCCTCGTCGGTTTCAGCCACGAGCCTCGGCACCCGTTTCGGCTTGCCCCCCTGATCGATTGCGACGAAGACCACGTGTGCCGTGTGCGTGTGGCGGCGCTCGCCGCTGCCTACGTTCTCGGCGTACACCTCGACCGTGATGTCCATCGACGAGTTGCCCACGAAGTCGACCGTGCCGACGCAGGTGACCAGCGCGCCCACCGGAATCCGCTCCCGGAAGTCGACCCGGTCGATCGCCGCGGTCACGGCCGGCCCGCCGGCGTGCCGGATCGCCGCCACCGCGGCCGCCTGGTCGACCATCGCCATCAGGTGCCCGCCGAAGAGATCGCCGAGCGCGTTCTGCATGTTCGGCATCACGAAGGTGGAGATCTCACCGCGGGAGTGGCTCATCGGACGGGAGTCGGGAATGGGGATCACTCAATAGTCCACGGGCCTAAGGTAGAACTCCCCGATCGCCGTCTGACTCACCATCGCGACGGTTGGGAGCCGGCGCTTCCAGTGGGTCGATTCCAGCCGCCCCCGCACCAGCTCGATCTCTCCCGCCGTGTAGCCGAACGGCTCGATTTCGGCGGGGCGGTAGCCCAGCAGCAGCCAGTGAAGGATTCCGTCGGCCTTGACGTAGGAGATGCCGAAATCGCCCTCGTCGGTCTGGCCGCGGATGAGGTCGGCGCTCGCCGGCTTGGCGACGATCACCTCGGGAACACCGATGGCGCGCGCGAGCGCCCAGACCTGAGTCTTGAAGAGGTCGCCGATCGGATTGACCGGCGGCGAGTCGTCGGCGTGCCAGGTGAAGTAGCCCAGCAGCCGCTCGCTCTTGTTGCCGGTGCCGAGCGGCAGCGCGCGGTGCTTGGCCGACAGATCGAACAGCGTGATCATCCGCGCCCGCGTCATGATGTTGCCGAGCCGGGCGTCGCCCACCTCGCCGCCGAGCGCGCGCGCGAGCCCGTCCACCGCGGCGGAGATGTCCACCGTCTGGCTCGGGATCCCGAGCCGGTCGATCACGAGCTGCGCGTGCTCCAGGCTCTCGGGATTCGACGTCCGATACGGCATCCGCACCCCGTGCACGTGCTCCTTGCCCAGCGCCTCGACGGCCAGATGCGCGACGAGCGAGCTGTCCACTCCGCCCGAAAGCCCGACCACCACGTTCTCGAATCCGCGCCGGCCGACGATCTCGTCGCGAATGAAGTTCACCAGCCAGCGTCGCGTGAGCGCCGGGTCGATGGCGAGCGGGTGGGTGGACGCGGGAATCGGCGGCCGCGCGCCCCGCCCGCCACCGACCGGACGCCGGTGAACCTCCGCCCGCGCGCCGGCGCCCGTTGTCGAGCGCCCGTCGCTCCGCCCCGTAGCGGGCAGCGATTCCAGAAGGTGCGGCAGCCTCGTCTCCAGATCCGACAGCAGCGGCAGGTCGGCCCGAGCGCGGGTGATCTCCTCGAAGTCGAGCGTGGCGGGAATCAGCGCCTCCTCGAACAGCGGACCGTGCGCGATGAGATCGCCTCTGGGCCCCGCCACCAACGACCCGCCGACGAACGCCTTGCCGCCCTCGAACCCGACGAGCTGAGCCAGCGCGACATAGACACCGTGCTCCCCCGCGATGTCCTGCACGATATGCTCCCAACGAAGCGCGCTTGCCGGCCGGCTCGCGCCCTCGACCGGGTGTACGCCGCGCGCGGGACTCGCGCTCGGAATGAGAATCACCTGGGCGCCGTCCAATGCGGCGAGCATCGGCGAGAACGAATGCCATGCGTCCTCGCAGATCAACACCGCGGCTCGGCCCCAGCGGGTGTCGAACGCCTCGATCGATCGGCCCGGCTCGACGAAGCGCTCCTCGTCGAACACGCCGTAGGTCGGCAGAAAGACCTTGCGGTGGATGTGGCGAATGCCGGCGTCGGCCCCACCCAGCGTCGCGTAGAGGGCGGAGTTGTGCAGACGATTCTGGTAGACCTCGTAGAAGCCGATCGCGATGTCGAACGCCGGGGCTTTGGCGTCCCGGTGCTGCCGCGACAGGTCCTCGAACAACCGCTCGGCGGGGACGGCGAGATCCCGCACGCCCCCTTCGAGAAAGTACCCGGTGAGGGCACTCTCCGGCGCCAGCAGCAGATCGGGCGGCGCGGCCCACCCCGCCGCCTCGCGGAACATCCGGCCGAGGCGGCAGAGGTTCTCCTCGTAGGCACCCTTACGAGGGCGAATCTGGGCGATCGCGAGGGTCAACACGGTCGTGGAATCTAGTCGATTGGTCCCCAAACATTATGTTTCGGCGTCCTCACCGGGTCACGCCATGCTCTGGTACGTTGCCATCGGTAGCGCGGTCGGCGGAGTGAGCCGATTCGTCTTGGGCGGGCTCATCCAGCGGCTGGTCGCCACCAGCTTCCCCACCGGCACGCTGGTCATCAACATCACCGGCTCGCTCCTGCTAGGATTTATCGTTCGCTACGCGGCCGACACCGCGGCGATGACCCCCGAGGTCCGAGCTCTCCTGACGGTGGGGTTCTGCGGCGGCTACACGACTTTCTCGACGTTCAGCTATGAAGCCCTCACGATGCTCGAGGATGGTGACTGGCGGCGCGGGTCGTTCTACATTGTCGCGAGCCTCGTGGGGTCGCTGGTCGCGACCTTCGCCGGGTTCGTGCTGGCCCGCGAGCTGATGGCCTTCCGCACGCGACTGTAGGAGCGATACCATGCACGGCTTCAAGGGTGAGCGCACGCTGGTCCGAATCCACATCGGCGAGCGCGACAAATGGCAGGGCCGGCCGCTGTACGAGGCCATCGTCTATCTCCTCCGCGAGCGCCACTTCGCCGGCGCCACGGTGATCCGTGGTGTGATGGGCTTCGGTGCCAGCGCTCGGGTCCACACGGAAAAGGTCTTGCGCCTCTCGCTCGATCTGCCGCTCGTGATCGAGTGCGTGGACACGGAGGAGAAGATACAGGAGATCCTGCCCGAGCTGGATCGAATGATCGGCGGCGGCCTCATCACCCTCGAGCGGGCGCGGGTCATCATGTATCGGCCCGAGCTTCCCGAAGGCGAGCGCACCGACAGCTATCCCATCGACGTGCCCCGCCCAAGCCCCTGATCTGGTTGCTCGACCTGCGCGGTCACGGTGAGCCGAGACCGCTGGACAAGGTCGCGTTTCACCAACAGCTTGGCATCGAGTACCGGGTGGACGCTGTAGCCGACGGGACGCTCGTCCACGAGACGTTGGAACGGAATGGTGCCGTCCTCCGTATGGCCGAACGCCGAAGCATCCTAAAGCCCACACCTTCACCGTCCCTCCGGAGTCCTGATGCGTCGTCTCGCACTCACCCTGATTCTTGGCTTGGGCGCGGCGCTCCCCCTGGTTGCTCAACGCCAGACCAAGCCGCTCGATTCTGCGAATCTCGACACGACCTGCGCAGCCTGTTCCGACTTCTTCACCTTCGCGAACGGCGGCTGGCTCAAACACGCGTCGATTCCCGCGGATCAGCCCTCTTGGGGCAGCTTTCACGAGCTGCAGGAGGCGAACTACGATGCGCTGAAGGACGTTCTGACCGAGGCCGCCGCGAGCGCGCGCACCACGAGCGACCCGAACCTTCGCAAGCTGGGCAACTTCTACGGCAGTTGCATGGACTCAACGCGTGCCGATGCCGAAGGCCCGAGGCCTCTCGCGCCCGACCTCAAGCGAATCGCCGCGATCAGGGATCGTCGGTCGCTCCAGACCACGCTCGCCTACCTCCACACCGTCGGCGTCCGGGCCGGCTTCAGCTTTCGCGCCAAGCAGGACGCCAAGAACAGCTCGCGCGTCATCGCCGAAGCGTACCAGGGAGGACTCGGCCTGCCCGATCGGGATTATTACACAAAGGACGACTCGGCGTCCCGGGCGCTCGTGGCCAAGTATCGCGACCACATCACCCGCATGTTCCGTCTGCTCGGTGACGATCGGGCCACCGCCGCGCACGGTGCCCAACGCGTCCTGGATCTCGAGCACGCCCTCGCCCAAGCCTCGATGACGCGGGTCGAGCAGCGGGATCCCAACGCTGTGTACCATCTGACCAGGGTCGACGAGCTCCGCACGCTCACGCCGGCCATCACCTGGGCGAGCTACTTCAAGCAGATCGGCCTGGCGGAGCCGGCCGACGTGAACGTCGGACAGCCCATCTTCCTCAAGACGCTCGACTCGCTGGTGGCCAAGGCGCCGCTCGAGACCTGGAAGAGCTATCTGCGCTGGCAGCTCATCACCAATCGCGCCGCCGCCCTTAGCTCACCGTTCGTCAAAGAGGACTTCCGCTTCCGCTCGACCGTGCTCCGCGGGGTGACCGAGATGCGGCCCCGCTGGAAGCGCTGCCTCCAGCGCACCGACGACGCGATGGGCGAGGTTCTGGGGCAGGCCTACGTCAAGAAGTATTTCACGCCCGAAGCCAAGGCGCGGGCGCTCGAGATGGTGCGAAACATTCAATCGGAATTCCGGAGTCGACTCGAGACGCTGAGCTGGATGAGCGCCACCACCAAGGCGAAAGCCTTCACCAAGCTGGACGCAATCGTCAACAAGATCGGCTACCCCGATCAGTGGCGCGACTATTCGGCGCTCGTGATCCAGCCCGGCACGTTCGCGCTCAATATCAAGAACGCGAACGCGTTCGAGTTTCGTCGCGACCTCGCGAAGATCGGCAAGCCGGTCGACCGCAAGGAGTGGCTGATGTCTCCGCCCACCGTCAACGCGTACTACAACCCGCCGATCAACGAGGTCGTGTTCCCGGCGGGCATCATGCAGCCGCCGTTCTTCGATCCAAAGGCGGATGACGCGGTGAACTACGGCGGGATGGGAGCCGTCATCGGGCACGAGATCACCCACGGCTTCGACGATGAAGGAAGGCAGTACGATGCCCAAGGCAATCTGAGTGGCTGGTGGACCAAGGAGGACGAGCAGGCGTTCAACACGCGCGCGGATGTCGTGCGCCGCCAGTTCGACGGCTATGTCGCGATCGACACGATCCACGTGAACGGCAAGCTGACGCTGGGAGAGAACATCGCCGACCTGGGCGGGCTCACGATCGCC
The DNA here is from genome assembly GCA_041491545.1 of Gemmatimonadota bacterium. Lineage (GTDB taxonomy): Bacteria > Gemmatimonadota > Gemmatimonadetes > Gemmatimonadales > GWC2-71-9 > DASQPE01. The sequence continues at coordinate 3,783 of JBGPVE010000066.1, read as the reverse complement.
TACGGCGCCTACCAGCGTTCGCTGCACGGCAAGGAGCAACCCGAGACCGACGGGCTCACCGGTCCGCAACGGTTCTTTCTGGCTTGGGCGCAGATTTGGCGGGGAATGTACCGGCCCGAGTATGCCAAACTCCTGGCAGGTGTCGATCCGCACTCCCCATCCAAGGACCGCACCAACGGGCCGCTATCGAACATGCCCGAGTTCGCGCAGGCGTTCGGGTGCAAGGTGGGCGACGCGATGCTCCTGGCCGACAGCACTCGGGCGGCGATCTGGTAGACCGATGGTCGGGGAACAGGAAAATGAAGAGGGGGCTCACCTTCGGGTGAGCCCCCTCTTCGGTGTCGGCTCGCGGCGCTACCGGCGGCGCGAAGACTCGTGGCGTCCACCGCCGTCCCGTTCGCGGGCTGGGGGCGCCTCGCGCCGGGTCCGCTCGACCTGCGGTGCGGGGCGGGCCTCGCTTCGGCGGGGTGCTGCCTGCGGCGCGTCGTTGGACCGCGACGGGGCAGCTTGGTACGACCGCTCGGCGTTGCCGCGCTCACGCATCTCCGTGGCTTCGCGCGGGGCCGAAGCCTGGGGATTGGCGGCGTGCGCCTCCGGAAGGCGACGAGGCTCCGCGGATGGTGACACTTCCCGAGGCGCCTGGAGGCGGGCTTGCTCGGAGCGTCTCGACTCGGCCCTGGCTGGCTCCAGCGTCGGCCGAGCGACCTCCACGCTCCGGCGACCCACCGGCCGCGGCTCCTCGTTCGGGTGCCTGACCGGAGTCGGGGCGGCGGGCGTCCCCGGCTGCATCCGAGCCCGCGTCGGCTCGCTCCGTACCGGCGTCATGTCCGGCCGGCGAGACTCCACCGAGCGGCGCGGCCTCGTCACCGCGGCGACGCCACCTCCCTGCGGCGTAAAGCGCCGATCCCTATAGCCATTCACCTGGCCCGCGCCCGCCGCCAATCGGCCCGCGTAGTTCTGCCCGGGCCATGTAGTGGTAACGGGTTGCGGCCCGAGCCGATTCCGCCAAGGACCATACGCTCCGCCCGAAGTGCCGGTGTAGTGGCCACCGTAGAAGTGCCCGCCTGGGCGCGGCGGTCGATAGAACGCACGCGGATAGTGCGGATGGTGGTAGAACGGGTAGTAGTACCTCGGATACGGATAGTAGAACGCCGGGTACACGTACGGCGTGTAGAAGGGATCGTACCAGTAGCGCGGGTGACCGATCGAAATGCCGATGGAGAGGCCCGAGCCGCAGCCCCAGTACCCGAAACACCAGGGGTCGTAGTAGGCGTTGGTATAAACCGGGGCATAGACGGTCGGGGCGAGATAGGCGACCCGGTCGGATGTCTCGTACCGCACCACATCGTAATCAAAGTCCCGGGTGGCCAGATGCCGTGTCAGATCGTTCAGGTCTGCCTCGACGTCGGAGCCAACCCGTACGTCGTTGAGAGCCCGGAAGTCCCAATGGTCTCCCACGATGTAGTCGGTGAACTGGAAGGGGTCACGGGACACGGCGGCGTAGACGGTGCCGGACCCGGTGTAGTCCGCGTTGAAGGGCTCGCGGTCGGCGCGACCGACGATCTCGTACCGGTGACCGCCGCGGACGAAGTTGTCATCGCGTGGATCGAGCGGGAACAGCACCCTCAGCCGGTGGTCTGGATCGACGTGCAGAACGACAATGTATCCGTCGTTCCGAGTTTGAACGTAGACTTTCGCCCGATCGCCGCGTTGGTAGCGGCCATCGTTGTTCAGCGTGATTCGAATGGCGGGGTCATCGGAGCCTGCGGGAGCCAGGGCAGGTGCATGACCCGGGCTGGCTAGAACGGCAAGCGGAAACAGCAATGCGGTAAACATGGCACCTCCCAACAAACCTAAGCCGCGGCGGATCGAAGCGAGGTCGGAAGATGGCAGAAGCGAGGAGCATGCCACCCACCTACCCCCCTACCCTGCGCAAGTTTGCGCCTCCACCACCAGCCACAACGTCCCGAATTCAATACAATTACAGCCACCGATTGGTTCCGCCAACCCACTACGGCTTGCCCGTCTCCTGCCCACCACTCCAGCGATGCCAATACATGCGCATCTCGGTCACTTTGTCACCCTCGGTCTCACAGAAGATCGCCCCCCGGGCATCCACCCACTCGCCAGTTCGGCGGCGCCGGAACACGCATTTGAACTCGGTTGAGAACCAGGGGCCGACCGAATGGATCTCTCCCGACATAAAGGAGACCTCGGACTGATGGTACGGCACGTCCTGCCAATAAGACCGGATTGCAGCCTCCCCGTTAAGCGGAGACGAGAACGGCGTCTCGATGAACACGGCCGCGGGGGAATAGATGGACATGAGGAGGTCAACGTCGCCGGTGGACCATCCCTTCCCGAAGGCGTCGATCAGGCCGCGGCCGAGTACGCGGGTGGCTTCCGAGAGATCAAGTGAGGTTGGCATTCCTGGAAAATATACCGGTTCCGTCGATCAGGGCGGGCTCACCGGCGGATGTAGGTCTCGAAGAATCCGGACCCCGAGTCCGCCACCGTTTCGCCCCCGATCCGGCCCCGCAGCCTGAAGCCACCGCGCATCTGCACGAAGTAGCGGTCGAGGCTCGCCGCCCGCATCCGTGTGGCCAGCGCATCCTCGACCCGAACCTCGAGGCGGACCGTGTCCGCATCCCTGGCCGCCACGAGGTCGAATCGTTCGGGCGCCGAAAGGCCAGGCACGCCGGCTGTGGGACGGGTTCCTTCATATCGGATTCGGCGAAAGCGAAGGACCTGACGCACGCCGAGCGAGTCGACTGCCGTCAAGAAGAAGGGTGCTGCGGTCTTCGTGATGTCCCCGGTGTAGATGCCGCCATAGAGAACGCTCAACCGGGCGCCCCGCGCAGCGCCCCATTCCCACGTGACATTCCGCCACACGCCCCAGTTGTGATCGTGATAGGCCGGTGCATCATGGACCCGAGCGCAGCGCTCGTTGACACAGATCCGGCCAGAGGCGCTGGCGGCGAGTGCGGGCACGACGTAGCCGGAACGGAATTCATCGGCGCGCAGCTCGACCGGCGGGAAGTACCGTTCCGCGGAAGGCCTCACGATGAGACTCGCGGCGACCGACCCGGCAGCTCCCCGAGCGCGCAGCTCGAGCATGTATACGCCGCCCCGCTGGCGCACTGTGTTGGCGCCGAGGCTGAGATCGGCCCGTGTCGTGTCGAGGAAAATGGTCGACGACGGACTCTGCGCCGCGAAGCGTTCGTACCGTCCGTCGGGCCGGCGGTGGGTGGCCAACAGTTGCCCGCCCCAGCGCCCAGCGGGCACATCGCCGCCTACCAGATAGCTGATGTACCACGCCTCGGCAGGGCCGACGATCAGGTTGAAGTAGTGCCACTCGCCCCAGGAGGAATCGGGACGCACCGGTAGATGAAAGTGGTCCAGCTCATCGTAGAGCTGCTGCGGCGTCGGCATGATGTAGGCGGAGTCGTGCGGCGCGTCGACCCACGTTCCGGCCCGAATGTCGGGCGTGGTGCCGACCGCGCGGGCGCGACTCGGGATCTCGCCGCCGGCGCGCACGGGCAGGACGATCTTGTTTCGTCGCACATAGACGAGCTTGTTCTCGATCGCCGGGGCCACAGCGCGCACGATGCCCTGATGGCGCCGTCCGCCCAGGAGCTGGCGGGTGAGGAAGCGCGCGCGGTCGATGCCAAAGAACATCCCACTGACGCCACCAGTGCGCATCGCCTCGACGTCGATGCCCTGCGGAAGCACCGTCACCTCGCCACCACCCACCAGCGCGACGTCGCGCGACTGCTCGAGCAT
>JBGPVE010000065.1:0-12546 GCA_041491545.1 Gemmatimonadota bacterium | reverse complement strand
TCTCGAGCCGCGTCATGGCGGAAGCGTGGGGGCTCGTGTTCAACGCCTCGGCCTCGGCCCTGGCCCGTGCCTTCTGGCCGGGGCCGCTTACCCTGGTGCTGCCCGGCGGTGAGGGCCGGCTTCCGGACCAGCTCCGAGGCGCCGAGGGCGGCATCGCGGTACGGTTCACCTCGCACGCTGGCATCGCCCGGCTCGTGCGTGCACTCGATGCTCCGCTGACATCGACCTCGGCCAATCGTCCGGGTCAGCCGCCCGCGCCGGGAGTGGAGGGCTTGGTCGAGTTGTTTCGGTCGTCAATCGAGGCCGGAGAGCTTCTGGTCCTCGACGGCGGCGTCTTGGGGAACGTGCCGCCGTCCACACTCGTTGATTGCACCGGCGTCGTGCCGAAACTGGTGCGGGAAGGCGCCATCCCTCGCGCGGAGTTGCGGAGAGCGGTGGGAGCATGGGCGCCGTAAGGGCGGTGAACGGTGAAGCGTGAAGGGGGAGAGTGCGCCGCGCGGGGAGGCGCCCGGGTGACCGAGCGGTGCGGAGGAAACCCTTTTACTGTTTACCCTTTACACTTTACGTGGCTTGAACGGAATAGAACCATGCACATTCTCTTCGTCTGCACCGGCAATACCTGCCGTAGCCCAATGGCCGAGGCGCTGTTGCGCCAGGCGGTCGAGGCGCGTGGGTCTGGCGGGCAGGTGACGGTTGGGTCGGCTGGCATCGGTGCATGGGACGGGGCGCCGGCCTCCGAAGGCGCCTACCTCGTCGGATTGGAGCACGGGCTCGATCTCTCGGGTCACCGCGCCCAGATGCTTACCCGCGAGCTCGTGAGCTCGGCCGATCTCGTATTGACCATGTCCCGGCACCATGTGGTGCGAGTGGCGGAGTTGGGTGGCGGCGGGCGGGTCCACCTGCTGGGTGAGTTTGCCGGCCATTCCGGCTCAGGGGCTGAAGTGAGCGACCCGTTCGGCGGCGAGCTGGACGGTTATCGCACCACGTTCGTGGAGCTGCAGGCGTTGATCGACGCGGTGGCGGCCCGGGTGGCAGCGGAGCGCTCTGGTGATCAACGGTAGGACCCGTGTTTTCGCGCTGCTCGGCGATCCGGTTTCGCATTCGCTCTCACCCGCGATGCAGAACGCCGCTTTCCACGCGCTCGGGCTGCATGCGGTGTACGTGCCGCTGCGGTGCGCCGCGGAGGACGTCCCCTCACTGATCCGCGCGCTGACCCGCGCGGGCGGCGGCGGCAACGTCACGGTGCCGCACAAGATGGTCGCCGCGGAGGCGGTGGCGCAGCTGCGAGACTCCGCGCGCACGCTGGGTGCCTGCAACACCTTCTGGGCTGTCGGCGAGGAAAGCGCGGGCGACAACACCGACGTCGAAGCCGTGCGTGAGGCGCTGGGCACACTTTGCCCGCCCCAATCCGGTTGGCTCATCGTGGGAACGGGCGGGTCCGCGCGCGCGGTCGTCGGGGCGGCGCGAGCGTGCGGCGTCGGGGTGGCCGTGCGCTCCCGGGATGCCGAGCGGCAGCGGCGCTTCGAGGCATGGGCCGAGTCGTGCGGGGTCGGGAGTGTTCCGGCCGAGAGCTGCGGTGTGGTGATCAATGCTACGCCGATCGGACTCCGGGCGGACGATCCGCTCCCGATCCCATTGGACCTGCTGTCGGCGGCGACGGTCGCGCTTGACCTCGTGTACCGCAGGGGCGAGACGCCGTGGGTCCGAGCGCTGCGAGCGCGCGGGTTGCGTGCGGCCGACGGCCGGGGCGTGTTGGTGGCGCAGGGCGCCGCCGCTCTAGAGCGGTGGTTTCCCGGAGTGGTGGCGCCGCGCGAAATCATGCGGGCGGCGGTGGATGCCTCGCTTCGCTGAGGTCGCGGCCGTGGCGCGGGGGCTCGAGCGCTGGCTCCTGCCCGCCGAGTGCCTCTTGTGCCTTCGATCGGTCGGGCTGGACGACGCCGATTCACTCGTCTGCGCGCTCTGCCGCTCACGCTGGCGCCCGCTGCCGGACCCGATCTGCCCGCGATGCGGGCAGCCCCGCGGCGGAGAGATTCGTCTCGATTGGAGCGACACCGGCCCTCCCAATGGATTGGGTGGCCGCGCGACGGAGCCCGAGGCGTGCAAGCTCTGCCACGAGTGGCCGGCGGCCCTCGGCCGCGTCCGCAGCGCCGTGTGGCTCGAGGGCCGGACCCGTGAGGCGGTGCATCACCTCAAGTACGGCGGGTGGTGGCGGCTCGCGGAGACGATGGCGGGCGCCATGCGCGGACTCGAGCCATTGACTGGCCAAGTATCCTTGATACCGATTCCGCTGGCCTCGAAACGGGCCCGGGAGCGAGGTTACAATCAGAGCGAGCGTCTGGCGGCCGCGCTTGCCCGCCGGCTGGGCCTCTCGGTGCGGCTGGACCTCCTGGGCCGGCTACGGGAGACGCGAACGCAGACCGCGCTGACCCCGGACGAACGCCGGGCCAACGTCGCCGGCGCGTTCGCGGCGGGGCGAGTCTCGGGCCTCCGGCTGGTGGTGGTGGACGACGTCTTCACCACCGGCGCCACGCTGGTCGGCGCCGCGGAGGCGCTCGCGGCCGCCGGAGCAAAGCGGGTGGAAGCGGTGACGTTCGCGAGAGCCATTGGATAGGACCAACCTGGGAGAGCATGGCATGGCGGTACGCGTGGGGATCAACGGATTCGGCCGGATCGGGCGAAACGTCGTTCGAGCGGCGTCGCACATGGGCGTCAAGGAGCTGGAGTTCGTCGCGGTCAACGATCTGACCGACACCAAAACGCTCGCCCATCTGCTCAAGTACGACTCGGTTCACGGGCGCTTTCCCGGCACCGTCGAGGCCGCGGCCGACGGCGTGCACGTCAACGGCAAGACGATCAAGGTCTTGTCGGAGAAGGATCCCGCCAAGCTGCCCTGGAAGGATCTCGGCGTCGAGCTGGTGCTCGAGTCGACGGGACGGTTCACCGATCGGGAGCAGGCGGCCACGCACCTCGCCGCCGGTGCCAAGCGGGTCGTGATCTCCGCTCCGGCCAAGAAGGAGGACATCACGATCGTCTACGGCGTGAACCACGAGAAATACGATCCCGCCAAGCACCAGATCATCTCCAACGCGAGCTGTACCACGAACTGTCTGGTGCCGGTGGTCAGGGTCGTTCTCGACAACTTCGGATTCGTGAGCGGCTTCATGACCACGGTGCACTCGTACACCAACGATCAGCAGATTCTCGACCTCCCGCACAAGGACCTGCGTCGTGCCCGCGCCGCGGCCGTGTCGATCATCCCGACCACGACCGGCGCCGCCAAGGCGACCGCGCTCGTGATTCCAGAGGTCAAGGGCAAGATCGATGGCGTGGCCCTTCGGGTGCCGACGCCCGACGTATCGGTGGTGGCGCTCACGTGCGTGGTCGAGAAATCGACCACGGCTGAGGCCGTCAACGATGCCTTCCGAAAGGCCGCCAATGGCGCGCTCAAGGGCGTGCTGATGGTGAGCGACGAGCCGCTGGTGTCGGTGGACTACATCGGCTCGTTGCAGTCGAGCACCATCGACGCGCTCTCGACCAACGTGGTGAACGGCACGCTGGTGAACATCACGTCCTGGTACGACAACGAAATGGGATACTCGGCGCGCTGCGTGGATGTGCTCCGCTACATTGGAACCAAGCGGTGAAGCGAACGTTGGAGTCGCTGGACCCCGCGGCGCTGGATGGCCGGCGGGTGCTGGTGCGGGTGGACTTCAACTGCCCCATCAAGAACGGCGTGGTCACCGACAACACCCGAATCCGCGCCGCACTGCCGACGATCAAGTATCTCCGCGAGCACGGTGCGCGCGTGGTCCTCATGTCGCATCTCGGCCGGCCGAAGGGCGGGCCGGATCCGGCGTTCTCGCTGGCGCCGTGCGCGCGCGAGCTGGAGAAATTGCTGGGTGCGCCGGTCACTTTTCTGGCCGATCCGCTGTCGCCCGACGCCGTGTCCGCCACGAAGCGGCTGCCTCGCGGCGGAATCGCCGTGGCGGAGAACACGCGGTTTTATTCCGGCGAAGAGAAGAACGATCCCGAGCTGGCGCGGCAGCTCGCCGCGCTGGGTGATCTGTATGTGAACGACGCATTCGGCTCGGCGCACCGGGCGCACGCGAGCACCGAGGCAGTCGCGAAGCTGCTCAAGCCGGCCGTTTCGGGCTTCTTGATGGAGCGGGAGCTGCGCTATCTCGGGGAAGCGCTCGATCGGCCCAAGCGGCCGTTCGTGGCAGTGCTGGGTGGCGCCAAGATCAGTGGCAAGATCGACCTGATCGAAGCGCTCTTGCCCAAGGTGGATGCGATTCTCATCGGCGGCGCGATGGCCTGCACGTTCTTCAAGGGCATGGGGCTCGAGACCGGTAACTCGTTGGTCGAGGCCGATCGCGTGGATCTCGCGCGGGCGCTCATTCAGAAGGCCGGTGCCAAGATCGTGATTCCGAGCGGTGCGGTGGTCGCGCGTGAGCTCAAGGAAGGCGCCGAGTCTCGCACCGTGACGAGAGACAAGATCCCCGTCGGGTGGGCGATGTACGATATCGATCCCTCCACCGAGCAGGACTTCGCCGCCCGCATCGAGCGCGCCGGCACGGTGGTGTGGAACGGACCGATGGGCGTGTTCGAGACCCCCCCGTTCGACCACGGCACGATGGCCATCGCGCAAGCTATGGCGCGGGCCACCGCCCGCGGCGCCGTCACCGTGGTGGGCGGGGGCGACTCGGCCGCGGCTGTGGCGGAGGCTGGGCTTGCGGAGAAGATGACGCACGTGTCGACCGGGGGTGGAGCGTCGCTCGAGTTTCTGGAAGGCAAGACGCTGCCGGGCGTCGCCGCGCTCGACGAGGTGTGATGGCGCGGCCGCTGATCTATGCCGCCAACTGGAAGATGCACCACGGCCCGCGGGCGGCGGCGGATTTCGCGCAACGCTTTCTCGAGCTCACCGCGCCGGTCGATGGCCGACGCCTCTGGTTCTTTCCACCCGCTGTTTCACTCGCCACACTGGCAGAAGCCTTCCGGCGGCGCGCCGACATTCAGGTGGGCGCGCAGAACGTGCATTGGGAGCCGAAGGGTGCATTCACCGGCGAGTTGTCGCTGCCGCTCGCGATGGAAGCCGGCGCCACGCTGGCGCTCGTGGGGCACTCCGAGCGGCGCCACCTGTTCGGCGAGACCGCCGAGCAAAGCGCTTGCAAGGTACAGGCGACGCTCGCGGCCGGTCTGACGCCGCTCCTCTGCGTCGGAGAGACGCTCGCGCAGCGAGAGGCGGGACAAACGGAAGATGCCGTGCGCGCGCAGCTCGAGCCGGTGCTGGATGTCGTCGCACAAGAGGATCGCGGTCGGCCGGCGATCGCTTACGAGCCCGTGTGGGCCATCGGCACCGGCAAGAACGCTACGCCGAGCGATGCCGCGGCCGTTCACGGCTTCATTCGCTCCTGCCTGGCGCAACGAGGCTGGTCAGGTAGGCTACCGGTGCTCTACGGCGGAAGCGTGAATGCGGGCAATGCGTCGTCACTCGTGGCGGAGCCGGAGATCGACGGCGTGTTGGTGGGCGGCGCGAGTCTTTCGGCGGAGGGGTGGGCGGAGATCGTAAGGCTCCGGTGATGGCCGCTCGGTGGAACGCATGTCGTAGCTGCCCGCGGCTACAAGTTGGGCCGAACGGCAGCCGGCATTCTGCGGTACTTTCTTCTCGATGTTCTTCGGTCCGGCGGTCCTCCGATCGCTGCCAATGCGGGTTGCTGGGAGGGCTCCGCGCGGCTATTTTTACCGGTTGATTTGACTTCGGACCCAGACACCGGACCGGCGCGTATGTTCTACCTGCTGCTCACACTTCTCATCCTCGACGCGCTCCTGTTATCGGTCGTCGTGCTGCTGCAGGCGGGCCAAGGTGGCGGCCTCGCCGGGCTAGGCGGCGCCACCACGGACACGGTTCTCGGGGGGCGTCAGGCCGTCACCATCTTGACCAAGCTCAGCTGGTGGTGCGGAGGCATCTTCCTGGCACTCTCGCTGTTGCTGTCGCTGGTGCCGCGCAGCAGCTCGGGAAGCGCCCTGCAGGAGCGGCTCCGCAGCACCGCGCCGGCGGCCCCGGTGCCCCAGCTTCCCCTGACGCCGCAAGCGCCGGCACCGGTGACGCCGCAAGCCCCGGCGCCGGTAACGCAGCAAGCGCCCGCCCCGGCGCCGCAGCCGCAATCTCCGACGCAGCCCAAGCCTAAGCCCAAGCAGTGATTCGATCTCTTCTCCGCCGCGGGGTGAACGGGTGACCGATCGCCCCGCGTTCATTTTGCTCGAGGACGGAGCGTGGTTCGCCGGCACGGCGCCCCGCCCGCTCGATCCGGCGTTCGGCGAGGTGGTGTTTACCACCAACCTCACGGGCTACCAGGAGACGTTCACCGACCCGAGCTATCTCGGCCAGATCGTCGTGATGACGGCGCCGATGATCGGCAACTACGGCGTCAACGCGGAAGACATGGAGTCGGAGCGTCCGCAGGTGAGCGGCGTCGTCGTGCGCGAGCTTGCCCGCCATCCTTCGAGCTGGCGGGCGGATGTCTCACTCGACGAGTGGCTGGCTTCGGCCGGCGTGCCGTTGATCGAGGGCGTCGACACCCGTAAGCTGACGCGTCATCTCAGGGAGCGGGGCGCGATGCGCGGCGTCATCGCATCCGGCCGTGAGCCGTCACGCGAGCTGACGGCGCAGTTGCTCGCTTCGCCGTCCATGGACGGTTTGGACCTCGCGTCGCGGGCCACGGTGCGGCAGCGGCGCACGGAGGGTGAAGGTGTCCATATCGTGGCGTATGACTATGGGATGAAGCGGAACATCGTGCGAATGCTGATCGCTGCGGGCTGCAAGGTGACGGTGGTTCCCTCGACCACACCCGCCGCGGAGGCTCTCGCGCTCGAGCCCGACGGGCTGTTCCTGTCGAATGGCCCGGGGGACCCGGCTGCTGTCGGCTATGCCCTGAGCGGCATTCGCGAGTTGGCCGAGTCGGGGCTGCCGACATTCGGTATCTGCCTGGGACATCAGCTCATCGGCCTCGCCTTTGGAGGCAGCACCGCCAAGCTTCCCTACGGTCACCGCGGGGGCAATCACCCGGTTCGAGACCTCGAGAGCGGCCGAGTGCTGATCACGACACAGAATCACGGGTTTGCCGTCACCGGCGACGAGAATGGCGTGCCCGGAGCCTCGAGTCTCGAGGTGACGCACCTCAATTTGAACGATGGTACTATCGAAGGAATTCGCCACCGGGAGCTGCCGCTCTTTGCCGTTCAGTACCACCCAGAAGCCGCGCCCGGGCCCCACGACGCATACCCGCACTTCGGTCAGTTCTTGGCCCTGGTTCGCTCGCGGACGGGCCAGAAATCCCCAACCCCTTGACAGACAACACTTAAGCTCATACAATCGCCTTGGGTGCGTCTCGTGGCACGCGCCGTCTGTGACCCTCCTGGGGGATGCATGACCAAGGCCGATCTCGTCGAGCAGGTGACCGCTTCGATCGCTCGCACTGCGGGCCCCATGATCTCGAAGAAGGACTGCGCCCGAGTGGTGGACGCCTTCCTCGAAGCGGTGAAGGACGCGTTGAAGGCTCAGCAGAACATCGAGGTTCGGGGCTTCGGCACCTTCAAGATCCGGCGCCGCAAGACCCGCATGGCGCGTAACCCGCGCACCGGCGACCCGGTCGAGGTCGCTGCTCGCCCGGTGCCAGTCTTCAAGCCCAGCAAGGAGTTACGGGCGCTGGTGGCCGAGGAATCATCCCCGTCCGAGCCTGCCGAGCCGGTTCAGGGGATGTAGGCGGTTGATTTCTGCGGCGCCGCTTCGAGCCGTCCTCCGCGGCTCGATGTCGTGGCGGCGTCTTCGGCCCCCACATGCACTGGCAGCTCCTTCTATCCTGATGCCTGTCTCCGCGGTCACCACCGTCACCGTACGGGCGCTCCTGTTTGCCGGCTATGCCGACGCGCTCGGACGCGAGGTCGTGACGGTTACCGTGCCGGCTCCGGCCACTGTCGGTTCCGTCGTGGCGCACCTCCGGGCCCTGCCCGGCGGAGATCGTCTCCCGCCCCGCCCGCTGTGCGCCGTGAATCTGGCTCATGCCCGGTTCGACCTCGGTGTGACCGAGGGCGACGAGGTCGCCATCTTGCCGCCGCTGGCGGGGGGGTGAGATGCCGCATCTTCAGGGGCAGCCGCTGGATCTGGGCCGGCTCGTCGCCCAGGTAACTTCGCCGCAGCGGGGCGGGATCGCCTGCTTCCTCGGCGTCGTGCGGAACCATCACGGGGGCCGGCAGGTTGACCGTCTGGAGTACTCGGCCTACGCCCCGATGGCGGAGGGCGAGTGCGCCCGCATCGCGGCCGAAGCCACGGCTCGATGGGATGTGGCCGTCGCGCTGGAACACCGGGTAGGAGCGCTGGCTGTGGGTGATGCGGCGGTCGCGATTGCCGCCGCGGCGTCCCACCGCGATGCTGCGTTCGAGGCCTGCAGGTTCATCATCGAGGAGGTCAAGCGCCGAGTGCCGATTTGGAAGCGCGAATATTACGCGGACGGCTCAGTGGCGTGGGTGGATCCTACGGCGCCGGCGGGCATTCAGGCCGCCATGCCGGACGCCGCCGCACGATCCGGCTGATGCACGCGCCAACCGCTCCGGTCGATCCGATCCGCGACCGTCTCACCCGACCACTCGGTAGCCTACGGCTCTCAGTCACCGACCGATGCAACATGCGGTGCCGGTACTGCATGCCGGAGGACGAATACGTGTGGCTGCCCCGGGCCTCGATTCTTTCCTTCGAGGAGATGACCCGGCTCGCGGGCGTCTTCGCGCGACTGGGCGCGACGAAGGTCCGCCTCACCGGCGGCGAGCCGCTGCTGCGCCACGATCTGCCCTCGTTGGTGCGTCTGCTGCGGGACCAGGTGGGCGTCGCCGATCTCGCGCTTACGACGAATGGAATCCTGCTGTCCCGTCACGCGGCGCAGTTGCGCGCGGCGGGTCTGCATCGGATTACCGTGAGTCTCGATACGCTCCGGCCGGAGCGTATGCTCGAGTTTTCCCGCAGCGCCTCTCACGCCGACGTGATCGATGGCATCGCCTCGGCGCAGGCGGTGGGTTTCGGGCGCGTCAAGATCAACACGGTCGTGATTCGGGGGTTCAACGACGACGAGCTGGAAGCGCTGATCGAATTCGGGCGCGCGCGTGGGGTCGAAATCCGCTTCATCGAGTATATGGACGTGGGCGGAGCGACGCACTGGAGTCTCGATCAGGTCGTGTCGCGGGAAGAGATCCTGCGCACTCTCTCGCGGCGCTACGGCGCCATCGAGCCCCATCCAGAGCCGGGCTCCTTGGCGGCGCCGGCGGAACGCTTCGCGCTGGCCGACGGCACGACGTTCGGGATCATCGCCTCGACTACGGCACCGTTCTGCCGCAGCTGCGACCGGAGCCGGCTCACGGCCGACGGCACGTGGTTTCTGTGCCTGTACGCGGGGCAGGGAATCGACCTCAGGGAGCCGCTGCGTATGGGTGCGTCCGACGAACAGCTCGCGGCGCTCATCCGGCAGCGTTGGGAGGCGCGGAACGACCGCGGCGCGGAAGAGCGCCTCGCGACCCCGGACCGCGGCGCGCTGTATCAGCTCGAAGGTCTTCGCGCCGATCCGCGTCGCGAGATGCACACCCGGGGAGGGTGACCGGTGGCGCTTCATGTGGCACTCATCGAGCCTCGGATCCCGCCCAATACGGGCAACATCGGGCGCCTCTGCGCCGCCACCGATACCCCGCTTCATCTCATCGAGCCGCTCGGATTCTCGTTGGAGGACCGCGAGCTCCGGCGCGCCGGGCTGGATTATTGGGGCAAAGTGGATCTCTGGGTCCATCCCAACTGGTTCGAGTTTCGCGATGCGATCGCGCGGGAGCGGTGTCTCTACTTCTCCGCGAACGCCCGCCGCGACTACCGGGAGGCGCCGTTCAGAGCGAACAGTTGCCTGGTCTTCGGCAACGAGACCGACGGCATGCCGCCGCGCATCCTGGAGAAGCATCCCGAGCACTGCTTCCGAATCCCAATGGCAGGACGAGTGCGCAGCCTGAATCTCGCCAATGCCGTGAGCATCGTGCTCTACGAAGGCTTGAGAAGGCTCGGCATTCCCGTTGAAGAGGGATTGCTGGCCGCAGGAGAGCCCGAGTCGCACTGAACCCGGCTATATTCTTGGCGGTTTGCACTTCCTGACTCCCCAATAAGCGAGAGCGAGGCGCATGCTCGACAAGGTGGCGGTGGTCGGCGCGGGGAACGTGGGCGCGACCGCGGCCCAACGGCTGGCCGAAAAGTCGTTGGCGCGGACCGTGGTGATGATCGACGTGGTCGAAGGCGTGCCACAAGGCAAGGCGCTCGACCAGTGGCAGTCGGGTCCGATCGAGGGCTTCGATACGCGAGTCGTCGGCGGCCAGAGCTACGATGCGGCCGAAGGCGCCGATGTTTTCGTGGTGACGGCGGGAATCGCCCGCAAGCCCGGGATGAGTCGCGACGATCTGGTCAAGACCAACGCGGGCATCGTGCGCTCGGTCTCGCAGGAGATCGCCCGGGTCGCGCCCAAGTCGATCGTGATCGTCGTGTCGAATCCGCTGGACACCATGTGCTACGTCGCCATGAAGGGCACGGGATTCCCGCGTGAGCGAATCGTGGGCATGGCCGGCGTCCTGGACACGGCCCGCTACCGGATGTTCCTGGCGGAAGCGCTCGATGTGTCGGTCGAGGACATCCAGGCGATGGTGCTCGGCGGCCACGGCGACACGATGGTGCCGTTGATCTCGTACACGACGGTCTCCGGCATTCCGGTGACGCAGCTCCTCGCCAAGGACAAGCTGGACGCGATCGTGACTCGCACGCGCAACGGTGGCGCCGAGATCGTCGCCCACCTCAAGACCGGGTCCGCCTATTACGCGCCGAGCGCGGCGGCGGTGCAGATGGTGGAAGCGATCGCGCTGGACAAGAAGCGGATCCTGCCGTGCGCGGCGTGGCTCCAGGGAGAATTCGGGCTCCGCGACGTCTTCTGTGGAGTGCCGTGCAAGCTCGGGCGGCGGGGTCTGGAGCAGGTGATCGAGGTGACGCTCACCGAGGCCGAGCGGCAGGAGCTGCACAAGTCGGCCGAGGCGGTGCGCGCCACACAGATCACGCTCGACGGCTGAAGGGCGTTGCGAGATCCAGGGAGAGACCAACGGCTATGAGAGTCTGGGAATCTTCGATCGGCAAGAAAGTCGTCATGGCGGTGACCGGCCTCATTTGGGTGGGATACCTGATCTCCCACGTGCTGGCCAACCTGACGGTCTTCAGCGGCCCCGACCGAATCAACGCCTACAGCGCGTTCCTCCACGGGACGGGGCTGGCGCTGTGGATTCCTCGCGCCGTGCTGATCGTCGCCATCGTTCTGCACATCGTCGCGGCCATCCAACTCACCGGGCAGAGCCAGGCGGCTCGGCCCGTGGGCTACGCGCGACGGGATCCCCAAGTGTCGACCTTCGCCTCCCGCACGATCCGCTGGGGCGGGGTGGTGATTCTCGTCTTCCTCGTGTTCCATTTGCTGCACTTCACGGTTGGCACGGTCCATCCCGATTTCGTCGAGGGAAACCCGTACCACAACGTGGTCGCCGGATTCCAGAACCCGTGGGTCGTGCTGTTCTACGTCGTAGCCATGGCGGTGTTGGGGTTGCACCTCTACCATGGCCTCTGGAGCAGCCGGCGCACGCTCGGCGTGGCGCCGGTGTCGCGGCGGCCGATGCAGCGACCGGTGGCGCTGGCGGTCGCGGCGCTCGTCTGGGCCGGTTTCACGATCATTCCGCTGGCGGTCATCGCCGGCGTGCTGAGGTGACCATGAAGCTCGACTCCAAGATTCCCGCGGGCCCGCTGGAGCGGAAGTGGGACGCGCACCGGTTCGAGCTCAAGTTGGTGAACCCGGCCAACAAGCGGAAATACACCATTCTGGTGGTGGGCAGCGGCTTGGCCGGCGGTTCGGCGGCGGCGACGCTGAGCGAGCTGGGCTACAACGTCAAATGCTTCTGCTTTCAGGACACGCCGCGCCGCGCGCATAGCATCGCGGCCCAGGGCGGGATCAACGCGGCCAAGAACTACCAGAACGACGGCGACAGCATCTTCAGGCTGTTCTACGATACGGTCAAAGGCGGCGACTTTCGCGCCCGCGAGGCGAACGTTTACCGCCTGGCCCAGATCAGCGTCAATATCATCGACCAGTGCGTGGCGCAGGGGGTGCCCTTCGCTCGGGAGTACAGCGGGCTCCTCGCCAATCGCTCGTTCGGCGGGGCCCAGGTGTCGCGGACGTTCTATGCCCGCGGCCAGACGGGACAGCAACTGCTGTTGGGGGCGTATCAAGCGCTGGAGAAGGAGATCGCCCGCGGCGGCGTGACCATGTTCCCCCGGACCGAGATGCTGGACCTGATCGTCGCGAACGGACGCGCTCGGGGCATCGTCACCCGGGACATGGCCACGGGCGAGATCACGACGCACCTGGGCGACGCCGTGGTGCTCGCGACCGGCGGCTACAGCAACGTCTTTTACCTCTCGACCAACGCCAAGGGCTCGAACGC
>JBGPVE010000064.1:0-12576 GCA_041491545.1 Gemmatimonadota bacterium | reverse complement strand
AGCAGCGACTCGGCGGCGGTGCCCCCCATCGCCACGATCACCTTGGGGTTGATGATCGCCAACTGGCGATGCAGATACGGAATACATGAGGCGACCTCGTCCGGCAGCGGTTTCCGGTTTTGCGGCGGCCGGCACTTCACGATGTTGGTGATGTACACCGTTTCACGAGGAACTTCAATAGCCTCGAGAATGCTGTTGAGCAGATTGCCGGCCTGCCCCACGAAGGGACGGCCGGTCGCGTCTTCCGTGGCACCCGGGCCTTCGCCCACAAGCACCATCCTGGCCTCGGGATTGCCCTCGCCGGGAACAGCGTTGATCCGCTTGGGGCAGAGCTCGCAGCAGTAGGTGCTTCGGATCCGCTGGGCCACGGCGTCGAGGGTGGCGAGCCCGCTGAGCTCGTCGTCCAGGAGATTGGGAGT
Organism: Gemmatimonadota bacterium; assembly: GCA_041491545.1. GTDB lineage: Bacteria > Gemmatimonadota > Gemmatimonadetes > Gemmatimonadales > GWC2-71-9 > DASQPE01. The sequence continues at coordinate 12,157 of JBGPVE010000064.1, read as the reverse complement.
CGGCGGGTCCACGTGAATTCCGGGACCGGGAATGGGTGGCGCGCCCTTGCGCCACTTCTCGCGGGCCGCCGCTCCCCCGTCCGCTTTCGCGCTCGGTGGCTCCCCGAAGGCCTGCGTCGAGGCGCCTTTCGCCTTCGATGGTGACATGACAGACTCCTCCACCGGGCGCGGCAGGATGATTTCCGGGCCCCCCAGTTCCATCTGCTGCGCCAGGTACCGCAAGCGTTCATCCGCCAAAGCGTGTCTCCACCGCGTCGAGAATCGCCTCGGCGACATCGCGCTTTGATTGTAGGGGCAGGATCCGCAGTGTCCCCTCGCGATCGAGGAGCGCCACCCGATTGGTGTCGTGCTCGAACCCCGCCCCGCGCTCCAGCGCATCGTTCACGACAATGAGGTCCAGATCCTTGCGCTCCAGCTTGGCGCGACCCTTGGCCACCGCATCCCCGGTCTCGAGCGCGAAACCGACGATGACGCTGCCCGACTTGCGCTGGCCGCGAGTCGCGCCGAGAATGTCGTCGGTCGGCTCCATCGGAATGGCGAGGGCGCCGTCGCTTCGCGGCTTCTTGCTGGAGCTCGGGCTGCTGGGCCGGAAGTCGGCCGGCGCCGCGGCCATCACCAGGACGTCGGCCCCGGGAAGCGCTTCCTCGACCGCCGCTTCCAGCTCCTTGGTGGTCTCCACCCGCTGCACGGTGACGCCGACCGGCTCCGCCAGCGCGACCGGGCCCGAGATGAGCGTCACGGCCGCCCCGCGCTCCCACGCGACCTCGGCGATCCGATAGCCCATCTTCCCGCTGGACCGGTTGGTCACGACCCGCACCGGATCGATCGATTCCCGCGTCGGCCCGGCCGTCACGACGACTCGGCGCCCAGCCAGGCGCCCGTGTCCCCGCAGGAGCCGCGCGGCATGGGCGAGAATCGTGTCCGGCTCGCTCATCCGACCGGGCCGCTCGGACGGCCCTTCCGCCAAGGCGCCGATCTCCGGCCCGACCAGCGCCATTCCGCGCTGCGTCAGCACCCGCAGATTGGCCTGGGTGAGCGGGTTGGCGTACATCTCGTCGTTCATTGCGGGAGCGAGCAGGACTGGGGCCGTCGCGGCGAGCAGGAGCGTGGAGAGAAAGTCGTCGGCCATGCCCTGCGCGGCCCGAGCGATCAGGTTGGCCGTCGCGGGGGCCACGACGATCAGGTCGGCCGATTGGCCGAGTCGGATATGGGAGAGCGCCCCGCCGTGGTCCCAAAGGGACGTGAGGACGGGGCGCCCGGTGAGCGCCTCAAAGGTGACCGGCCGCACGAATTCCGCGGCGCTCTGGGTGAGCACCGCGTCGACCGATGCGCCAGCCTCGGTCAGCCGCCGAGCGAGGATGCAGCTTTTATAGCACGCGATCCCGCCCGACACGCCAAGGACGACGTGCCGGCCGGCCCACACGATCAGGCCTCGGAGCGGCGGCGGCGGATCAGCTTGTAGTTGAGCTCGGCATGCGTCAGCGCGTCCAAGGCCTTCGTGGTGAGCTTCTCCTCCTGCACGACGATCCGATCGCGCGGCAACTCATTGAGGTAGCGCGCGAACTTGGCGGCCACGAGTACGCCGAGGTACTTGTTCCCGGCCTGCTTGGCGACTTCCGCGGGAGTGGTAATACGCACGTTGTTTCCTTCCCTTCACGACATCGGGTATCGAACTGCTTGGGCCAACACCTGGCGCCGCAGCTCGGCGACAAAATCCGGTAGCACATCCTGCCGCGGCACCCGGCGGGCCTCGGCATCCACGATGGCGCTCACTTGGGCCACCGCTCGGGGCAAATCGTCGTTGACGATCACATAGTCGTACTCGCTGACCGCCCCCAGCTCTTCGGCCGCGTGATCGAGCCGGCGCCGCACGGCGACCGCGTCTTCCGTGTTGCGGCCGGTGAGCCGGCGGACCAACTCGTCGGCGGACGGCGGCAGAACGAACACTTCGACGGCATCAGGAAAGCTCCGGCGCAGCTGCCGCGCGCCCTGGATCTCGATGTCGAGTACCGCGAGCCTTCCAGTCTTCAGAATCGCTTCGATCTCGCTTCGCAGGGTGCCGTAGAGGTGGCCGCCGTAGGCGGCATGCTCCACAAACTCGCCGGCCCCGAGGCGCCGCTCGAACTCTGCCCGTGACAGGAAGTGGTAGTCCCGGCCGTCCACCTCATTGGGCCGCGGCGCCCGCGTCGTGGCGGAAATCGAGTACCCCAGGTCCGGCCGGCACTCGAGCAGCATCCTCGCGATGCTCGACTTGCCACCGCCCGACGGTGAGGAGAGCACCAGGAGAAACGGTCTCACTCGAGATTCTCGAGCTGCTCCCGGAACTTCTCCAGCTCGCCCTTCATCGCGATGACCTGATGAGCGATCTCGGGATCGTTCGCCTTGGACCCGATGGTGTTCACTTCGCGGCCCAACTCCTGAGCCAGGAATCCGAGCTCCTTTCCAACCGGGCGATCGCCCGCGAGCGCCTGGCGGGCCGCGCCCACGTGCGCTGCGAAGCGAACCAGCTCCTCGGTGATGTCCACCCGGTCGGCGAGGAGCGCGATCTCCTGCGCCAGCCTGTTCTCGTCCACCACGCGACCATCGAGCAGTTGGGTCACCGAGGCGCGCAGCCGGTCTCGCTCGCGAACCAGACGCTCAGGTGCCCGGGCCGCGATCGCCTGGGCCGCTCGCTCCAGCAGATCGAGCCGGTGCCGCAGCTCCGCCGCGAGCACGTCACCTTCGCGCTGCCGCATCACTCGGCACCCTGCCGCCGCCTGCGCGACGACCGGCTCGACCTCGGACCAGGCGACCTGCACCTGCTCGTCAGCGGCGTCCGTCAACACATCGGCCTGCCGCGCCACCAGCTCGAGCGTCACGTCGCCACCCAATCCAAGCGCGACCTGCAGGTCTCGCAGATACCCCGCCACGACCCGCGCCCGGTCCAGATTCACCCGGAACGAGGCCAAGCGCGGCGGAGCCTCGACCCAGCGAGCCTGGAGCGCGACGTGACCACGGTTGAAATCCTTGCGCAGGCGCTCGCGGAGCTCGCCGTCCAGTGCACTCAATTCGCCGGGCAGCTTCGCGGCCAAATTGAAGTAGCGGTGATTGACGGTCCGGATCTCCACGCGAAGCCTGCCCCCGGCCACGGGACCCTCTGCCGCACCGAACCCGGTCATGCTGAATGGCACGCCGACCCCCGCTAGCGGGAAAGCCTGGAAAGTTAACGGCGAAATGGGGTTGGCGGTAGGGTGATCACGTGGCGCGAGCATACCTCACGCACCACTTCATGCTCAGCGGCTATTGCGTTCTCGGACAGACGGTTGCGATGCAGCTACAATCTAGTTGGTGAATGCCCAGCGAATCCCGACTTCGTCCTGTCGAGCCGGGATGACGATGCCCGGAACGTAGCCCGACGTTTCTCGCGTGAGGTTCCCGCGATCCCAGTAGACTTGCAACGACCCCAACGCCACCTCGACCAGGCTCCGAAAATACGTCGCGTGCGTGAGGATGATCGGCGAGTCGGTCGCGTCTCGCCCGATCACACCGTCGCTCCAGTGCTCCACGGCGAGCCGAAGCTTGACGTTGAGCACGCCGCTCGGAAACACGCGCTGAAGCCGAGTGCGAATCGTGCCCGCTCCCAGCATGTGGCGCGGCGGCAGTCCGTTCGGCGCCGTTCCGCGCGGATTGCTGTACCAGCCCTCGAGTGTCATCCAGGAGAGCGGCTGCAGGCGCACGGACGTGGTGAGCCAATCGGTGCCGGACGACCGCTCGAGTGCAACGATCTGAGCGAATGGCTGATACGCCTGGGGCTGGAACGCCGAGGTGTGAGCGAATCCCGCCTCCAACGCCGCCCACCGCCGCTGCCAGCGACCGAGCAACTGCCAGTCGCGCAGCGTCTGCGCGCTATCCGTGAGGAGAGCCGGCGCCGCCACGGCGCGTCCCACCCGGGCGCTGGCGCTCACGCTGAGACCCTGGGGCAACTGTACCCCGCCCCGAACGCCGAGCCAAGCCGAGGAGCGACCGCCCTCGTGCCGCTGGAATACGGCCTCTCCGCTCACGGTGACTCGGTCGATGGGAATCCAGGCGCCGTTACCACGGAGATCGAGCGAGGTCCACCGCGAGCGCCAGAATGCCGAGCCGCCCAGCGATACCAACGGCAGCCGGTACGAGCCGATCACGCCGATCTGTTCGACGTGTTGAGCCGGGGTAAGACTGTCCCCCGACGACGTGTGGCCGACGAGCAAGTCGGCGCGTGCCCCGAGCCCGCTCGTGTCAGCCCGCCACAGAACTCGCGCCTCGAGGTCGGTACGGTTCCCTCGGGCGATCTGCCGGACCAACGTGTCGAGGAACTGACCGACCAGCGGGTCCCGAACCGGCTTGGAGCGGATCCCCTGCAGCAGGAATCCCCAGTGCGGCGACGGCAGATAACTGCCTTGGGCCATGACCTGCGCGTTGGAATACCTCGGGCGGAGGCCCGTCACCGTCGGCACGTCGAGGTAATCGCCGGCCAGGAAGAGCCCGAGCCCAGCCCGGCTACGCTTCTCCAGTGAGGCTTGAACTCGTGCCGCGTTGAACTGCCCGCGCGCGACCGCGATCTGCGAGCGCGCGGCCAGCCGGTCGTTGTTGCGGGTGAAGAGTCGCACCCTGAGGAGACCGGGCCAGCGCTCGACCTCGATCCGATCCAGCAGGCTGAGCGCGAAGAGCCCGGGGTCGATGCCCACGCTGTCGACTCCGGCCGGCACGTACGGCAAGCCGTCCAGATAGTACTCGACGGAAGTGGCCCCGCGCCCCTGGAAGTTGGGCATCTCCGGTTGTCCCAGCCATTGGCCGCGCCAGAGATACACACCCGGCACCCGCTGCAGGAGATCCGACACCGTGGCCGCGTGACCCCACTCGATCGAGTCGCGGGTGAACACGAGCCGGGTCAGGCCCGGCTGCGGACCCTCGAGACCGATTGGCGCCGGCGCCAGCACTTTGACCTCAGCCTGCGCCATCGCCGCGAGGTACCGCTGCAACTGACTCGAGTCCGGGCGCGCGTGGAGCAGGCTATCCCGCCCGAGTGAGTCGCGGTGAAACGGCCTCAGCGTGTCCAACACTGACGGGTTGGCGAGCCGCGTGGTGTCGCTGAGCGAGGGTGCCGAGTCGGGGACCTGGGCGAGAAGCCGGACGACCGGGACGACGAGCAACGCGAGGACGAGAGCGAATCTCATCCGTCGTCCCGACGCTGGATGCCGACGGGCTCGGCCGTCAGACCTCAGCCCTGCCGCGCGAGTACGAACTCGCTGAAGAGACGGACGCCAACGCCGGTCGGTCCCTTGACTCGTCCCGGCTCATCGCGATCCGTGTAAGCCGTGCCCGCGATGTCCAGGTGCGCCCAGGGAAATCCTTCGACGAATTCGCGGAGAAACCACCCGGCCGAGATACTGCCGGCCGGCCGGCCGCCGGCATTCTTCACGTCCGCGATGTCCGACTTCATGAGATCGCGATACTCGTCCCAAAGAGGCAACGGCCAGACCCGCTCGCCGGCGCGCTCACCCGCCGTGCGCACGTCCTCGATCAACTTGTCGTCCGTGCCCATGACACCGGTGGCCGTGTGCCCCAGCGCAACCACGATGGCGCCGGTGAGCGTGGCGATGTCCAGCACGCAGGCCGGGTGGAATCGACGAGCGTAGGAAAGAGCGTCGCAGAGGATGAGGCGCCCCTCGGCATCGGTGTTGATCATCTCGATCGTCTTGCCGAGATGGCTGGTGATCACGTCACCCGGCTTCACCGCCGTGCCCGAAGGCATGTTTTCGGTTGAAGGAATGAGGCCGACCACGTGCACTTTCGGCTTGAGTCGGCCGAGCATCTCGAATGTGCCGAGGACGGCCGCGGCGCCGGACATGTCGAACTTCATGTCTTCCATATTCTGGGCCGGCTTGATCGAGATGCCGCCAGTGTCGAAGGTGACGCCCTTGCCCACGAGAACAATGGGGGCGGCCTCCGATCCCTTGTACTCGAGCACGATGAAGCGGGGCTCCTCGACGCTCCCCTGCGCAACGGACAAGAGCGCGCCCATCTTCTCCCGTTCGATCGCCGCTTTGTCCAGCACCGTGACGGCAAAGCCATGCTTTCGCCCCAGCTCCTCGGCGGTCCGGCCGAGATAGGTGGGCGTGCAGACGTTGCCGGGGAGCACCTGGAGACCGCGGGTGACACTCTGGGCGGCGCCGATCGCGGCCCCGGCCGTGTGGCCGGCGCTCACCTCGGTTGTGGAGTCCGGCGCGAGTATCGTGAACCGATCGAGCGTGGGCTTGGGCTCCTCGGGCGGCCGCTTCATCTCGTTGTAGACCCACGCTCCTTGCGCCAACCCCTCCGCCGCGCCCTGCCCGACGTCGCGCCAGGAGAGCGCACCCTTCGATTCAGGCGTCACGTAGAGCGTCCCGGCGGGGACGCCGAGTGTGCGGGCGCGCTTGGCGACGGTGGCGCTTGCGCGGCGGACGTCGGGCCGGCCGCTCGGGTCGACTTTTCCGACGCCCACGAGTGTGACCCGCCCCGCGGGGCCGGTGGGGTAGAGCACGACGGTCTCGTCACGCTTGCCGGAAAAATCGCCGGCGGCGTAGAGCCGGCTCAGCGCGCCATCGAGGGCGGCGTCGAGTGTGGTGAGCGAGGCGGGCAGCACGGTCCCTTGAGGGACGACGACGCCGAGAAGCGGCGTCTGGAACCCTGCCGGAGCGCTGGGAGCGACCGAGGTTTCGAAGGGCATTGGGGATGGGGGGTGAAGGGTGTAGGTCCTGCGGGCGCCGCCTCAGCCCCGGCGCCGAAGGGGGCGATACTCCATTTGCGTCGGCCCCAGGTAGGCGGCCCGGGGCCGGATCAGCCCCTCCTGCCCATACTGCTCGAGCACGTGAGCGACCCACCCGGAAATCCGGGCGACCGCGAACACCGGCGTGAACAATTCAGGCGGTATCTCGAGCGCCCAGTAGAGCGGCGCAAGATAGAAGTCCACGTTGGCGTATCGCTGGGTCATGATCCGCACTCGCTCTTCGACCGCGCATGCCAGCGCGAACCGCTCCCGCCGGCCTGTGGCGTTGGCGGCGGCCTCCGCCGCCCGGCGCATCGGCGCGGTGCGTGGATCTTCGCCGCGGTACACGGGGTGACCGAAGCCGGGAAAGCTCTTGGACTGAGCCAGGCGGGCCTCGACGACCGAACTCACCCGATCCGGCGTACCGATGTCCTCCAGCAGACGGTAGACCGCCAAGCTGTGTCCCCCGTGCAGCGGGCCGGCAAGCGCCGCAAGTGCCGCGGTGATGCAGCCGTGAACGTCGGCCCTCGTGGCGGCCGCGATCCGCGCGGCGAACGTCGAGGGGTTCAACTCATTGTCGGCACGGAGCGTCAACGCAGCGTCAAACGAGCGGGTGGCCTCGGCGGTCGGCACCGATCCGTGCAACATATAAAGGAAGTTGGCGGCAAGGTTGAGGCTCCGCCGAGGCGTCAGCGGCCGCTCGCCCTGCCGGACTCGGTGAAGCGCCGCGACGAGGGTCGGCAGTTGGGCCACGAGCGCAAGCGCCGCGGGCGCGATATTGAGCCCATTCGACTCGGCCGGCTTGGTCGGCTCCGGCTCCAGGCCAAGCGCGCTCACCACAGTCCGGAGCACCGCTACCGGCTCCGCCGCCTTTGGCGCGCCGGCCAGCAGCTTGAGCGCGGCCCGAGGCACCTTCTGTGAGCCGCGCAGCTCACCGACGAATGCTCTAAGCTCCACTCGCGTCGGGAGACGGCCGGCGAGAAGGAGAAAGGCCGTTTCCTCGTACGTCGCCTTCTCGGCCAGCTCGGCCACGTCATAGCCGCGATACGCCAGACGGTTGTCCTCCGCGGAGAGGAGGCAGATCGTCGATTGCGTCGCGACCACGCCGTCGAGGGTGGACGAAGGCGCGGAGCCGGCAACAAGTGTCATGGGCGTCGGAGCGGGCCGAGTGGAGTCGTTGTGAACGGCCGGGGTCGGCCGCCGCGGGGGAAGCTATACGGGCCCGGGGCGCCGGGGCAACCGACCGCAGGCGGTGTGCTGGCCCCTAGTCGACGCCGCCACCCGCGGGCTCGGGTAACGGCGCCTCACGAGGTCCGTTCGCCTTTGCAGAGCCGAAGATGCGCCGCGCGCGCGCGCTGAGCCACTCCCGCAACTGGTCGAGGATCTCGTAGAAGGTCGGGATCACCAACAGCGTGAGCAGCGTCGACGTGAGCGTGCCGCCGATGACCGCCCGCCCCAGCGGCGCCCGAAAGTCGGCGCCCTCCCCGTGGCCGATGGCGACCGGGATCATGCCGGCGATCAGCGCGAATGTCGTCATGATGATCGGCCGCAGCCGAATGCGGCCGGCTTCGATCAAGGCCTCACGCAGGTCCAGCCCGCGCTCTCGGGCCCACTTGGCGAAGTCGATGAGCAAGATGGCGTTCTTGGCCACGATGCCCATCAGCAAGATTACGCCGATCAAGCTCATGATGTTGAGTGTGCTCTTGGTGATCCAGAGCGCCAGCACCACCCCGATCAGCGAGAGCGGCAGCGAAATCAGAATGGCGACCGGATCGAGGAAGGAGCCGAACTGCACCACCAGGATCAGATACATCAACAGCACGGCCACGCCGAGGGCCGTAAAGATCTTGGTGAAGACTTCGGCCTGGTCGCGGGCCTCGCCACCCTGGGTGATGGCGTAGCCCGGCGGCAGCTTGAGCGTCTTGAGCCGCTGCTCGATGGTCCGCACGACGTCGGTGAGCGGGCGACCCTCCACGTTTGCCTGGATGATGACCACCTTCTCGCGATCGAGATGGTCGATCTGTGCCGGGCCGAGTCCTTCGCGAATCGTCGCGATCTGGTCGAGCGGCAGCGTCACCGGTGCGCCGTTGGACCCTCCGCCAACCGTGAGCGGGAGTTGCGCCAGATCTCCGGTGCGCCGGCGCGCCTCCGGCGCCAAGCGCACGGTCACGTCACGGGTCTCGCCCGACGGATCGACCCAATCCCCGGCGTCGATCCCTGCGAACGCCGGCCTCAGCGCCTGCGCCACCTGCCCCACCGTCACGCCGAGTGACCCGGCGAGTCCGCGCTTCAGCTCCACCTCCAGCTCGGGGCGCTGCCCGCGCGTCGAGAGACCGACGTCGACCGCCCCCGGCACCCGCTCCACCTCTCCCCGCGCCCGCTCCGCGAGCTGCGTCAGCACGCGCGCGTCGGGGCCCTTGAGCTGAATCTGGATCTGCTTGAAGGCGCCCCCGAACCCGCTGGTGAACACCGACACCTGCACGCCGCCGATCGTGGCCACCTCCCGCCGCAGCATCTGGCCAAGCTCGTCCTGACTGTAGCTGCGCTTCGCCTTGGGTACGAGACGAACGTAGACGAGTGCCTGGTCCACCGATGGGGACTTGCCCGGCACCGAAGTACCGATCGTCGTGTACGTATAGGAGACTTCCGGGTGCCGGCGCGCGATCGCCGCCGCCTCTTCCGCCTTCCGGCGGGTGAACTCGAGGCTGGCGCCCGGCGTGGCCTCGACCGTGAAGTTGATCTCGCTCCGGTCGCTCACCGGGATGAACCCCGCGCCCACAACGCCGGTTGCCACCATCGCGACCGCGAGCACGAAGGAACCGACCGCGATGCTCACCATGGCGGCCCGATGGTCCAGCGCCCAGGCGATGACCGACTTGTACTGATCGGCCTTGTGGTCGAACCAGCGGTTGAATCGAGCCAGCGTCCGGGCGATCGGGTTGCGGCGCTCGTGCGCTTCGACTTGCGGATCCGGCCAATAGGCCGACAGCATCGGATCCAGGGAGAACGACACGAAGAGCGACACCAACACCGAACAGGCGATGGTGAGCGCGAATGGCTTGAACCACTGGCCCGCTATCCCGTACATGAACGCGACTGGAATGAACACCGCGACGATCGAAAAGGTCGTGGCCGCGACCGCGAGGCCGATCTCGTCGGTGCCCTCGTGCGACGCGGCGACGTGGTCCTTGCCCATCTCGATGTGCCGGACGATGTTCTCGCGCACCACGATGGCGTCGTCGATCAGAATGCCGATCGCGAGCGAGAGACCCAGCAGCGACATGGTGTTGAGCGTGAAGCCGAAGGCCCAGACCGCGATGAACGACGCGAGAACGCTCACCGGCAGCGCCAGACCGGTGATGACGGTCGACCGCCAGGAATTGAGGAAGAGGAAGACCACCAGCACGGTGAGCAGCGCACCCTCGATCAGCGCCTCTTCGACGTTGCGCACCGCGTGGCTCACCCGCACGCCGGCGTCCTGCACGATCTCGAGCTTGGCTCCCTTCGGGAGCTGTTTCTGGACCTGGTCGACGTGGCGGCGAATCTCGTCGCTCACCTGCGTGGTGCTGTAGCCCTTCGACTTGAGGATGTCGATGCCGACGGCTTCACGGCCGTTGAAGAGCGCGCTGGTGCGCGCCTCCTCGGTGCCGTCGAACACATTGGCGACCTGCCCCAAGCGGATGGGCTGCCCGTTCCGCTCCGCCACCACCAGACTGCTGAAATCCTGAGCGTCATCGAGCCGACCCTTGAGCCGGATCGACCGCTCCTCCAGATCCGTATTGAGCCGCCCCACCGGCGCGGCCAGGTTCTGCTGCGCCAGCGCCTGCACCACGTCGGCCACACCGATTCCGTTGGACTGGAGATCGGGCGGGCGGACCTGCACGGTCATCTCGCGCTTGACGCCGCCCACCACCGTCACCTGTGCCACACCGGGAACGCTGCGCAGATTCCGCACGATCATCGGGTCGGCCACGCGGGTGAGCAGCGCCGTGGGAATGGTGCTCGACGTGAGCGCGAGGGAGACCACCGGCGCCTGCGAGGGATCGAACCGCGTGAGAATGGGCTCCTTCATCTCCTGCGGCAGGTCGGCCCGCTTGGTGGAGATCGCGTCGCGGATGTCCTGCGAGGCCTGTTGGATGTCCTTCTCGAATTCGAAGAACACGATGAACTGCGCCAAGCCGTCGGTGGCGCTGCCCTGCGTCTTGGCCCAGTCCAAACCGCTGATGGTCGAAAACGACTCCTCGACCGGCTCGATGATCTCCCGCTCGACCGTTTCCGGCGACGCGCCCGGATACGGGATGGTCACGCCGATAATCGGCTGCTGGATGTCGGGAAACTCATCGGTGTGGAGATTGACCAGCGCCGCCACGCCGAATGCGACGAGCGCGATCATCACCGTGACGGTGACGATCGGCCGCTTGATTGCGAAATCGGAGATGAACATGGGGAGACCTACCCTTCACCTTTCACCCGTACCGGCGTTCCCGGCGGAATCGCCGTCGCCGCGCCGATGAGCAGCGTGTCGCCCGGCGCCACGCCCGACTTGAGCTCGACCCGGTCGGTGGCGTTATCGCGGACGCCGAGCTGCACCGTGACCTGCTCCACCTTGCCTTGGCGGACCCGGAGCACGGTGGGCTGCACGCCCCGCTGATCCACCGCCGACGCCGGCGCGAGGACGGTCCGCCGTAACTGCGTTCCCACCTGGCCTTCGGCGTACAGCCCCGCGACCAGACGCTGCTCCGTGTTGGGAATCGACACGTAGACGCGCACCTGCCGGGTGGCCGGGTCGGCGGTGGGGTTGATCCGATCGATCGTCCCGGTAAACGTGCGCGCCCCATAGCCGCTCACCGTAAACTGTACGGGTATGCCGACCCGAAGTTGTCCCAGCTGCTCGGCGGGCACGGTGCCCTCGAGTCGCAGGCTGGCGGGATCGATGACCGTGTACAACGCGCCGCCCACCTGCAGGACATCCCCGGCGTTCGCGGCCCGCTCGCTCACCACCCCGCTGATGGGCGCCCGAACTTGGGTGTACTGCAGTTGCTTCTCCGCCGCCGCGAGACGAGCCTGGGCGTCCGCTGCCGCCGCTTCGGCGTTCGCGGCGGCCGATCGGGCCGCCTCCAGATCCCGCTCGGCGACGGCGCCCGCCGCCGCGAGCGTCTCGGCCCGCTCCGCGTTGCGCCGCGCGTCCCCCAGATTGGTTTCGGCGCTCCGACGCTGCGCCTTGGCGGAGAGATAGGCGTCCTGCACCGAGCGATCGTCCAGCCGCGCCAACAGCGTGCCCTTGCTCACGCGCTGTCCCTGCTCGACATAGGTCTCGAGCACCGTCCCGGCGATCTCCGCCCGGATGCGGGCTTCCCGCTCGGCCTTGAGCGTACCGGAGATGGCCGGACCGGT
>JBGPVE010000063.1:0-12722 GCA_041491545.1 Gemmatimonadota bacterium | reverse complement strand
TCGGCTTATCACATCCTGGGGCTGGAGAAGGTCCCAAGGGTCCGGCTGTTCGCCGGTTAAAGTGGTACATGAGCTGGGTTCAGAACGTCGTGAGACAGTTCGGTCTGTATCCGTCGTGGGCGTGGGAGTGTTGAGGGACGTCGTCTCTAGTACGAGAGGACCGAGACGAAGCGACCGCTCGTGTACGGGCTGTCCCGCCAGGGGCAGCGCCCGGTAGCGATGTCGCGCGGAGATAACCGCTGAAAGCATCTAAGTGGGAAACTCTTCCCAAGATGAACACTCCTGGGTCTTAAGACCCCTGAAGGGCCCTGGGAGACTACCAGGTTGATAGGGCGCAGGTGTACGGAGGGCAACCTCTTTAGCCGAGCGCTACTAATCGCCCGTGAAGTTTGATCTCTTCCAGTTGCACTGATTCCTGACCACACCATCCGTTCCGCAATAGTCATTGCCAGATAATGGCTGACGACTAGCGCGCAGGGGCCACACCCGTTCCCATTCCGAACACGGTAGTTAAGTCCTGCAGCGCCGATGGTACTACGACTGAGAGGTCGTGGGAGAGTAGGCCGTCGCCAGCCTTTCCTTCCGAGCCCCCGGGGAGCTTTGCTTCTCGGGGGCTCGTTCTATCTTCCACCACTACCATGCCCCTCGCACCTCCCGGCCCCCGCTGCGGTCACATCGCCCTCGCCGGCGCACCCAACGTCGGTAAGTCGTCCCTGCTCAATGCCCTCGTCGGTCAACATCTGGCCATCGTATCGCCCAAGGCGCAGGCCACTCGTCTCCCCGTCACCGGCCTCCGCACCGACAGCGACGTCCAATACATCTTCCATGACCTCCCCGGCCTCCTCGATCCGGGTTACCTGCTCCAGGCCCGGATGCGGGAAGCCGCGCTCGAGCTGCTCGACCAGGTCGACGTCGTCGTGCACCTCCACCCGGCACCGGACGCGCCCGCGCCGCCGCTAGCCCGGCTCGCCGGGCTCGATCGCGAGATCCCGGCTCCCGTCATCCTCGCCTACACCAAGGGTGACGCCGTGGCCCCCGGCCGGGTGGCAAAGCTCGAGCATGAGGGTGCCGTGGTCCTCTCCAGCACGCACCAGTGGGGGATCGACCGGTTGCTCGCGCGCATTCGGCCGCTCCTTCCCGAGGGGGAATTCCGCTACGATGCCGACGACGTCGGGACCCAGCCGCTCCGGTTTTTCGTGGTGGAGTACCTGCGCGAGGCGGCGTTCGAGCTGCTGCAGGACGAGCTGCCCTATGCCTTCACGGCGGACGTCGAGGAGTTCCGGGAGGCGGAGCGGCCCATGTACATTCGGGTCACGCTCTACGTCGAGCGCGAGTCGCAGAAGGCGATGGTCATCGGGCGCGGCGGCCAAACGATCAAGGCGATCGGCGCGCACGCCCGCAAGCGGCTGGAAGAGCTGATCGGCAGCCCGGTCTATCTCGATCTGTGGGTCAAGGCGCTGCCCCGTTGGCGGAGAAACCCCACCGCGCTCGCGCGGCTCGGGTTTCCGGCATCCGAATCAACCAAGGAGTCCGTGTGAGCCTCGCGCCGGAGTTACTGGAGATCTTGGTCTGCCCCAAGTGCAAGGGCGAGCTGGAATACCGAGCCTCTCCCGAGAGCCTGGTCTGTCATGCCTGTCGGTTGGTCTACGCGGTCGAGGACGGCATTCCCATCATGCTGATCGATGAAGCCAAGGCTCTCTGACCGGGTCTCCTGGCGCGCCGTTCTGCTCGTCGCCATTCCGGTCAGCATCGTCCTCTCGCACTTCGGCCAGTCTCCCACACTCGTCTTTGTCTTCTCCTGTCTCGGCGTGCTCCCGCTCGCCGGTTACATGGGCGAGGCCACCGAGCATCTCGCGCAGCGGACCGGGCCGACCGTCGGCGGCCTGCTGAATGCGACCTTCGGCAACGCGGCGGAGCTGATCATCGCGATCGTGGCGCTCCGGGCCGGGCTGATCGACCTGGTCAAGGCATCGATCACGGGCAGTATCCTCGGCAACCTGCTACTCATCCTGGGCCTCTCGGTCGTGGCCGGCGGAATGGGGCAACCCACGATTCGGTTCAACCGCACCGCCGCCGGCATGAGCGCCGCGATGCTGATGCTCGCCGTCATCGGGCTCGTCTTTCCGGCCCTTTTTCACGTCGTCCATCCCGAGGCGGCAGGACGTCTGACCGAGCTGCAGATGTCCGAATGGGTCGCGGCGATTCTGATCGCCACCTACGGCTTCTCGCTGCTGTTCACGCTCAAGACCCATCGCCCGCTGTTCGGCGGCGATGCGCGCCCCGCCGAGGACGGAGCCTGGAGCACGGGTAAGTCACTCCTTGTCCTGGCGGTGGCCACGGTGGGGATCGCGGTCGAGTCGGAGATCCTGGTGCACGCGACCGAGGCCGTCACCCGGACTCTCCCCCTGAGTGAGCTGTTTCTCGGTCTGATCATCATCCCGATCGTGGGGAATGCCGCCGAACATGCGACGGCCGTGGTGGTCGCCCGGAAGGGTCAGATCGACCTGGCGCTCCAGATTGCCATGGGATCGAGCACGCAGATTGCTCTCCTGGTGGGGCCGTTGCTCGTCTTTGCCGGCCTTGTCTTGCATCGGGATATGAACCTGGTATTTCGACCGTTCGAGGTCATGGCCCTGGGTCTGGCTACCTTGGTGGCGTCCACGCTGACCCTGGACGGGGAATCGCACTGGTTCGAGGGAGTGCAACTCTTGGCAGTGTTCGGGATGGTGGCGGCGGCCGCCTTCTTCATTTGACTTGGCCGGGCGAGGGCTCTTAAGTTAGCTTCAGTTCAACTCTTACCAGAGGCCACGGGTGCGGACTCGCCCGACGATTCTCTTCTTTTCGCCGGACGGCTCCGCCGTACCGACTCTGGTGCGCCACTGGGCGCAGGCCAAGGCGTTCCCGCTGTTGCCGCTGGACCGTCCGGAAGAGGTCGAGTCGATCGTGCTGCGAGGCCATCCGTGCCTCCTTTTCGTAGATGCCGACAGCAAGGCGGAGGTGGGTCTCGACCTGGTCCGCCGCCTCAAGAGTGACGCCTTCACCGCGATCGTCCCGGTCACCGTGCTGGCTGGAAGTCACCATCCCGATCACGTGCAAGCCTGGTTCGAATGTGGCGCCGACGAGGTCATCACCGGCCTCTTTTCTCCGGCGGAGCAGCGGGCCCGAGTCGAGGCGATGCTGGTTCGCACCGAGCGCGACGTGTCGGTGCACCCGTCCACCCGGTTGCCGGGCACGACCGAAATCGAGCGGGAGATCCGGCGGCGACTCGAGGGTCATCAGGACTTCGCGGTCTGCTACGCCGACCTCGATCACTTCAAGGAGTTCAATGATCGCTATAGTTACTACGACGGCGATCGTGTCATTTATCTGCTCTCCCGGGTTCTGCACGACGTCGTAAAGGGCATGCTCGGGGCGCG
Source organism: Gemmatimonadota bacterium (assembly GCA_041491545.1). GTDB lineage: Bacteria > Gemmatimonadota > Gemmatimonadetes > Gemmatimonadales > GWC2-71-9 > DASQPE01. The sequence continues at coordinate 9,306 of JBGPVE010000063.1, read as the reverse complement.
TGGATTCGTGGGTCACATCGGCGGCGACGATTTTATCTTTATCATTCCCGCGGCCGAGATTCACGGTGTCTGTACTGAGATCCTCAGCGTCTTCGACGCGCTCATACCCCTGCAATACAACGAGCAGGATCGCCGAGCCGGCTACTTCTTCGGGAAGGACCGTCGCGGCCAGCTCCATCGGGTTCCGCTCATGACGCTGTCGATCGGGATCGTTACCAACCGTCACCGCCGCTTTGCGCATCCGGCGCAGGTCAGCGAGCTTGCAACCGAGATGAAGAGCTACGCGAAGACGCTGCCGGGTTCGGTGTTCGTGGTGGATCGCCGCCAAGGCGCGGAAGCCGACACCCGGTCTGCGCCGGGTGGCGGGGAGAAGCGGTGAGGGAGCCCGTATGAACGTTACCTGTCCCAACTGCAATACGCTCTTTCGGGTCGACCCGGCCAAAGTTCCGGAAGCCGGGGTGCGCGCTCGTTGCTCCGTGTGCAGCGCCGTGTTTGCGGTGGGCCGCTCGGCCGGCGCTCCGGAGCCCAAAGCGACGGCTCGGCCGGTCCCGCCGCCGCCCGCACCTGTGCCGCTGCCGCCCGCACTTGTGCCGCGGCCGCCCGCACTTGTGCCGCCGCCGCCCGCACTTGTGGCGCCGCCGCCCGCAACTGTGCCGCACCCGCCCGCCCCTCCGGTATCGCCCCCGATCGCCGCGGGCGGGCCCGTGCCTCCGCCGGCGCCGGCCGAGCGGCCCGCGTTTGCCGCCGCGGCGGGGGCGGTACCGCGTGCCGCAGGTGCTCCGCCGCCGGCAAGTCGGGGCCCGGCATTGCCGCCCCCTGCCGTCCCTCGCGGCGCGCGTCCGGCTGCGCCGAGACCCATCTCCGGCGGTACGCCGGTGGCCCCGCAGCCCATCGCGCCACGTCCACCGGTTCCGCCACCGGCTCCATTGCCCCGGGTCGGAGCGGCGGCTTCGCCCGTGCCCAGAGCCGCGCCAATCCGGCCGGTCAATCCGTTCCTGTCCCAGGATCCCGCCGCCAAGGCGCGCCGGCTGGCGCGCGCGCTCATTTCCGACATGGTCGTGTACCACCCGGGCAAGCGGCAGGAAGGGCTCCGGGACGGGACCCTCAAGGAGCTCTTCCAGGAAGAGATCCAGAAGAGTTGGGAGGAGTACAGCGAACAGGTCGGCAAGGACGTCGCCGACTCGACGCCCTACTTCCGCGAAGCCTTGAACGAGATCTTGGCGGACGGCCGACAGATCTTCTGATTATATTTCGTCCTTCGGAGCCGTTCGTCCGCCCGCGGGCGGTCGAGCGGCTCGCTCGTATTGCCCACAACTTGGAGTCTGTATCATGTCCGATCTGGGAGATCGCCTAGCCGAGTTGGAGCGTCGGGTCGCCGAGCTGCGAGACTTTCTTTGACCTGAGCGGCAAGGCAGGCCGATTGTCTGTGCTCGAGACCAAACAGTCGGAGCCGGGTTTCTGGTCGAATGCGGAGTCGGCGCGGGTCGCGGTGCAGGAGATGAAGCAGCTCAAGAGCTGGCTCACGCCGTACGAATCGCTCAACCAGCGGATTCAGTCGGCGCGGGAGATGGCGGAGCTGGTGGAGCAGGATCCCGACGCGTCGCTGACCGCCGAGCTGGAGCGGGAAGCGACCGAGGTGACCGCCGCCGTGGAGGCGTTCGAGCTGCAGGCGATGTTGCAGGGCCCGGACGACGAACGAGACGCGCTGCTCACCATTCATCCGGGCGCCGGCGGCACCGAATCCCAGGACTGGGCTGAGATGCTCATGCGCATGTACGTCCGCTGGGCGGAGCGACACGGGTTCCAGGTGACCATTCTCGATCTGTTGGCGGGCGAAGAAGCCGGAATCAAGTCGGTCTCCATCGAAATCAAGGGTCAGTACGCGTACGGATATCTCAAGGCGGAGAAGGGCGTGCATCGGCTCGTGCGGATCTCGCCCTACGATTCGCAAGCCCGGCGGCACACGTCGTTCGCGTCGGTGTTCGTATATCCCGAGGTAGATGACACGATCGAGATCGATCTCAGGGAAGAGGACATCAAGATGGACGTCTTTCGCGCCTCGGGCGCGGGCGGCCAGCACGTCAACAAGACGTCCTCCGCGGTGCGGCTCACCCACGTGCCGACCGGCGTGGTGGTCTCCTGCCAACAGGAGCGCAGCCAGACCAAGAATCGGGGCACCGCCATGAAGATGCTCCGCGCCGCGCTCTATCAGCGCAAGCTGGAGGAGCAAGAGGCGGCGCGGGCGGTGGTGGAAGCCACCAAGACCGACAACTCCTGGGGCAATCAGATTCGTTCCTACGTCTTCCAGCCCTACACGATGGTCAACGACCACCGAACCGAGCTGAAGGTCGGTGACGTACAACGGGTGATGGACGGCGATTTGGACCAGTTCATCCAGGCCTACCTCAAGCGGTTCGGCGGAAAAGCGGCGTGAGCACCACCGACGAGCGAAACTATGTCGAGGCGGCCCGGCGGGAGAAGCGGACCGAGCTGGAGCGACTAGGCGTCCCGGCGTTCGCCTATCGTTTCGATCGCACCCACAGTGCGGCCGAAGCGCTGGCGGCCTACGACGACGCGATGGGCGAGCACGGTCCCGACGTCGCGGTCGCCGGTCGGGTCGCGTCGTTGCGGTCGCAGGGCAAGACCGCGTTCGCCCATTTGGAGGACGTGTCCGGCCGCATTCAGGTCTATTTCCGGCGCGATCATTTGGGGGACCGCTACGATCTCGTGAAGCTGCTGGATCTGGACGACCACATCGGTGTGCGGGGGCGGCTCTTTCGGACCAAGACCGGGGAGCTGACGGTGCGGGCCGAGTCGCTCGAGGTGCTCTCCAAGTCGCTGCGTCCCCTGCCACGGGGCAAGACTCAGGTGAGCGAAGAAGGCCCCACGACGTTCGGCGGCCTGGTCGATCCCGAGCTGCGCTATCGCCAGCGGTACGCCGATCTCGCGGTCCACCCCGAGGTGCGGGAGATTTTCCGGGTGCGGGCCAAGGCCGTCTCCTATCTCCGGCGCTTCCTCGACGAGCGCGGCTTTCTGGAAGTCGAGACGCCGGTCCTGCAACAGCTGTATGGCGGAGCATCGGCGCGCCCGTTCACCACGCACCACAACGCGCTCGACATGCCGCTCTATCTCCGAATCGCGGATGAGCTTTACCTCAAGCGACTCTTGGTGGGCGGTCTGGAGCGGGTGTATGAGATCGGGCACGATTTTCGGAACGAGGGGATGGACCGCACCCACAACCCCGAGTTCACCATGCTCGAGTTCTACCTCGCCTATGCGGACTACGAGGTCGTCATGCAGCTCATCGAGTCGATGATCTCGGGCGTGGTGCAGCATTGCTGCGGCACGCTGGTCCTCGAGCGGGATGGCGTGAGCCTCGATTTCACGCCGCCGTGGCCCCGGGTCTCGTTCGTCGAGGGCATTCGCGCGCGAACCGGTCTCGATGTCAGATCGGCGCCGGAGCCGGAGCTGCGACAGCTCCTGTTGAAGGCCGGCGCAGAGCCGGATGATGTGGCCAGCTTTTCCGGCGGCAAGCTGCAGGACGAGATGTTCAAGGCGTTCGTGGAGCCGGAGCTGATCCAGCCGACGCTGGTGATCGATCATCCCAAGGTGCTTTCGCCGCTGGCCAAGGGACACCGGCGTGACGACACGCTGGTCGAGCGCTTCGAGCTGTTCGCGCGGGGGCACGAGCTGGCCAACGGGTTCAGCGAGCTCAACGACCCGGACGATCAGCGCGCCCGCTTCGAGGATCAGGCCCGGCAGCGCCAAGCGGGAGACGACGAGGCCCAGCAATACGACTCGGACTACGTGCGCGCGCTGGAGTACGGAATGCCGCCGGCGGGCGGCGTCGGGATCGGCGTCGATCGGCTGGTCATGCTGCTCACCGGGCAGCCGTCGATCCGGGACGTCATTCTGTTTCCCGCCATGCGGCCGGAGGGCTGATGGCCCGCGAGCGGGCGGATTGGTCGATTCTCCGCTGGCCGACTCGGCTGGAGCGCAAGATCGCCGGGCGCTATCTGCGGTCGCGGCGCTCGTCCCGGATGGCGTCGCTCAGCACCGTGATCTCGATCGGTGGCGTGGCGGTTGGAGTGATGGCGCTCATCGTCGTCCTTGGCGTGATGAACGGGCTTCGTAACGATCTGCGGGAGCGAATCCTGGTGGCCAACCCGCATCTGCGCGTGCTCACCTTCGGGGCGGGGCTCGAGCTGGCTGATTGGCGGGAGGTGCTGGAGCAGGTGAAGAAGGAGCCCGGCGTGGTGGCGGCCGCGCCCGAGGTGATCAGTCAGGCGGGCATCAGTGCCGGTCATGCCTATGGGGAAGGAGTCAACCTGCTCGGCTTCGATCCGGACACCGGCAGCCGCTCGGTGACGGCGTTTCCCGGGGCCATCAAGAAGGGCGATCTCTCGTTCCGGCCGACCCGTCCCAACGTCGACGGGGGCATCCTTCTCGGCACCCGCTTGGCAACGCGGCTGTCAGTGTATCCCGGCGACACCGTGACCCTCGTCGGGGTCACGCCGGCCAAGGTGAACGTCGCCGTTGGCGCCGCCGTGCCCAAGTATTGGAAGTTCGAGGTGACGGGACTCTTCGACACCGGGATGTTCCAATACGACAATCAATTCGTGGTGATGTCGCGGGAGATGGCCCAGCGCTTCACCGGGCTCGGCGACGCCGTGTCCGGGATCGCTGTCCGAGTGACGGACCCCGATCAGGCGCCCCTCATCGGCCAGCGGCTGGAGGCGCGGTTGGGCTATCCTTATCGGACGCTCGATTGGCAGACGCAGAACGTCAGTCTGTTCAGCGCGCTCCAGCTGGAGAAGCTCGCGATGGGACTCATTATCTTTTTTATCATGGTGGTGGCGGCGTTCAACATCGTCGGCACCTTGACCATGGTGGTGACGGACAAGACGCGGGAAATCGGCATCCTGCAAGCGATGGGGATGTCCGCGCCGTCAGTGGCGCGAATCTTCTTGGCCCAGGGTGCGATCATCGGCCTGGTGGGCACGACGATCGGACTCGTTGCCGGACTGACGGTGGCGTATGTGGTGGACCGCTCGGGCTGGATTCGTATCAACCCCGCGGTGTACTTCATCGATCACCTGCCGGTGCACGTCGAGCTGTTGGACGTGGCGGTCGTCGTCGCCAGCAGCCTGGCGATCGCCGTGCTGGCCACGCTCTATCCCTCGCGCTCGGCCGGGCGTTTGACGCCGGTCGAGGCGATCCGGCACGAGTGAAGTCTCGGAGCGTACATGCCGATCCTTGAGGCAGCGGGTCTCCGAAAGGTCTATCGCGGCGGCGACGGCAGCCTGATCGAGGTGCTGGCGGGGGTCGAGCTGTCGGTGGGTCGCGGGGAATTCGTGGCAATCGTCGGAGCGAGCGGCACCGGCAAGAGCACGCTGCTCCAGCTGCTCGGCGCGCTCGACCGTCCGAGTAGCGGGGTGGTCCGTTTGGACGGCCACGCGTATGGCGAGCTGAGCCCGGTGGAGCTGGCCCGCATTCGGAACCAGAAGATCGGGTTCGTGTTTCAGTTCCATCACCTGCTCCGGGAGTTCACGGCGCTCGAGAACGTGATGCTCCCGCTGCTCATCGGCGGCGCGAGCGACGGTCAGGCCCGGTCCCGGGCCGAGGAGCTGCTGGCCGTGGTCGGCCTGGCGGGGCGGATGACGCACCGTCCCACCGAGCTGTCGGGGGGCGAGCAGCAGCGGACCGCGGTGGCGCGGGCGCTCGCCACCGATCCGGTCGTGGTGCTGGCCGACGAGCCGTCCGGCAACCTCGACTACGGACATGCGGAGCGGCTGCACGATCTCTTCGCCAGCCTGGCACGCGAGTTCGAGACCGCGCTGGTGGTCGTGACCCACAACCGCTTGTTAGCGGCCCGGGCGGACCGGGTTCTGACTCTCGAGGGCGGGCGCCTGGTGCCGCTCTCGGGCGTGGAGTCGATGCCTTGATGAGCTGCGATCAGTGCCACGAGCGGGAGGCCATGGTGCACCTGACTCAGATCGTCAACGAGCAGGTGACGACGCTGCATCTCTGCGAGCGATGCGCGGCGGAGAAGGGCGTTGAGAGCTCGGGATCGGTGGCCGCGAAGAATCAGCTCGGCACGTTCCTCGCTGCGATGACCAAAGGTTTGCCCGACCAGTCGGTAGCGTCCTCGGCGGGTGACCAACAGACCTGCGCCCGGTGCGGTGCCACCTTGCAGGACTTCCGCGAGACCGGACGGCTTGGCTGCGCGGACTGTTACCGGAGCTTCGAGGGGCCGCTCAGGGATCTGCTCCGCCGGCTCCACGGCTCCACGCTCCACGTCGGGGAGCGCTACGCCGATCGGGATGACCAGTCGCCCGACCCTCGGCAGCGTGAGGTGGACTTGCGGGAACAGCTTCGTCTGGCGATCGAAACCGAGAACTTCGAGCTGGCCGCCGAGATCCGCGACCGACTGAGAGTCGTTGAATGATCGACCTGAGCCTCCTCACCGATGGCGGGGTCGGCTGGCTGGACGCCAGCGGCCCCATGAATCACCTGGTTCTCTCGACCCGGATCCGGCTCGCGCGAAACCTCGCGGATCGCGTGTTTCAAACGCGAAACACGGAAGGGGAGCGGGAGCAGATCCTGGAGCTAGTCCAGGAGGCGGCTCGCGATACGGTGCTCCTGCGGCGCGCGGTGACATTTCGACTGGATCACTTGGAGCGGCCCGACCGTCAGCTCCTGCACGAGCGCCACTTGGTGAGCAAGGAATTGGCGGGTCTGGACCCCGATGGCCGGGTGCGCGCCGGGGCATCCGTGCTGGTGCAGGACCGGGTCGGCGTGATGCTGAACGAGGAGGATCACCTTCGGTTGCAGGGCCTCCAATCCGGCTTCGCGCTGGACGCGGCGTACGCCGAGGTCGACCGGCTTGACGCCGAACTGGGACAACGACTTCCGTTCGCATTTCACTCGGAGTTTGGTTACCTTACCTCGTGCCCCACTAACGCCGGAACGGGGCTCCGAGCGTCGGTGTTGATTCACCTGCCGGGGCTGGTGTTGACCAAGGAGATCTCCAAGGTCCTCCAAGGGCTCGCGCAGGTCGGCCTCACCTTCCGAGGACTGTACGGGGAGGGGAGCGAAGTCGTCGGCAACTTCTTCCAGCTCTCCAACCAGACGACCCTCGGCAAGTCGGAGCACGAGCTCCTCGATCACCTCGGCAAGATGGTCCGCCAAGTGATCGACTACGAAGAGCAAGCTCGGCAAGTGCTGCTCCGCGACGCACCGGCGATCATCGAGGACAAAGTTTGGCGGGCCTACGGTCTCCTGCGCTATGCACGGTCGCTGTCGTTCGAGGAGGCCATGAACCTCCTGAGTGGAGTTCGACTGGGGGTGGGCATGGATCTCATTCCCGGTGTGGGGATGTACACCCTGAACAAATTGCTGGTGTACACGCAGCCCGCGCACCTCGCGGCGGCGCACGGTATGGCGCTGAGCGACGGTGAAATCGCGCTGAAGCGCGCCCAGCACGTTCGGCGGGTGCTGGAAGAAGAAGTGGGGCGGCGCGGCTAGTGCCCGCTGCCCATTCGATGCTACGTAGGGTACCGCGATGAACGGCTATAACTTTACCGATCGTGTCCGCAAAGTCCTGCAGATGGCCCGCGAAGAGGCGGCGCGCCTGCACCACGAGTACGTGGGGACGGAGCACATTCTCCTCGGTCTCATCCGCGAGGGTGAGGGCGTCGCAGCTGCCGTGCTCACCAATTTGAACGTCGACCTCGAGGACATCCAACAGAAAATCGAAGAGACGGTCAAGAAGGGGAAGGCGGCCGCGGCTGCCGGACCCGATCTGCCATATACGTCGCGGGCCAAAAAGGTCCTCGAGCTGGCGATGACCGAAGCGCGGGAGCTGAACCACTCCTACGTCGGCACCGAGCACCTGCTGCTCGGTTTGCTCCGCGAGGAGAAGGGCATCGCCGCGCAGGTGCTGACCGACGCCGGGGTCAACCTCGAGCAGTCGCGGGCCGAGACCCTCCGACTCTTGGGCAGCGACATGCCACAGGCCTCCGCCGGCGGCACGCCGGCGCCGAGCTCCGCGCCCAAGTCCGAGAAGAAATCCAAGACGCCCGCGCTGGATCATTTCTGCCGTGATCTCACCCAGCTCGGCGCCGAGGGACAGCTCGATCCCACGATCGGGCGGGCCAAGGAGATCGAGCGGGTCATGGAGATTCTGGCCCGCCGGAAGAAGAACAACCCGGTCCTCATCGGCGAGCCCGGCGTGGGCAAGACCGCCATCGTCGAGGGGCTGGCGCTGCTCATCGCCAACGGTCTCTGCCCGGACGTGCTGCGGGACCATCGGGTCCTTTCGCTCGACATGGCGGCGGTCATCGCCGGCACCAAGTACCGCGGCCAGTTCGAAGAGCGGCTCAAGGCCGTCATGAACGAGATCGCCCAGAACAAGAACATCATCCTGTTCATCGACGAGCTGCACACCTTGGTCGGCGCCGGCGCGGCCGAAGGCGCCATCGACGCATCGAACATGCTGAAGCCCGCGCTCGCCCGCGGCGAGCTGCAGTGCGTGGGCGCCTCGACGCTCAACGAGTACCGCAAGTACATCGAGAAGGACGGCGCCCTGGAGCGGCGGTTTCAGACGGTGGTGGTCGAGCCGCCCACGGTCCCGGAGACAGTCGAAATCCTCAAGGGTCTGCGCAAGAAGTACGAGGATCACCACCGGGTCAGCATTCCGGACCCCACGCTGAGCGCGGCGGCGGAGCTGTCCGAGCGGTACATCACCGACCGGTTCCTGCCGGACAAAGCGATCGACGTGATCGACGAGGCCGGCGCGCGTGCGCGGCTGGCATCGCAGGTGCCGCCGGCCGAGGTGGCCGAGCTGAAGGCGGCGCTGGAGAAGGTCAACGTGCAGAAGGAGGATGCGGTCCGCGACCAGAACTTCGAGCGGGCAGCCGCACTCCGCGATCAGGAGCGGGACCTCCAAAACCAGATTCGGATGAAACAGGAGGAGTGGGAGCGGGATCGCCAGACCCGGCGTCCGGTGATCGACGAGGAGGCCATCGCCTTCATCGTCTCGCGCTGGACCGGCATCCCCGTCACCCGGCTGCAAGAGGCGGAAGCGTCGCGCCTCATGCGGATGGAAGACGAGCTGCACACCTCCGTCGTGGGCCAGGACGAAGCGATCCGCGCTGTGAGCCGTGCCATTCGCCGCTCGCGTGCCGGCCTCAAGGATCCGAATCGGCCGATCGGCTCGTTCATCTACTCGGGACCCACCGGCGTCGGCAAGACCGAGTTAGCGCGCTCCCTGGCCAAGTTCCTCTTCGCCGACGCGCAGGCGCT
>JBGPVE010000062.1:0-12729 GCA_041491545.1 Gemmatimonadota bacterium | reverse complement strand
CGAACAGATTCCGCAGGAAAAGCCGCGGCCTGCTGCGCCGCCGGTAGCGGATTAGTGGACGGATAAGGAGAATTTTTTATGGCAATGGCAGTGGGTGGAAAAGGCGGCGCGATGGCGGACATCAACGTCACGCCGATGATCGACGTGATGCTGGTGCTCCTGATCATCTTCATGATCGTGACGCCCCTCATCGCCGCCGGCTTCAAGGCGACGTTGCCCCGGGGCAAGAACCTCGACTCCCGCCCCGAGGGCGACAACGAGGTGATGCTCGGCATCGACGAATCCGGACGCTATTTCTTGAACGGGCGACCGATCGCGGAGGGCGCGCTCCAAGACCAGCTCAGAACGATCTTCGCCAGCCGGACCGAGGACAAGATTTTGTACTTCAAGGCGGACAACAAGCTCAAGTACTCCAAGATCCAGGACGCGGTGGAAACGGCCCGCGAGTCCGGCGTCCGCGTCATGGCCGCCATCACCGAGCCGGTCAACGGCGGCTTGTTCGCGGAAGCCAAGAAGAAGGAGAAGAAGTAAGATGGCGATGAGCGCGGGTTCCTCGGGCGGGGTGCAATCGGACATCAACGTCACCCCAATGATCGACGTGCTCCTCGTGCTGCTGATCATCTTCATGATCACGCAGCCGCTGTCGCGGAAGGCGCTGGACATTCAGGTGCCGCCGCCCAACTCCACGACCGCCAGCGCCAGCGCCAACAATCAGATCGTGCTCGAGCTGGCTGATGACGGGAGCTACGCGATCAACTCGCAGCCGGTGCCGAAGGATCAGCTCGATACTCAGATCCACGCGGTGTTCGACAACCGCCCGGCCAAGCTGCTCTTCATCAAGGCCGGTCGCGACCGGATCTATCAGGACGTGGTCGATGCCATGGACGTCGCGCGCGGCGCGGGCGTGCAGATCATCGGATTCACCCCGAAGGAAGCGAAGTAGTCGATCCATGACCGACGGCCGCCCCGATCTGGGGCGGCCGTCGGTGTATTGTTTCTCATGCGCCCCCCCGTTCCACCCAGCCTCACACTGCCCCCTTTGCGCCGGCGCGCGACCGGTTTCTGCCTCTCGCTTCTGGTGCATGCACTCCTGGTCGCACTCGCCCTATCGGACGTGGGACGCCGCTGGGTGCTGACCCGGCCGCTCGGCGATCCCCATCTGCTGCGCCGGGGCGGGGGCGGGGGCGGCGGCGGCGGCGCCCGCGTTGGCACGGGTGACGGTGGCAGGGCACATGACCTGACGTATATTATGCTTCCCGCCGCCAGTCCTACGGCGCCGCCGGCCTCCACACGGCCTCCGGTTCGCCGGCCAGTGGTCGTCCCCATGCAGTCTCCCAGCCCGGCCCCCCAGCCGGCGCGCGCAGAGCCGGTCGACACCGCTTCCAGTGTCGCCAGCCAGAGCGGAACGCCGTCCGCGGAGGCGTCAGGCGCCGGCGCGGCTGTGGGGGCCGGTCAGGGTATCGGCGCAGGTGGGGGCACGGGGGGCGGTGTGGGGGCCGGCACGGGGCCGGCGCGCGGCGGTGAGGGTGGACGCGGCACGGCACCCGAGCCGCGGCAGTTGGTGTTGCCGCCGCCCGATTCCCCGAAGGACATGCGGGGCCAGCAGATCGCAGTCACGTTCTTCGTGGCGGCCGACGGCCGGGTCATGCGGTTGGCGGTGACGCCCGCAATTCGTGACGGTGGGTTCGCCCGAAAATTCGAGGAAGCGATGCGCAACTACCGATTCCGACCAGCCCGATCGCCGGAGGGGACACCGGTCCCCGGCTCCACCACGCTCACGGTCTCCTTCTAGCCCACGCCTGGGATCTCATGTCTTCGCTCTTTATCCGCAAATCGATCAAGGACTGCGAAAACGACATCAGAGAGCGGGGTGGTCTGTCCCGCTCGCTCAACAAGTGGCATCTGACCGCGCTCGGGGTCGGGGCCACGATCGGGGCGGGCATCTTCGCCACCACCGGGACCGCGATCGTCGGCGACGCCGCGAGGCCCGGCGCCGGCCCGGCGATCGTGCTCTCGTTCGTGCTCACGGCCGTGGCCTGCGGGTTCGCGGCACTCTGTTACGCGGAGTTCGCGGCGATGGTGCCGATCGCGGGCTCGGCCTACACCTACGCCTACGCCTCGCTCGGTGAGTTCGTCGCTTGGATCATCGGATGGGATTTGATCGTGGAGTACGCCGTCGGCAACATCGGCGTCGCGATTGCCTGGTCCGGCCACTTCCGGGAATTGATGACTCACTTCGGTCTCTCGATTCCAGCGTGGCTTGCGACCGACTACCGCTCGGCCCACGATGCCGCCGCGGCCATCGCCGGCGGGGCGAACGACGCGACCAACGTTTACATCGCGTCCGCTCTTGCTGAGGCGCCGCGGCTCTTCGGGCTGCCGGTGATCGTGAATCTCCCTGCCTTTCTCGTCGTCGCCGCGATCACCGTCGTGCTGGTGATCGGGATCAAGGAGTCGGCCAACTCGAACAATGCGATGGTGGTGCTCAAGATCGGCATCATTCTGTTTTTCATGGCGGTGGGGGCATTCTTGATCAAGCCGGGCAACTGGACGAATCCCGCGACCGGCGGTTTCGCGCCCAACGGCTTTGCCGGCATCAGCGCCGGCGCCGCGATCATTTTCTTCAGCTACATCGGCTTCGACGCCGTATCGACCGCGGCGGAGGAATCGAAGGATCCGGCGAAGGACATGCCGTTCGGGATCATCATGAGCCTCGTGGTGTGCACCGTCCTGTACATCGGCCTCTCGATCGTGATGACCGGCATGGCTCCGTGGAAGGTGCTGGGCACCGCCGAGCCGATGATCACGGCGCTGGCCTACGCCGACGGGCCGCCCAAACTTCTCAGCATATCGCGGTTCATCATCGCGCTCGGCGCCGTCATCGCGATGGGCAGCGTGCTGCTCGTCTTCCAGCTCGGCCAGCCGAGAATCTTCTTCTCGATGGCGCGCGATGGATTGCTGCCGCCTTTTATCGCGAAGGTGCATCCCCGGTTCAAGACGCCGTACGTCGGGACGATCGCCACCGGAATCTTCGTCGCGATCTTCTCCGCGTTCGCGAACATCGCCGAGGTGGTGGACCTGACCAACATCGGTACCCTGTTCGCGTTCGTCCTGGTCTCGCTCGGTGTGATCGTGTTGCGCGCCACCGATCCCAACCGCACGCGGCCGTTTCGGGTGCCGTTGGTTCCAGTGACGCCGCTCATCTCGGTCGTCGCGTGTCTGTATTTGATGTTGCAGCTTCCATCGATCACCTGGAAGCGATTCGGCATCTGGCTGGTGCTCGGGCTCGTGATCTACTTCCTCTACGGCGCCAAGCACAGCCGACTGCGGAATCCCGGGAAGCGGGCGCTCCCGGCGTGACGCGGGGCCTACCCCTGTTTCCGAGCGAGATGCAGGGCGCCTAACGCGGGGTCTACCGTTCCCTCGCCGGCGATGATGGCCGGCTCCTGGGCGAGTTTCGCCAGCACCACCCGCCGCAGTCCGGCGTTGGCCTCCAACAGGCCGCCGGTGAGCGCTGCGGGAATCGGCTCACCGGCGCCGAGCAGCGGAAGCAGCCGGAGCGCGAGCTGGGACAGCTCGCGCGCCGCATAGTCGGCGATCCCCTGTGCTACCACATCGCCCAGCGCCGCGACTTGCAGCACTTGCGGCGCGATCGCCGCCACTTCGGCGGGTGTGGCCGACGTCGCCCAGCGGATCAGCGCGTCGAAGTCGGAGCTTCGTGTCGCCACCAGCACCGCGTGCTGCAACGCGGTTTCCGGACTGCGGCCGTCCCGGGCGCGACTCACGGCGCCCAGCGCCGCGCGGCCGATGGCATACCCGCTGCCCTCGTCCCCCATCTGCCAGCCGTATCCGCCCATCCGGTGTACCGCGCCGCTCCGATCGCGCCCGGCCGCCATGCTGCCGGTTCCGGCGCTCACCACGATGCCCTGGCCGTCACCGAACGCGGCCGCGAGGGCGATTTCGATATCGGTCGTCACCACGACTCGATCGGCGAGGGCCTCACCGCGGAGCGTCGCCTGAAGCTCTTCCTGCTCGGCGGCCCGACCGGCGCCGGCCGCGCCGACGACCAACACGTCGCCCCTGAGCCGCCCGATCGAGGCCAGGGCCCGGCGAACCACCTCGGCGATAGTCGCGGCGGAGGCCAGCGCGCGGCCCGGCCTGACCGCCGCGCCGGGACCCGCCGCGCGAGCTAGCACCGTGTCGCCATCGGACACGGCAACGGCGGTCTTGCTCCCGCCCACATCGGCGCCGATCAGGGTCTTGGTCATGTACGCTCGACGGAAAGAATAACGGCTGGACGCAACAGCCGAGAGGAGAGTGTGCCCACGGCCACCGCGAGCAGTGTCCCGAGTGGCACGTACCATGGCCACGCGAGGCGGCCCGCCGGCGCGAGCCACTCGAGCGTGGGACGGGTCGCCAGTGCCTTCGCGGAGAAGACCACCAACATCACGGAGAGCGACACCACCACGCCAAGGATGACATCTCGGCCGCCGGCGCGAGACCACTTCGCGGCGAGGATGTAGGCGCCAAGCAGGCTGCCGTAGGCGATGGATGCGACGGAGAGCGCCAACACCACGACTGGGGTGCGTCCCTCGCGGTCGAACGCGTAGAAGCCGAGTGCGCCGAGCATGAGCGCTATGGCCCAGAGCGCGGAGAAGAGTCGTCCCATTCGCAGAAGGTGCGCCGGATCGCGGCGCCCGGTCCACCCCGCGTACAGATCATGAGTCAGCGAGGATGCGAGTGCGTTGATGGCCGAGCTGTGGGTACCCATGGCCGCCGCGAGGATCCCTGCCACCATCAGCCCCGCGAGCCCGGACGGCAGGTGCTCGATCACGAATCGCGGAAATATCTGATCCGATGCCATGGCGTCCGGCGCGAACCCCGCCGCCCAAATCGCGGATCCGATCAGGAGGAAGAGGAGAAACTGCATGAAGACGACGATGCCCGAGCCGACCAGCGCTTTCCGTGCATCGGCCAGGGAGCGAGTCGCGAGGAGTCGCTGCACGATGAGATGATCGGTGCCGTGCGACGCGGCCGAAAGCATGGCACCGCCCAGGATGCCGCCCAGGAAGGTGTAGGTGGTGGTGAAGTCGAAGGCGGGGTTGATCATCCGGAGCTTTCCGGCCGCGTGGGCCGCGCCGAGTGCCGCGGCGGGCCCGCCCGCCAGATGCCAGGCGATGCCCAGCGCGGCCGCGCCACCCAGCACATAGACGCCGAGCTGCAGCACATCCGCCCACACCACCGCCTTGAACCCGCCGAACCAGGTGTACACCATCGTGATCACCCCGATCACGCCGATCGAGACGGGCGCGCTCCAGCCGGTCACGAGCGCCAAGGGAATCGCGCTCGCGAAGACGCGCACGCCATCGCCCAGAAACCGCGTGACCAGAAAGATGGCCGACATCACCCGGCGCGTGTTCACCCCGAAGCGAGACTCGAGCCGGGCATAGGCGGTCTCCTGGTCTCCGCGAAAGTATCCCGGAAGCAGCCATGCCGCGATGGCGATGCGTCCCACGATGAACCCGAGCGCCAACTGCAGGAACGTCAAATCTCCGCGGGCGCCGGTGCCGGGAATGGAGATGACGGTGATCGCGGAGGTTTCGGTCGCGACGATCGAGAGCAGAATGGCCCAGGCGGGAAGATTGCGGGCCCCAAGAAAGTAGTCGCCGACGGTCTCCTGATGGCGTGAGACCCAGAGCCCGACGCCAAGCGAAGCGGTGCAATAGCATGCGACGATCAGGAGATCGAAAGTAGTCAAATAGAGGCGGTGACCGTGGAGCGTGAAGGGTGAACGTGACGCGCGAAGGCCAAACGCTGGATCGTCGTGAATAGTAAACGGGGGCCTCTGCTTTCAGAGACCCCCGTTTCATCGTTCACTCTTGCCGGCGGCTGTTATGCCGTAAAGCTGGTACCGCAGCCGCACCCTCCGGTAGCGTTCGGGTTGGTGAAGGTGAAGCCCGACCCCTGCATGGACGACACGTAGTCGACCGTGACCCCGTTCAGGTATTGAGCGCTGAAACCGTCGACGAACACGCGGACGCCCGACACCTCGTACACCATATCGTCTTCGAGCGCGCGCTCCTCGATGTTGAGGCTGTATTTGAAGCCGGAACAGCCTCCCGGAAGAACGCTCACGCGCAGTCCGGCGGTCTCCACCGGCACCTGCTCGGCGGCGATGAACTTCACCACCTCTTCCGCGGCACGGGGGGTGACGATCAACTCGAACCCGGTTGACGGCGCCTGCTGTCCGACGCTGCTCATGCGGTACTCCTTCCAAGGAACTGCGCTACCGACGGAACTCCAGTAACCCCAAGCGGACCATCACGATCCGCCAAGAAATCGACGTTGAATACTGCAAAACCACTGCCGGAAAGCTATTGACCGGCGGGGGCCGTGTCAACGCTCGGATGCGAATAGGTCTCTGCACGCAAGTTACGTTGTATCAACGCGAAAGCGGCGATCGCTACGGCCGAATACGTGAGCCCCGTGGCTCGGTCGGCGGTGAGCAGCGCCCCTACGGCAAACACCGCGCAGTAGACCGCGACCAACCCAGCCACCCAGTTCACCCAGGACAGGGCGCCCCCGGGAATCTGGTCCCGACCGAAGCCGAGCTTAGTGGAGATTCGGCGCCAGCCGATGCCGCCTGGCCGCACCTTGCGATAGAATCGCTCCAGGGTTTCCCCGGATTCGGGCGGTGTCAGGAAGGTGACCGTGAGCCACACCACGGTCGTGATCCCAACCGTGATGAGCATCGCGCGGGCATAGTCGCCGCTCGACGTGTTGCCGACGTCCACGTGCTTGAGCTGGAGGGCCAGCGACGTCAGGAAGGAGGCCGTCATCGCGCTGATCTCCGACCAGGCGTTGATCCGCCACCAATACCATCGCAGAATGAACACGAGCCCGGTGCCGGCTCCCAATCCGATCAGGAGCTTCCAGCCCTGCTCCACGCTCTTGAGGTAGGCCATCACCACCAGCGAGGCGAGCATCAAGACGATCGTGGCCGTGCGCGATGCGATGATCTGGGTGCGGAGGCTTGCCTTGGGATTCAAGAACCGGAGGTATACGTCGTTGACCAGGTATGACGCACCCCAGTTGAGGTGGGTGCCGATCGTGCTCATGTACGCCGCCGCGAAGGTGGCGAGGAGCAGGCCCTTCATCGGCGTGGGCAGCACGTCGACCATCACACGCACGTACCCTTCCTCGGGATTGGCCAGCCCCGGGTAGCGAAGCAGTGCGACGAAGCCCACCAGGATCCAGGGCCACGGCCGGAGCGCGTAGTGCGCGATGTTGAACCAGAGCGTGGCCAGCAGGCCATGGCGCTCGTCCTTGGCCGCGAGGATGCGCTGGGCGACGTACCCGCCGCCCCCCGGCTCCGCGCCCGGGTACCACGTCGCCCACCACTGCACCGCGAGAAACACGACGAGGGTCGAGACCGGGAGCCAGGTCCGGTCGGTCGGCGGCAAGAGTCCGAAGGCCGCCTCGTAGGACCCGAAATGCTCGCTGGCCCGGCGGGTGAGCGTCTCTAGGCCGCCCACCGACCGCACGGCGTACACTGCGAGGGCGATCACGCCACCCATCTTCACCACGAACTGGAAGGTGTCGGTGACCACGACGCCCCAGAGACCCGCAAAGATCGTATAGCCGGCGGTCACGAGGAACAGCAGAATCGCGGCGCGCCACGGATCGATGTGCAGCGAGATCTCGAGCACCGTCACCATGGCGCGCGTGACCCATCCCATGATGATCAGATTGACCGGCAGCGCGAGATATAGCGCCCGAAAGCAGCGGAGCACGGCCGCGGGCTTCCCGCCGTAGCGCAGCTCGGCGAACTCGAGGTCGGTGCGCACGCCTGCCCGGCGCCAGAGCCGGGCAAAGAAGAAGACGGTTAGGATGCCCGAGACCGCCCCGTTCCACCAGAGCCAGTTGCCGGCGACACCGTACTTCGCCACCAAGCCGGCGACGACCAGCGGGGTGTCGGCCGAAAACGTGGTGGCCACCATCGAGGTGCCCGCGAGCCACCAGGGCAACGCGCGCCCGGATACGAAATACTCGTCGAGCGACTGCCCGGCCTTGCGGGTGTACGCGAGACCGATCGCCGCCGAGGCCACGAAGTAGGCTGCGACGATCACCCAGTCCCACAGCGCGAGCGTCATCGAGGCTCCAGGTGGAAGGTCACGGAGTATGGCGCGAAGCGTCTGGTCGCTGGAGGCCAGCGCCGAGGGCAAAATCGGGTGGGATGCCGATGGGGAGCCGACCATTGATCGGCGCACCGCTCAGCGCCCTGGCGGCCGCGGCTTCGCTCGTCGCGCTGCCCGACCAGGCGAGCAAGTAGCCCGCCACGTGCGGAGTCTGCAGGAGCAAGTACGGCGAGCCGAGGGAGATGAGCACCGTGGGTCGCGTCGCCGCCGTCTCCTCGATGAGGTCGGCCAACGCGGCCGGCAGGTCGATCCGCCCCCGCCAAGGCGTCGCCCGCACGGCGGCCGCGAAGAGCGGCACGGCATCGGACCGCAGCGCCGCCCGGGCCGAATCGTAGCTCGCCGAACCGCTGGCGGACCAGAGCCGGAAGAGCGTCACCGTATCGCCGGCGGCACGCAGCGTCGCCGCGAGCGCCGCGCCGGCCGACGGATTGGTCTCGTCGCCGTAGGCTACGAGCGTGACGCGGCGGGGGCGGGCGCGCAGGCTGTCGATCGTTGCCGCGCTGTCCCGGAGCAACACGATCGAGCGCTGTGCCACATCGCGCGCCGCCGCGAGGTGCTCGGCGCTTCCCACGACGAGCGGAACGCTGTCGAGCGAAACCACGCGGTGCCGAAAGAGGCCCAAGCGCCGCTTGAGCCCCAGCACCCGGCGCACCGATCGGTTGAGCCGGTCCTCGCTCACGCGGCCCTCGGCTACCGCGCGAGCGACGGCGTTCACCGTCAGGGCGGGATCGACCGGCTGCAGCAGAATGTCGGCCCCGGCCAACAGCGCCAACACCGGCGCCTCCGAGGCGCCATAGGC
This sequence comes from Gemmatimonadota bacterium, assembly GCA_041491545.1. Taxonomy (GTDB): domain Bacteria; phylum Gemmatimonadota; class Gemmatimonadetes; order Gemmatimonadales; family GWC2-71-9; genus DASQPE01. Next base: position 3,732 of record JBGPVE010000062.1, on the reverse strand, counting down.
GCTCACCAGACCGCCCATCTCGAGCGCGTCGGTCACCACCACGCCGTCGAAATGGAGCGAGTCGCGCAGGAGTCCGCCCAGAATCTCGGGCACGACGGTGCCCGGACGAACTCGGCCACTGTCGAGGGCCGGCAGCGCGATGTGGGCCGACATCACGGCACTCACGCCGGCGGCGACCGCCGCGCGGAACGGCACCAGCTCCAGCGTGTCGAGCCGCGACCAGTCGGCGTCGACGACCGGGAGCGAGAGATGGGAGTCGGTGCCGGTGTCGCCGTGCCCCGGAAAATGCTTCACCGTCGCGAGCATGCCGTTGGCTTGAATCCCACGTACCTCGGCGGCGACGAGTCGTCCCACGGTGCGGGGGTCTTCGCCGAACGAGCGGGTGTTGATGATCGGATTGGCCGGATTGTTGTTGACGTCGGCCACTGGCGCGAACGCGAGGTGGATGCCTACGGCGCGACCTTCCTCGGCCGTGACCTTGCCCATCGCGTACGCGTCCGCCTCGCTGCCGCCGGCGCCCACGCCCATATTGGTGGGGAACGCGGTCCCGCCGAGGAGTCGGATCGCCGTCCCGCCTTCCAGGTCGGAGCCGATCAGGAGCGGAAGGTGGGACCGCCGCTGCAGCTCGTTCAACTTCGCGGCGATGTCGAGCGGTGAGCCGATCGAGACGATGATGCCGCCGACGTGGAGCGAATCAACGTTCTTGAGCGTCGCCGCGAAGGCGGGGTCGTCCGCCGATGCGTAGGTGCCGGCGAGCCACGGCATGACAAGTTGGGCCGCGCGGTCCCGCACGCTCAGCGACGCGACGAGACGGTCGAGGTCCGCGTCGCTCTCCGGCACGGCGGGTGATGGGGCCGCCGGGGGCCGGGCCGGCGCACACGCGCTCACGATCGCGATCGTAACGAGGAATCTCAGGTGCACAGACGGCTCGCTTTGACGTGGATCTCCGCGGTGAGTGCCGCGTGCGGGCCGGTGACGACACCTGCGTCGCGCCAGCCCGCGCCGCCCGGTGCGGTGGTCGCGGTCCGCCCGGGCATCGACGTCCTGCTGACCGACAGCGCGCAACTCGTCCGCGGGCGCCGTGTCGGACTCGTCACCAACCAGACCGGCGTCGATGCGCGAGGCGTGAGCGACGCCGAACGGTTGCGGGGCGCCGGCGTGCGGCTTACGACGCTGTTCAGTCCGGAGCACGGTTTCCGCGGCGCCGCCGATCCGGGCACCGCGGTCGCATCGACCAGAGACTCGGCGACGGGCCTTCCAATCTACAGTCTTTACGGTCGGACTTCCGCTCCCACCGACTCGATGCTGACGGATCTCGACGTGCTCCTGGTCGATCTGCAAGATGCGGGCGCGCGCTACTACACCTACCTGAGCACCACCCTCGACGTGATGGCGGCGGCCGCCCGTCGCGGAATACCGATGGTCATTTTGGATCGCCCGAATCCGCTGGGCGGGCTGGTCCAGGGCAACGTGCTCGATCCGAGTCACGCGTCGTCTGTTGGGCGGCTCGCGGTCCCAATGCGTCACGGCCTCACGATCGGCGAGCTGGCGCGCCTCGGCCGGCTCGATCTCGGTTTGGCGACCGACCTCACGGTGATTCCCGCCGTCGGGTGGCGTCGCTCGCTGGCCTACGACCAGACCGGTCTCCCTTTCGTTCCGCCGAGTCCGAATCTTCGCTCGCTCGAAGCGCTGTTCCACTATCCCGGACTCTGCCTGTTCGAGGGCACGGCGCTCTCGGTCGGCCGCGGATCGGATGCGCCCTTCGAGCAGATCGGCGCGCCCTGGCTCGATATCGCCGGCGTGCTCGCCAGCCTGCGGGCGGCGGCCTTGCCCGGCGTTCGGTTCCGCGCCGTGCAGTTTACGCCGTATCGCCCCGGGGACGGACGCTTTGCCGATACGCTCGTGGCCGGAATCCGGCTCGAGGTGACCGATCGTCGGACCTACGACCCTACCCGCACGGCGGTCTATCTCTTGGCGGCGGTCCAGGCGCGGCATCCGGATCGGATTGGCTGGATCGACCGGCAGTTCGATCGATTGGCGGGCGGCAGTGGGTTGCGGGACGCGGTGGTTCGGGGCATCGCGCCCGAGGCGATCATCCGCGACTGGGCCGCCCCGAGGGCGGAATTCGAGCGCCGCCGCCAGAGGATACTGCTGTATCCGGAGTGAGCCTGTCCAATTGCCCTAAACGGTTCTGCCAATTATTGTTTCGCGTCGTTTGGGCCACGGGCCCCGGGTGCCTACCGGCGTGGGGGCGAGGAGCGATGCGAGGCTGAAACCGCTGGATGTGCTGGAGCGGCCGTTCTATGCCATCATTCGTCCGCTGGTGGATTGGCTGATTCGAACCGGGGTCAGGCCCAACAGCATCACGACGATCGGTACGGGCTTCGTGCTCGTGTCAGCGGTGGCGTACGCCGTCGGCGCAATTCGGCTGGGCGGCGCGCTGCTGCTGCTGAGCGGGCTGATCGATACCCTCGACGGGCAGGTCGCCCGTGGAGGCGCTATGGTCACCAAGTTCGGCGCCTTCTACGACTCGACGCTCGACCGGATCGGCGACGGCGCCACGTTCATCGGCATCGGGGCCTTCCTGCTGTCGGCGCCCGACGTGGCATACCGGGGCCCGGCGATCATCGTATCCATGGTGGCGATTCTGAGCTCTCTGCTGGTGTCCTATGCGCGGGCGCGCGCCGAGGGACTCGGGATCGAGTGCAAGGTGGGCATCGCCCAGCGGGCGGAGCGCATCGTGGGACTTGGCGCGCTGTCGCTCTTGGTCGGTGCCGGGCCTCACGCGTTGGTGCTCGAGATCATCGTGGCGCTGCTCGCCTTTGCGTCCATCGTCACCGTCGTCCAGCGGTTCGTGTGCGTCTACCGGCATGCGGAGGGCGGCATTGCGGAGACCCCGGTCCGAAGGGTGGAGACCGGGCCACGGTCGCTCGATTCTCTCGCGAAAGGATCGTAACCAGTGGCTGAGCAGAAGCCCCGGCGGATCGCGCCGGCGCAGGGAAGGCTTGGGGTGCTGTGTGTCGGGCTCGGCGCCGTGGCGTCGACGTTCATTGCGGGCGTGGAAAACATCCGGCGCGGGAAGGCGAAGCCGATCGGCTCGCTCACCCAGATGGGCACGATCCGCCTGGGGAAGCGCACCGAGGGGCGGTCGCCACTGATCAAGGACTTCGCGTCGCTCGCCGCGCTCGGGGATCTGGTCTTCGGCGCCTGGGATCCGGTTCCGGACAACGCGTACCAGTCGGCGCTTCACTGCGGGGTGCTGGACCGGCACGAGCACGTCGAGCCGATCGCGGAGTTTCTGAAGGCCATCGCCCCGATGCCGGCGGCCTTCGACCAGAATTACGTGAAGCGGCTCGAAGGCGTCAACGTCAAGAAGGGCAAGACCAAGCGCGATCTCGCCGAGCAGATCCGGGCCGACATCCGCGATTTCAAAGCCAAGAACCGCTGCGATCGTCTGGTGATCGTCTGGTGCGCGTCGACCGAGATCTTCATCAGTCCCGGGCCGGCTCACTGGAGCCTCGAGGCGTTCGAGAAGGCGATGGACGGCAACGACCCGTCGATCGCACCATCGATGCTGTACGCCTACGCCGCCCTGATGGAGGGCGTACCGTTCGCCAACGGCGCACCCAACCTCACGTGCGACTTCCCGGCCATGGAGCAACTGGCCAAGTCGAAATCGGTGGCCATCGGCGGCAAGGATTTCAAGACCGGCCAGACGATGATCAAGACCGT
>JBGPVE010000061.1:0-13314 GCA_041491545.1 Gemmatimonadota bacterium | reverse complement strand
GATCTGCCGCCGGAAGAGGCGGACCGGCGGCTTCGGGCGGCTGCGGATCTGCTGCGCAGTCGCGGCGGCGAGCACGTCTACGGCGAAGGCGACGTCGACCTCTCCAGCGTCGTGCTCGAGCAGGCGCGCGCGCGCGGGCTCACGATCGGCGTAGCGGAGTCGTGCACCGGCGGGCTCCTGGGCGGGCGGCTCACCGACACGCCGGGCAGCTCGGATGTGTTCATGGGTGGCGTCGTCTGCTACGACGACAGGCTCAAGCGCACGCTGCTCGACGTGCCGCCGGAGACGCTCGCGAGCCACGGCGCCGTAAGCGAGGAGGTGGCTCGAGCCATGGCGGTGGGTGCGGTACGCCGCCTCGACGTGGACCTCTCGCTCTCGGTGACCGGGGTTGCCGGGCCGGGTGGCGGGAGCGAGACCAAGCCGGTGGGGACGGTCTGGTTCGGCTGCGCGCTCAGGAGCGAGACCGAGGCCGTGAAGCATCTCTTGGTCGGGACCCGCGGCGAGATCCGGACCCGTGCCGCGCAAGCCGCGCTCTTTATCCTCCTGCGCCGGCTCCGCCGCCTTCCGCTCGCGCGGGCCGGCACGCCCGGGTAAACCGCCTCCCGCCGCCCGCCCTTTAGGAGTTTGACCAACCTCCCCAGCCCACGAATGGCTGTTATCTTACGCCTGTCTCTTTGAGTCGTGAGGATGGAAGTGAAGGATAATGATCGATTTAGCAGCGATCGCGAGACGGCGCCCCCAAAGACGGGGCCAGCCGCCGATGGAGCCGATATCGCCTCGACCGATATGGAAACCAATCCCGGCGTGGGCCTGCCCGTCGAGCCTTCCTACGAGGCGATCCGCCGGCTGGAGAACGAAGCGGCCGAGCTTCGCGACCGCCAGCTTCGACTCGCCGCGGAGTTCGACAACTACCGGAAGCGCGTCGCCCGGGAGCGGGTGGAGCTTTCCGATCGGGCACAGGCCGCCTTCGTGATCCGGCTGTTGGACGTGCTGGACGACATGGACCGCATCGCGACCACGGACGTGCGGAACACGCCGGCCGAATCGCTCCACGAGGCGTTAGTGCTCGTCGACCGGAAGCTTCGGAAGGAGCTGGAGGCCGCGGGAGTCGAGCGAATCGATCCGGCCGGCGCCGCGTTCAATCCGGCCGAGCACGAGGCGGTATCCACCGTTCCCACGAACGATCCGGGCCAGGACCACAAGGTGAGCGCGACGTTCCAGACCGGCTACCGCTTCAAGGGCCAGCTGGTGCGGCCTGCACGCGTGCAGGTGTACTCCGTGCAAGGCGCCGGCTAACGTGGCCGCCAAGGACTTCTATCAGGTGCTCGGGGTGCCTGACTCCGCGACTCAGGGGGAGATCAAGAAGGCGTATCGCAAGCTCGCGAAGCAGTATCACCCCGACGCCAATCCGAACAATCCATCGGCCGCCGAGCGCTTCAAGGAGATCTCCGAGGCGCACTCCGTGCTCTCCGATGCCGAGAAGCGCAAGCAGTACGACCAGATGCGCAAGTACGGCGCGTTCGATGGGTACGCGCGGCGTCCGGCCGGGGCCGGTGCGGGAGCGGGTCCGCGCCCCGGTGCGGGCGGGGGATACGGCGACGCGGGCGGCTTCTCCAACGAGGAGATGGAGTTCGGTGATCTCAGCGGGTTGGGGCTGGGCGACATCTTCTCCTCCATCTTCGGCCGTGGCCGGCGGGACGAGCGTGGCGACAGCCTAGAGGCCGTGCTCGAGGTTCCGTTCCGGGTGGCGATGCTGGGAGGCAAGGTGCCGGTGACGCTGCCCGTCACCGAGCCGTGCGCCACCTGCGGCGGAAACGGTGCCGCGCCGGGCGCCACGCTCAACACCTGCCCCGAGTGCGGCGGGCGCGGCGGGATCTCGTTCGGCCAGGGCAACTTTGCCGTCAATCGTCCGTGTCCGCAGTGCCGGGGTCGCGGCAAGATCCCATCGGTGCCGTGCCCGACGTGTCAGGGTGTCGGAGAGATCCGGACGGAGCGCCGGGTGATGATCACCGTCCCGCCGGCGACGGAATCCGGTTCCAAGGTCCGACTCCGCGGCCAGGGACAACCCGGGCGGGGTGGTGCGCCGGCGGGCGACCTCATCATCACCTTTCAGGTGCAGCCCGATCGCTTCTTCCAGCGGGACGGGCTCGACCTCATCTGCGAGGTCCCGATCAATCTGGCGCAAGCCGTGCTCGGCACCCGGCTCCGGGTTCGCACGCTCGATGGTAAGAAGGTGGTGCTCAAGATTCCGCCCGGCACTCAGCCGGGCCGGCGCTTCCGAATCAAGGGGCAGGGGATCGAGAAGAGCGGCCGCCGCGGTGATCAACTGGTCGAGGTTCGCGTGACGATACCGGAGAACCCGTCAGTCGAGGCGCAGGAGTTGATGAAGCAGTTCGCGACGTTGGTGGGAATGGCGTACTGAGCGCTCGCCGTCAGCCGCCCGGCCGAAGGCTTTCCGCCAAAATCCGATGGGTGGCCCGCTCGGCCTCGGGCGTCGGCGGATGCCGCTGCTCGTAGGTGCCGTTCGGTTTGAGATCCCACGCCTGGCGATTGTCGGTCCACATGAGCTCGAGGACGTTGCGGATCGTCTGGCGGTGCGCCGGGTTCTCGATCGGGGCCACGCATTCGATCCGGCGGTCGAGATTGCGCGGCATCCAGTCGGGCGAGCCGATGTAGACCTCTTCCGCGCCGCCGTTCAGGAAGTAGAACGCCCGCGAATGCTCCAGAAACCGACCGATGATGCTGACGACCCGCACGTGGTCGCTCACCCCAGCCAGACCCGGCCGCAGGCAGCAGATGCCCCGCACCACCAGATCGATGGGCACGCCCGCGCGCGACGCTTCGTACAGCGCCGCGATCACATCGGGATCCACCAACGCATTCATCTTGGCGAAGATTCTGGCTGGCCGCCCGGCCTCTTTGTGCCGGACTTCTCGCCGGATCATCTCGATGAACCGCTCGCGCATGCCTCTCGGCGCCACGATCAGCTTGCGATAGCCGGCTGGTGACGCAAAGCCGGTCAGCACGTTGAACAGATCGGTGAGATCCGCGCCCAGATCGGGATTGTCCGACAACAGGCCGAAATCGGTGTAGAGCCGCGCGGTCTTGGGATTGTAGTTGCCGGTGCCGAGGTGCACGTAGCGGCGCATCGAATCGCCCTCGCGCCGCACCACCAGGGTGAGCTTGGCGTGGGTCTTGAGACCGGTAACGCCATAGCTCACGTGAACGCCCACATCTTCCAGCCGCTGGGCCCAGATGATGTTGTTCTCCTCGTCGAACCTCGCCTGCAGCTCGATCAGCACGGCCACCTGCTTCCCGCGCTCCGCCGCCTGGGCCAGGAGCCGCGCGATGCTCGAGTCGCCGCCGGTTCGATAGAGCGTGAGCTTGATGGCGACGACGTCGGGGTCCTCGGCCGCCCCCTGGATGAACCGTTCCACCGACGTCGCGAAGCTGTCGTACGGATGGTGCAGGAGAATGTCGCCCTCCCGGATCACCTCGAAGATGTTCCGGGTGCCGGCGAGGCGTGCCTGGGTGCCGGGATGGAATGGCGGATCCTTGAGCGGGGGAATGTCGAGGGCCGAGAGGCTCAGCAGATCGGCGGTGTCGAGCAGTCCCATCGTCTCGTAGATGTCGTCGCTCGTGAGCGGATGAGCCGGCTGCTCCTGTTCCTCGCTGAACTCCGCCACCAGCAGTTGCCGGAGCGACTGCGGCATCGAGGCGTGCACTTCGATCCGCACCACCTCGGCGAACCGTCGGTTTCGCACCTCCTCCTGGATCAGGCTCAGCAGATCCTCGGCTTCATCGCTGTCCTCGATTTGGAGATCGGTGTTCCGCGTGATCCGGAAGGTGTACCAGCCGAGAATCTCGATGCCTGGAAATAGCATCTCGATACTGGAGCCGATCACCTGCTCGAGCGGCACGAATCGATTCGGCGTCGTGAGCGGCACCCAGCGAGGCAGGATCTTGGGCACCTTGACCCGAGCGAATCGCTCTTCTCCGTCCGGGCCACGAAGCGCGACCGCGAGCGAGAGGCTCAGGTTCGAGATGTAGGGGAAGGGATGGCCCGGATCGACGGCCAGCGGGGTCAGCACCGGAAAGACATTGGCCAGGAAGTACCGGTCCACGTGCTCGCGGTCGGCCGGCGTCAGCTCGCCTACGCTCATCGCGAGGTGTACCCCATGCTCGGCGAGCGCGGGAATCACGTCGTGCATGAGGCATCGCTGGTGCTGCTTGCACAGCTCCCGGACCGTGGTCGAGATGGCCCGGAGCTGGTCCTCCGGCGTCATCCCGTCGGCGGTTCGCTCGACGACGCCGACCGCGAGCTGCTGCTTCAGCCCGGCGACGCGGACCTGAAAGAATTCGTCGAGGTTGCTGCTGAAAATGCCGAGGAACTTGAGCCGCTCGAGCAGGGGGGTGCGGGAGTCGAGCGCTTCATGGAGCACCCGCCGGTTGAACTCGAGCCAGGACAGCTCGCGGTTCAAGTAGAGCGACGGGTGCCGGAGATCGACGGCCATCGGCTCGGCCGCCGGCGGCGGGGTATGGATTTGAGTCACGCCGGGAATGTACGCGCCTCGGGTCACTGGAGGGAATCGACGTGTAACGGCTGAGTAACGGGCTAGTCTCGCACCGCCCGCCCCACGGTGAGCGTCAGGATCGTGCTCACGATCCCGATCACGATGCCACCCAGGAACGCCGGCAGAAATCCGTCGACGGCAAAACCGAGATGCCAGTACTGCGACAGTCGGGCCGTGGCCAGCAGCATCACCGCGTTGATGACCAGCGTGAAGAGCCCGAGCGTCAGCACGATCAACGGGCAGCTCAGCAGCGTGAGGACGGGGCGCACCAGGGCGTTCACCACCCCGAAGATCAGCGCGACAACGAGCAGGTTCCGCACCCCGCCGGTGAAATGCATGCCGGGGATGATGTACACGGCCGCCAACAGCGCCGCGGCGTTGATCAGGAGGCGAATGATGAGATGTATCATTGGCGGGAGAGATAAGTGTCGAGCCAATCGAGCACGGTGCCCCACCAGAGCCGGCGGTTGCGCGGCTTGGCGACCCAATGACCTTCGTCCGGAAAGTACAGGAACTTGGCCGGAACGTTCCGCAGCTTGAGCGCGGTGAAGGCTTGATAGCCCTCCGACACGTCCACCCGGAAATCGTTCTGACTGTGCACGATCAGCATGGGCGTCGACCAGCTGGACACGAAGTTGGCCGGCGACCACTTCTCCATCAGCGCCCGCGCCGAGGGCGAAAGCGGCGAGCCGCCGAACTCGTAGATCGGAAACCACAGCTCTTCGGTCGAGCCCGACATCGAGAACGGGCTGAAGACGCCGTCGTGCGCCACCAGCGCCTTGAAGCGCGTCGTGTGACCGGCGATCCAGTAGACCATGTAGCCGCCATACGACGCGCCCGCCGCCCCCACCCGGTTCCGGTCAACATACGGCCGGCTGATCAGCGCGTCGAGACCCTTCATGAGATCGTCGTACGGCGCGCCGCCCCAGTTCTTGGAGACGCTGTTCGTGAACGGCTGCCCATAGCCCGTCGACCCATGCGGGTTGATCATCGCCACGACATACCCGCGCGACGCGAACAGCGCGTAGTTCCACCGCTGATGCCACTGGTCGTTCCAGGCGTCTTGCGGTCCTCCGTGGATCAGCAGCAACAAGGGATAGGTCTTCGAGGCGTCGAACCCGGGCGGTCGCTCCAGCCAGCCGAAGACCGAATCGTTGATCGCGCCGACGAAGCCGAACGGCTCGAGCGCCGGGAGGTCGAGCTTGGCCAACGCCTCGGCGTTGAGCTTGGTGATCGGTCTGAGATCGCCGCCGCTCAGGCTGGCCCGGTAGATCTCCGGCGGGGCGGCGGCACTCTGGCGGAGGAACACCATCAGATCTCCGCTCGAGGCGGTGCGCACGCTGGTGTTGGTGCCCCCGGAGACGACCTTCGTACGCTTGCCGCCCGGCACCTCGATCCGGTAGAGCACCACGCCGCCCCGCTCCTCCACTTGCGCGATGATCGATCGGGCGTCCGGGGCCCAGGCGAATTCGCTCACGCTCAGGTGCCAGCTCGCCGTGAGCGATGCGCGCTTGCCGGTGGCCCGCTCGTACCACACGATCTGCTGCCGGTCGGACTCGAATCCCGCTACCTCCTGCGACAGGTACGCGATGTACCGCCCGTCGGGCGAATAGGCGGGGCTGTGATCGTTCGCCGGATTCGTGGTGATCGGCTGCCGGCCCGCCCCGTCCGGCCCCATGACGAAGACGTCGTTGTTGGTACCGACGGCGGCGTTGGAGTCGGGATTGATGGTCACGGCCAGCTCGGTGCCGGGCGGGGAGAGCGCGATGTCGTTGCCGCCCAGCGCGAGCGTGGGCACGTCGCGATCGATCGGCGTGAGGTCGGTCGCCTTCCCGTCAACCAACATGACCCGAAAGAGATGTTGCCGCTGGCCCACCCGCCATTCGTCCCAATGCCGGTAGAAGAGCGAGGTCCAGATCCTCGCGTCGGTGGGAAGCTCCCCGTTGCGCGCGTCGATCTCCTGCGCCGGCGGCCACTTCACGTCGGAGACGGCGTAGACGGCTTTTCCGTCTTTGCTCCATTCGAACGCGCTCACGCCGCTCGGAAGGCTGGTGAGTTTGCTCGGCTCGCCGCCCTTGATCGGTAAGCGCCACACCTGGGAGCCGCCCTCGCGGGTGGAAATGAAGCCGAGCGTCTTGCCGTCGGGTGACCAGCGAGGGGCCCGGTCACTGGCGCCGCCGCTCGTCGCCTGCCAGACCTCCTGTCCATCGGTCTGCGCCAGCCAGAGTTTGCTGATATTCCGATTGTCCGTGAGCGAAGGCGTGGTGACCTCGAATGCCACCAATTTGCCGTCGGGAGAGAGCTGCGGATTGCTCGCGACTTTGAGCGCGAGGAGGTCGTCGACCGTGATGGGCTTCTTTTGCTGTGCCGCGAGGGGAGCGGCGGCGAGCAACAGGGCGAGCGCCCCGTCGAGTCTCATGCGATCACTCCGCCGCCCAGGACGCGCGAGCCGACGTAGAGCACGCCGGACTGTCCCGGTGCGATCGCCCGTACCGGCACCGCCAGCGCCAGCTCGAGCGCCCCGTCCTCGGCGGCGATGACTGTCGCCGGGACCGCGCGGGCCCGGTAGCGCAGCTGGGTCTCGCACGCGTCGCCCGGCTCGAGCGGGTCGGTCAGCCAGTTCATCTCCTCGAGGCGAACCCGGTGGCCCAGCAACTCCTCGGACGAGCCGACCACGACCTCGCGGACTTCGGGCCGGATCGCCACGACGTAGCGCGGCTCGCGGGCGCCTCCCGGAAGGCCCTTCCGCTGACCCACCGTGTACCGGGCATAGCCCGGGTGACGGCCGAGCACTTCGCCCGACGTGGTGACGAAGGCACCCGGCTGAAGCGCCGGCGCCTCTGGCGGCAAATGCTGCTCGAGCACAGCGGCGTAATCGTCGTCCGGCACGAAGCAGATCTCCACCGACTCCTCCTTATCCGCGGTGCTCAAGCCGAGGCGACGGGCATAGGCCCGCGTCTCGGTCTTCGACAACTCACCGACCGGCGTCAGCATCCGCCGGACCACGGCGCGATCGATCCCCCACAAGAAGTAGCTCTGATCCTTGTTCGGATCCCGGCCCCGATGGAGCGCGCCGTCCCGGGCGACGGCATAGTGTCCGGTGGCGATCCGCTCGCAGCCCAGCGCGTCGGCGTGCCCGAGCAGATCGCGGAACTTGGTGAACGAGTTGCACCGGACGCACGGAATCGGCGTGCGCCCACGGCTGTACTCGCTCACGAAGTTCTGGATGACGTGCAGGCTGAAGCGGTCCTCGAGATTGAGCACGAAATGCGGAATGCCGAGAGCGGCCGCCACGTCGCGCGCGTCGTTGATCGAATCGAGGGAGCAGCAGGGCCGGTCCGGCACCGAGTCGCCGTAGCAGAAGAGCTTCATAGTGGCGCCCACCACGTCGTAGCCCTGCTCGACCAGGCGCGCCGCGGCGACGGAGCTGTCGACGCCGCCGGACATCGCGACGAGCACGCGCTCAGGCACGGGCGAGCACCCGCGTGAGCGCGCGCACCTTGTCGATCGCCGGCGGCAGCACCGCGACGGCGTGATGCAGGTCGGCCTCGGTCGTCTCCCGGCCCAGGCTGAATCGGATCGCCGACATCGCCAGCTCGCGCGGCAGGCCCATGGCCGTCAGCACGTGGGACGGCTCCACGGCTCCCGTGCTGCAGGCCGAGCCACCGGAAGCGGCCACGCCGGCGAGATCCAGATGCATGAGGAGCGCTTCGGAATCGGCTCCCGGCACGCAGAAGTTGAGGATATGTGGAACCCGCTCGGCGCCGTCGGCCGTGAACACCACGTCGGGCACGGCCTGGGCGATGAGCTTGGTGAGATGCATGCGAAGGCCGGCAAGGCGGCAGGCGTGCTCCGGCTGCTGTTGCGCCGCGAGCTCGGCCGCCACGCCGAAGCCGACGATCCCGGCGACATTCTCGGTGCCGGGGCGCAGCCCGCCCTGTTGGCCGCCGCCGGTGATGAGTGGCGCGACCTTGGCTCGGTCCCGAACGACGAGCGCACCCACGCCCTTGGGCCCGCCGATCTTATGGGCCGAGACCGTGAGCAGATCGCAGGGCAGGCCGGCGAATGCGATCGGTAGATTTCCCAGCGCCTGCACCGCGTCGGTGTGAAAGAGCGTGCCGGCGGCGCGACAGCGCCGGCCGATCTCGGCGATGGGCTGGATGACGCCGGTCTCGTTGTTGACCAACATCACCGATACGACGGCGGGCCGGCGCGCCAGGGCGGCCTCGAGCCCGGCGAGATCGATCACGCCGTTTGGATCAACCGGCAACAGGATCTCTTCTCCACCCAGGTGCGCCACCGCGTGGGCGCCGGCGAGTACCGCCTTGTGCTCGATGGCGGAGACCGCGACGCACATGGGTGACGCTCGATCGCGGGCGGCGAGCGCCGCACCCAGCACCGCGAGATTGTCGGCCTCGGTGCCGCCCGAGGTGAAGAATACCTGCGCCGAATCCGCCCCGACCGCCGCGGCGACTTGGCGGCGGGCCTGCTCCACGCCGGCTCGCGCGGCGCGGCCGAACCAATGAGCGCTCGAGGGGTTGCCGAATACCTCGTGCCCCAGGTATGGCAGCATGGCCTGCCGCACCTCGGGCCGTACGGGCGTGGTGGCCGCGTGGTCGAGATAAACCGCTGGTGTCATACGCGGTTAAAGATAGCCGCCGAGCGAGGTGGCCGCGAACCCCGGCCAGGCTACATGCTCTGTACTTCGAGCTTGGTCACGTCGTCCACCCGGACCGTCTCGTGGGTGTAAAACGGCTCGCCGAACCGGGTGCGGATGAGCGACCCGTAGTGGGCATTCTGCGTCTCGACCAGGGCGTAGAGGTCCTGGCCGGTGGGAAAGATCTCGCCGGCGCTCTGGGCGCCGTCGAACTGGCTGGCGTAGCAGCGGATCGCCGCCATTTTGCGCTCGAACTGGGGGCTGATATCCACCACGAAGGTCGGCTTGATCGGATCTTCGCGGTATGCCAGGGCGTAGAGGATCTTGTGGGGCCGGTGGGGGGCGCCGGCTGCGTCGTACTTGGCGAGGCCCGCCAGGAAGCAGGCGTCCCGTCCCACCTCCGAGGCCGCCGGATGGTCCGGATGCCGGCCGACCGGAAAGGGGAGGATCACGATCCGGGGCGCGAAGTGGCGGATGTGCTCCACCACGATCCGCCGGGTCGGCTCGTCGTTGTGCAGATGGGCGTCCGGGAGTCCGGCATTTCGCCGCTCGGCGACTCCCAGAATCTGGGCGGCGCGGGCTGCCTCCTCGGCTCGGCGCTCGGCGCTGCCCCGGGTACCCGTCTCGCCGGCGGTGAGATCGAGAATGGCGGTGCGATAGCCCTGGTCCAGGGCGCGGAGCAGGGTCCCCGCGCAGGTCAGCTCCACGTCGTCGCGGTGGGCGGCGATCGCCAAGATGTCGACAGGCATGGGGCGGAATGTACGCGGGCGCCGGGCACCGTGGAACGGGCCGGGCCGCTACTCGTGCCGGAGCGCGTCCACCGGGTTCATGCGGGCCGCCCGGTTGGCCGGATAGAGCCCAAAGCCAAGCCCGATGGCGATGCTCACACCCACGGCAAGCGTGGCGCTCCAGAGCGGCACGCCGGACTGGAGCCGGAGGGCGAACTTGAGCAGCTCGCCCATGCCGAGCCCGGCCGCCACCCCGATGAGGCCGCCGATGCCGGTGAGCGTCGCGGCCTCCACCAGGAACTGCCACAGCACCTCGCGCCGGGTGGCGCCGACCGCTTTCCGGAGCCCGATTTCCCGGGTGCGATCGGTCACCGACACCATCATGATCGCCATCACGCCGATCCCGCCCACGAGCAGCGCCACGCTCGACAGCGCGACCATCGCGATGAAGAAATACGAGGTGAAGTTGCCCACCACCTCGAGGATCTGGTCCTGACTGATGAGGTCGAAGGTATTGGGCATCCCCGGCCGCAGATTGCGCGCCCGGCGCAGCGCGGCGATCACGAGGTCCTTCGCCTGATCCACGCTGACCCCGCTCCTCGGCTTGGCGGCAATGAACAGACTGTTGGTGGCGTCGTAATGGAAATTGTGACTGGCGAACTCGAACGGTATCACGCCGGCCGTCTCCTGGCCGGGCGGCTCGAAGATATTGCCGGGCTTCTCGTAGATCCCGATCACGCGCACCGACTTTCCACCCACCCGGATGTAGTGCCCGATCGGCTCGATCTGGCCGAAGAGCCGGTCGGCCACGCCCGACTCGAGCACGATCACCGCCTCGCCGGCGAGCTCGGCCCGAGTAAAGAAGCGACCCCTGAGCAGGGCCCCGCCCTGGATCTCCATGTATCGGTCATCGGCCCCGAACACGGCGACCGTCTGGGTGCGCTCGCCCTGGTATTCGACCCGCTGGAAGAGCTGCACCCACATGCTCGCGTAGCCGATCTCGGGGATGCGCCGAATCGCCGCGGCGTCGGGGTTGTCCAGCACGGGGCGAATCCGCACCTCGTACGGCAGACGATCGGGATTGACCGGCGTCTGCGAGAAGTACCGCATGACGTAGAAGACGCTGGGACCCGCCGTCTCGATGGCGTTGAAGATTTGGCTCCGAATGCCTTGCACCATGGAGGCGATGGCCATGACCGTGCTGACGCCGATGACCACGCCCAGGATGGTAAGAAACGATCGCAGCTTGTTGGAGCGAAGGGAATCGACGGCGATGGTGACGCCTTCGAGCGCGGTGCGGAAGTGCATGGGCTACTCGACCCGGAGCGCCGCGATCGGGTCGAGCTTCGCCGCCCGGCTCGCGGGATACACCCCGAAGATGATGCCGGTGCCGGCGCCCAAGGCGAGCGCCACGCCGACGGACCAGAGCGTAATGCGCGCGGGCAGCGGCGTGAGCTGTGATACCAGCGTGGCCAGCACCCAACCGCCCACCACCCCCAGCACGCCGCCCAGGGCGGAGAGCACGAGCGCCTCCACCAGGAATTGGCGCTGGATGTCGCGCCGCCTGGCTCCCAGCGACTTGCGCAGTCCGATCTCGTGGGTCCGCTCGTTGACCGTCATCAGCATGATGTTCATGATCACGATGCCGCCCACCACGATCCCGATGCCCACCACGGCCGGAATCGCCGTGAACAGCAGCCGGGTGAGGCTCTTCCAGAAGGCCACCAGCGCATCCGCCTTGTCCACCGTGAAATCGTTGCTCTCACCGGGCCGGAGGCGGTGGGCCACCCGCATCGCTTCCTCGGTTCGCGCCATCGCGTTCTCGATCTCATCCGCAGTCGACATCTTTACCGAGACCACGGTCGTCTTGCGCCGGCCGTACATGGCCTCGAACGTGGTGAACGGGATCAACACGAACGCATCGAACGATTGGCCGAGCACGCGGCCTTTCTTGGCCGTCACCCCTTTCACGGTGAGCTCGTAGCCGCTCACGCGGATCTTCTTGCCGACGGCGGCTGCGGGCTGACTGAACAGCTTGTCGGCGATATCGTATCCGAGCACCACGACGTAGCGCCGCTCGCGCACGTCGGGCTCGGTGAGCGGCGACCCATAGGCGAAGCGATAGTCCTGGACGATCTGGTAGGGCGGGGTGACGCCGAAGACGAGCACGTTGCCCACCGTCTGGTTGCCGTGGGCGACATCGCTCACCGGCGTGGGCCAGCCGGACTGGAGCGCCACCGCTTGGGCATCGGGCAAGGCACGCTGCACCACCTCGGCGTCTTCCCGGGTCACCAGCGGCCGCTTCGCGATGGCCGTGAGCTGCTCGTCGTCGAGCAGGCCGATCGAAATCGGGTTCCGCCGGAGCTGGAACGCGTTCGTCCCGATCATCGCCCCCGTGAGGTTCTCCTTCACGTAGGCGTTCATCCCCTGGATGATGGCGACCACGACCACCAGGAACCCGACCGAGACGATGATGCCGAGCAAGGTGAAAAAGGAGCGCAGCTTGGCGCCCCAAATCGCTTGGACGGCAAGCCTGATCGCCTCGGCTACGGGCATTGGGACGGGCGGGAGGGGGTAGTCACAGAGGGTGAACGGTAAAGGGGGAAGGGTGACGGGTAAATGGGCCCAGTTCACCTTCCCCCCTCAACGGTTCACCCCTAAGGCGCTGTCCCGATCCTAGCGCTCGTATCTCAGCGCCTCCACCGGATCCAGCTTCGAGGCCTTCCCCGCCGGGTAAAGCCCGAAGAGCACGCCGGTGAGGATCGAGGCCACCACCGCCGCAACCACCGAGGCGAGGGGGACGGCCGCGGGGACCGGTGTGAAGGAGCGCACGGCCCACGCGATCAGGGTGCCGATTCCCATGCCGATCAGGCACCCGACCAGCGTGAGCGTGGCGGCCTCGACCAGAAACTGGAACATGATTTCCCGTCGAGTCGCACCGAGCGCCTTACGGACGCCGATCTCGCGGGTTCGCTCGCTGACCGAAATCATCATCACGGCCACGACACCGACTCCGCCCACCATCAATCCGACGCTCGAGAGCGCGACCATCGCGACGAAGAACCCGGCGGTGATGCTGTTGAACGTGTCCAGCAGCTTGTTCTGCGTCATGATCGTGAAATTATTCGGATCGGCCGGCCGGAGTCCCCGGGCGGTGCGCAGAGCGGCCGTCACCTCGTCCTGCGCGGCCTGCACGGTCGCCGAATCGGTGGGGACCACGGCGAACTCCATCCAGCCCTTCTCGAAGTCGGCAATCTTGGTGAAGACGGTGTGTGGGATCGCGAGTCGCGGCTTGTCTGCGTTGCTGAAGAGCGAGGCCGCCTCCGCATGCATCCCCACCACCACGAACGGCTCG